>CAZEAQ010000146.1:0-4112 GCA_964510145.1 uncultured Bordetella sp.
CACTTGATAAAGCCGCCACATCCGCTGTGGTTAGCGATTTAACGTGTGTGGCTGTCAACGCATTAATTTGCGCTGTAGTCATTTCTGCAACTTGATCGTCAGAGAGCGCCGCAATTTGGGCGGCCGACAGCGCCTTGACTTGATTGACAGTGAGCTGACTAATTTGCCCTGTAGTGATCGATGCGATTTGAGCCGTCGTCATCGCAGTCACCGTGGCTGCACTTAGCGCTTGGAGTTGATCGCTAGAGAGCGTCACCAAGTCTGCAGTTTCAAGGCCTTTAATTTGTGTTGCAGACAGACCCGCCACCTGCGCGGTGGTCAGCACCGCCACTTGGTCATCTGACAGAGCTGCTAGCTGCGCAGTGCTGAGTGATTGCACTTGAGCGACTGTCAGTTTGTCGACCTGAGCAGTTGTAATAGCAGCAATTTGAGCTGTAGTTAAAGAGCCAACTGCGCCTGCAGTCAATGCTTGAATTTGATTTGAGGCCAGGGCTGCCAAATCATCGGTACCAATTGCTTTAGCCTGCGTGGCAGATATAGACGCAATTTGGGCTGTCGTTAATTTTTGTACTTGATCGGTTGTCAAAGCAGCGACTTGTGTTGTCGTCAATGCTTTAACTTGAACATCTGTCAGCTTATCAATTTGTGCTGTTGTGAGTGATGCGATTTGTGCTGTTGTTAGGCCAGCAATCGCTTTAGCTGAAAACGCTTGAAGCTGGGCTGATGACATGGTCACCAAGTCTGCCGTCTCGATACCTGCAGCTTGCGTGGCACTCAGTGCAGCAATTTGCGTTGCACTTAAGCCCTGTACTTGCGAAGTCGACAACGATGTCAACTGACCCGCGGTCATTCCCTTGATGGCATTGGCTGCCATCGCTTGCAATTGGGTCGTGCTGAGTTGTGCTAAATCGGCAGTTTCAATAGCACCTACTTGTGCTGAAGTTAGGGCGGCCATTTGCGCTGTCGACAAATTGCCGATTTGAGCAGTTGTCAAAGCAGCGACTTGCGAGGTCTTCAATGCTTGAATCTGACTATCACTGAGCGCCCCTAATTGGCTCGAATTAAGCACTTGTATATCTGTCGTCTCCATGCCCGCGATTTGCTTGGCAGTCAAACTAGAGACTTGAGAGGTTCCAAGGGCTGCAATTTGCGACGTAATCAGCCCATACATTTGATCAACCGTCAGCAACTTAATAGCTGATGTGGTGATGCTCTTGACTTGATCTGTTGTTAGCGCTTGAACTTGCGAAACACTCAGGCCCGCCAGCTGGGTACCACTCACCACACTAATTTGATCTGTGGTCAGAGCAGAAACTTGTGCCGTTGTGAACGACTTTAATTGGTTCGCCGTCAAAGCAGACATTTGCGCGGTAGACAACGCGCTAACTTGCGTCGTTGACATCGCCGCCAAACTAGTGGCTGAGAAAGCCTGCATTTGGGTGGACGACAAATTCGCAAATGCAGTGGCATCAAGCGCACTAATTTGTGTCGTCGTGAGGTTGGCTATCTGCTTTGCCGTCAGACTGGCTAATTGGCTTGCCGTGTATCCAGAAACATCGGTGCCGGCGCCAAAGGAGGAGCCGCTTCCAGAACTAGAGCTTAAAGAGTTTGATACAGAGGTAACCATTTTCAGTCCTTGATTGACGCCGATGTGCGCAACGAGTTAACAACAACCCACCCGCGCACAAAAGACACTGCAGGTAGTTGTAGATTCGGACTGAACTGGAAAAACTTTAGCGAAAAATGAAAATATTTCTTACTTTAGATTTTTAAATCTAATTAGCTAATTACTTAATCCGTAAAAAAAGTAGTCTTTCATAAAAAAGGGGCGAGTAAAAACTCGCCCCTTTTTGGTGTTCACAGCACTGCTGTGAGTACCTATTACTTCAGCAAGGACAACACGCCTTGTGCCGATTGGTTAGCTTGCGCCAACATGGCTGTCGCGGCTTGCGAAATAATTTGCGACTTAGCCAAGCTAGTGGTTTCTGTCGCGTAGTCTGTGTCCAAGATACGGCTGCGTGAGGCAGACATGTTTTGGTTTGACTCAGTCAAGTTGTCAATCACAGCTTCCAAACGGTTGGTGTAAGCACCGCTGCGAGCTTGCGCTGCAGAGACTGTGTCGATCGCTGCGTCGATAGCAACAATAGCGTTGGCAGAACCTGCTTGTGTTGACACGTCAACGTCAGCAACTTTCATACCGTTGTCAGAGCCGCCGAAAGTACCGCGACGGAAACCGAGCAACGCAAAGTTGTCATTGCCTTCGTTACCGCTTTCAACAGTGAACGACTTGTCAGACTCAAGGCGAACGTTTGCGTAATGTGTAACAACCGCAGCAGCAGTGTTGTTTGTACCAACGTCCACACCTGTCAATCCAAGCTCAGCAGCTGTACCAGTAGAGCTACCGATAGAGATGTTGCGGCCGTCTGCAGCAGTCAACTGAACGCCTGCACCCCAAGCAGAGGCAACAACACCGGTTTGGCCAGAGTAGTTGTTGATGGCTGTCAATACGTCATCACGGTTAGAGTTTGAATCTAAGTTGATAGCGATCGTCACACCGTTGATGTTCAAGTCAGACACTGCACCAGCTGTGAAACCAGTACCACGCAAAACGTTGGCTTCAGCAACAGCACGAACACCTGTTTGCTCAGACTTCTTGTTAATTGCAGCAGCAATTGCAATTGCGCTAGCAGCCTTGGTTGAAGATGTGCCGTAAGCGCTTGATGAGTCATCATCGCTTCCGATCGCAGCATCAATACCCACACCGTTCAGCACCAAAGTGTTGCCACTCAAGATACCAGTTGTTGTATTGCTAGGAGCAGCACCTGCAGCAGCAACAGCACGATCCATTGTTGAGGCTTGAGCCAGATTAGGCTGGAATGTACCGATGTTCAAACCTGCATTGTCGATATTCTTGTCAACTTCGTGGGTAACAGTGAAGCTAGACCCATCTTTTGTGCTGAGTTCGAAGTTACCGACATAAGTATCTGCAGCTGCTAAACCACTGTTAGCGCTAGTCAAGCTACCACCCAATGCCAAGGTAATGTTGCGGCCATCGGCTGCGCTAAGTACAACACCTTGAATGTCGTCATGCGTATTGGTAGCAACAACACCCGTTTGTTGAGAAATGTTGTTAATTGCAGTCACCATGGCTTCACGAGTAATTTCGAGGTCTTCGTTTGCAGCGACAGAAGCAGTTGCTACACCGTTAACAGTGATGGCACCTGAACCAGCAGCGTAGACCATCGATGTACCGTAAGCAGTTGTCTTACCAACAGTAGCGTAAACACCACTTTGCTCAGCTACGCGGTTGATAGCAGCTACTTTAGAGATAGCACTTGCGTCTTTGCTAGCAGATGAGAGTTTGTCGTCGGTAGTCAAAGAAGCACCAACTACGACGCCATTCAACACCACATCACCGCTAGATAAAGCTGGAGTTTGTGTTGCAGTTCCACCAATTGAAGACAAAGAGGCACGTGAACCCAAACCAATGTCTTTGGTTTGCATGGAGTCAAAACCGATGGTCATGCGGTCATTTGCATTCACACCCGTTTGCAATTCAATCTTGCCTGCTGAACCGTCTAACAACTTGATGTTGTTGTGGTTTGTTTTAGTGGCAATGTTTTGGATTTCTTTTTTCAGTTCTGTTACTTCTAATTGGATAGAAGAACGATCTGCGTCAGACATTGCGCCGTTACCAGCTTGTACAGCCAATTCACGCATACGTTGCAACATGCTGTTGACTTGACCCATCGCACCTTCAGCAGTTTGCGACATTGACAAACCGTCGTTAGAGTTGCGAATAGCAACTGCGTAACCGCGGATTTGTGAAGTCATGCGGTTGCTGATAGCTAGACCAGCAGCATCATCTTTAGCGCTGTTGATACGCAGACCAGTGGAGAGACGCTCCATGGACGCTTTCATCTTGCGCTCAACGCTGCCCATAGAAGCTTGTGCATCGAGAGCTTTCAAGTTAGTGTTGATAACGGACATGGTGTTTCTCCTTAGTAGTCCAAAAAATCAGTTGAAGAAGTTACAAGATGTTCTCTTGATAGCCAATGATTCGGCGTGTTCAGAAATTACTTGAGCGAAATTTAAATTTTTTCGTTATGAAG
>CAZEAQ010000147.1:0-4066 GCA_964510145.1 uncultured Bordetella sp.
ACAGCGTCAGCCTCACGACTCAAGTTGATGTGCGCCATGTTGTTGGGCTCACGCGTATCCCATTGAGACACAAAAACAGGACGATTAGAGAGCGCTTGCAGGGTCACCGGCGTCATGAACTGTGCCGCAGCCTCCGTCATGACCACCTGAACCGTGGCGCCCGCCTTGATCAAGCTGCGGCATAACTCAGCAGCCTTGTAGCAGGCAATTCCCCCGCTTAGGCCCAATACGATGTGTTTGTTTGACAGATCAGACATGGCTCGCAATGTAGCAGAGCGCCTATAATTTCGATTTCCACCTACCGGGAAACCCAAATCCCGATCTGGCATGACCCAATTTGTATTCGTCACTGGCGGTGTCGTCTCGTCCCTCGGCAAGGGAATCGCAGCCGCCTCGCTCGCCGCACTCCTTGAATCCCGCGGCCTCAAAGTTACCCTGATCAAGCTCGATCCCTACATCAACGTAGACCCGGGCACCATGTCCCCCTTCCAGCACGGCGAGGTGTTTGTCACCGAAGACGGCGCTGAAACTGACCTCGATTTGGGTCACTACGAGCGTTTCATCACAACCCGCATGAAGAAAGCCAATAACTTCACCACGGGGCAGATTTACCAAAGCGTTCTAGACAAAGAGCGTCGCGGCGACTATTTGGGCAAAACAGTTCAAGTTATTCCCCACATCACGAACGAAATTCAAGAGTTCATCAAACGTGGCGCCGCCTACGAAACACCCGACGCAGTGGACATTGCGATCGTAGAAATCGGTGGCACGGTGGGCGACATTGAGTCGCTGCCGTTTTTAGAAGCCGCTCGCCAAATGAGCCTCAAATTAGGCGCTAACAACACAGCCTTTGTGCATCTCAGCTATGTGCCTTGGATTGCGGCGGCTGGGGAACTTAAAACCAAACCGACTCAACACACCGCCCAAAAACTGCGCGAAATTGGTATTCAGGCCGATGCTTTGCTGTGCCGCGCAGATCGCCCGATTCCTGAAGAAGAGCGCTCAAAAATTAGCCTCTTTTCGAACGTCCCTGAGTGGGGCGTGATCTCCATGTGGGACGTGGACACCATCTACAAAGTGCCGCGCATGCTGCATGAGCAAGGTTTGGACCGCCTGATCTGCGAAAAGTTGCGAATTAACGCGCAGCCCGCAAATCTTCAGCGCTGGGATGACTTGGTGAATGAAGTCGCCAACCCGAAAAACGAAGTTTGCATCGCAATGGTGGGCAAATACGTCGATCTATCCGACAGCTACAAGTCTCTCAACGAAGCGCTTCGCCATGCGGGTATGAAGAACCATGCACGCGTCAAAATTGAATACATCGACTCGGAAAATATTAACCCTGAAAACGTCAGCCAACTCGAAAAGTTTGACGCTGTATTAGTTCCCGGTGGTTTTGGTATTCGGGGCGTTGAAGGAAAAATTGCCTCGGCTAAATTCGCCCGAGAAAACAAAGTTCCCTACCTCGGAATTTGCCTAGGCATGCAAGTCGCGACCATCGAATATGCGCGTCACATGGCGGGTCTCAAAGACGCAAACAGCACAGAGTTTGTACCTGATGGACCCAACCCCGTCATCGCACTGATCAACGAGTGGAAAGATGCAGACGGCAGTATTCAAACCCGCACGGCCAACTCTAATTTAGGCGGAACCATGCGCCTAGGCGCACAAAGCTCCGACGTGGCACCGGGCACTTTGGCGCATCAAATTTACGGCGACGTGGTGACCGAGCGCCATCGTCATCGCTACGAAGCCAATGTGAATTACTTAGACACGCTGCGAAAAGCCGGACTGGTCATTTCAGCCCTGACACAACGTGAACAACTGACTGAAATCGTTGAGCTACCTCAAACGGTTCATCCTTGGTACATGGGCGTGCAGTTCCACCCAGAATTTAAGTCAACTCCGTGGGACGGCCACCCTCTTTTCAATGCTTACGTCAAGGCGGCACTCGAGCACAAAGCTCGTCGTCACCATTTGAAGGCGGTTGCATGAGCATGAAGCTGTGTGGATTTGACGTTGGCCTCGACCAGCCATTTTTTTTGATTGCGGGCACCTGCTCAATTGAGGGGCTCGAAATGTCCCTGGAAGTAGCTGGCAAGCTCAAGGAAACGTGTGGCTCTTTGGGCATTCCACTCATCTACAAAGGCTCGTTTGACAAGGCGAATCGCTCCTCAGGCAACACGAAGCGAGGTGTTGGACTAGACGCTGGCTTAAAAATACTCGATGAGGTTCGCCGACAACTTCATGTTCCCATCCTGACGGATGTTCACGATGAGATGCAAGTCAAAGAGGTTGCAAGCGTGGTGGATGTTCTTCAAACACCTGCTTTCTTATGCCGTCAAACAGATTTCATTCGCGCAGTGGCTCAATCGGGTAAGCCTGTAAATATTAAAAAGGGGCAGTTTTTAGCGCCCTGGGATATGAAAAATGTGATCGATAAAGCTCGCGCAGCTGCGCTTGAAGTGGGGCTATCGGAAGAGCGTTTTCTAGCCTGTGAGCGTGGCGTTAGTTTTGGCTATAACAACTTAGTTGCTGATATGACGAGCTTGGCAGAAATGCGCAAATCGGGTGCGCCTGTGGTGTTCGATGTCACCCACTCTGTTCAAAAACCAGGTGGACAAGGAACCAGTAGCGGCGGGGCTCGCGATATGGTGCCGGTCCTAGCTCGTGCAGGTGTGGCGGCAGGTGTCGCTGGCTTGTTTATGGAAACGCATCCCACCCCCAAGAAAGCATGGTCAGACGGGCCGAATGCAGTGCCTTTGAAGCACATGAAGGCTCTGCTTGAAACGCTGGTTGAATTGGATCGTTTGGTTAAGAAACAACCGTTTCTCGAAAACAACTTTGGTATCTAAAGCAGAACAGGAAACAGCTATGCCATCGGGTTACATCATCGCCAACGTTCGTGTTACCAATCCCGAGCAGTACGAGGAGTACCGCAAGTGGTCTACCGAAGCCTTTAAAGCCCACAACGCAGAGCCCTGCGTGCGCGGCGGTCAGGTTGAGGTTCTTGAAGGCGATTGGATTCCAGAACGTGTTGTGGTTTTGAAATTCAAAAGCTTTGAGGCTGCCAAAGCTTTTTACCACTCCCCTGAATACGGAAAAGCGCGAGCTGCCCGCGAGGGCGCAGCCATCATGCGTTTGATTGCCGTTGAAGGTATTTGATTTTTAAACTTGTAAATTAGGAAGAAAAATGAGCGCTATTGTTGACATCGTCGCCCGTGAAATTTTGGATAGCCGTGGCAACCCGACTGTGGAATGTGACGTTTTGTTGGAGTCTGGCACGATGGGTCGTGCGGCTGTGCCATCAGGCGCCTCCACCGGAAGCAGAGAAGCGATTGAACTGCGCGATGGCGATAAAAGCCGCTATTTGGGCAAAGGCGTTTTAAAGGCCGTTGAGCACATCAACACCGAAATCTCTGAGGCTGTTTTGGGTCTAGACGCTTCTGAACAAGCCTTTTTGGACAAAACATTGATTGACCTAGACGGCACTGACAACAAAAGCCGACTTGGCGCAAACGCTTTGTTGGCCGTTTCGATGGCCGTCGCGAGAGCGGCCGCCGAGGAATCTGGCTTGCCCTTATATCGCTATTTTGGCGGCATGAATGGCAACCAATTGCCCGTTCCCATGATGAACGTCATCAACGGCGGCGCACACGCCAACAACAACCTTGATCTTCAAGAGTTCATGATCATTCCCGTGGGTGCCCCCAGCTTCCGTGAAGCCGTTCGATATGGCGCTGAAGTTTTCCACGCACTCAAAAAAATTATTCACGACAAAGGCATGAGCATCGCAGTGGGTGACGAAGGGGGTTTTGCCCCTAACGTCGCAAGTCATGAGGCTGCGATTCAAATGATTTTGGATGCTATCGCTGCAGCCGGTTACACCGCTGGCGAACAAATTGCTATTGGTTTGGACTGCGCCTCAAGTGAGTTCTACAAAGACGGCAAATACCATTTATCTGGCGAAGGCCTTCAACTCACCGCCCAGCAATGGACAGACATGCTTGCTACTTGGTGTGACAAATACCCCATCATCAGCATCGAAGACGGCATGGCCGAAGGT
>CAZEAQ010000148.1:0-1773 GCA_964510145.1 uncultured Bordetella sp.
TGCACAATTTCAAAGACGAAGCCACCGGTAAGTCTTGGTACGACCTCACCAGTCAGGCATTTACGGTGTTTTTGCCCGTGAAAAGTGTTGGCGTGATGGGAGATGGACGCACTTATGACTATGTGGTCGCCTTGCGTGCGGTTCAAACCAGCGACTTTATGACTGCCGATTGGGCTGAGTTGCCCTATGCGTTGTTGAAGAAGGTATCTGGGCGCATCATCAACGAAGTTCGCGGGATTAACCGCGTGACTTACGACGTATCAAGCAAACCCCCGGCAACGATTGAGTGGGAATAAAGACCTAAACCCAAACGACCTACAATCGAAGGTTGTTTGAGTTGTGGCCTGTTTTGGGCTTAATTTTTAAATTTAGAGAACACTGAGTACATGGCAAAAGAAGAAATGATCGAAATGAAGGGTGTCGTGACCGAGGTCTTGCCTGACTCTCGTTATCGTGTCACTCTGGAAAACGGTCACTCATTGATCGCATACACCGCAGGCAAAATGCGTTTGCACCGTATCCGCATCATTGAAGGTGACAAAGTCACCGTTGAGCTCTCCCCCTACGACATGAATAAAGCCCGTGTGACTTTCCGCCACATTGAAGGCAAAGCGCCTTCAGGCCCGGCGGTTAAACGTCGTTTTTAAATAGGTCTTTTAGCGTGTATTTGCCGCCGCAATTCAACGCAAAAGAAGATCTTCATGCGCTCACACTCATCAGAGAGCACCCCTTTGCAAGCCTAGTGAGCAATGACGACGGAGGATTCCCCTTCGTTTCTCATTTGCCCCTGCATTTGGTGCAAGAGCCCCGCAAAATTGTTTTATTGGGTCACTGTGCCAAGCCAAATCCACATTGGCGTTATTTGCAGTCACGGCCTGAAGCGTTGGTTATTTTTATGGGGCCGCAGGCCTATATGTCCCCTCAGGTTTATCCAGACCTAACGCGAGTGCCGACTTGGAGCTATCTGGCGGTTCATGCCAAAGTGCAAGCTGAGTTAATTGATGACGCCACCGAAAAAGACCACCTTCTCAAGCAGCTCATCGCAGATCATGAACCTGCTTATGCCGATCAATGGCGTGGACTGAACGAAGACTATCAACACAAGATGCTCAACGGAATAGTTGCATTCAAGCTGAACGTTCTGAGCTTGCAGTGCAAAATCAAACTCAATCAGCACCGGCCCGAATCGCATGAGGCGATGTACCGAACTTATGCAAGTGGCTCTTCTAATGAGCAAGCCTTGGCCAAATGGATGCTCAAGCTTGGAATGCATGACATCCAGTCCTGAAGACCTAGGCTTTATGCAGCTTGCGTTGCGCCAAGCACACTTGGCGGCTGCCGTTGGCGAAGTGCCAGTGGGCGCAGTTGTTGTGAGGGCGGGGCAGGTGATTGCTGCTGCCTACAACGCACCTATCGCCAGCCACGACCCAACCGCGCATGCGGAGGTCAGTGCGCTTCGCGCGGCGGCGCAAGCTCTCGGTAATTACCGCTTAGATGACTGCACTCTTTATGTCACGCTTGAACCCTGTGCCATGTGCAGCGGGGCAGTGCTGCATTCGCGATTGAAGCGTGTTGTTTATGGAGCCGCTGAACCCAAGACGGGCGCGGCAGGGTCGATCCTCAATTTGTTTGATAACTCACAAATTAACCATCAAACTCTTGTTCGTGGCGGCGTCATGGCAGACGAGTGCGCCCAAGTGCTTCAAGACTTTTTTCAATCACGTCGCCTTGAACAACAGAAAAATAAATCACCACTGCGCGAAGACGCTTTGC
>CAZEAQ010000148.1:1873-4003 GCA_964510145.1 uncultured Bordetella sp.
TCACGTCGCCTTGAACAACAGAAAAATAAATCACCACTGCGCGAAGACGCTTTGCGCACCCCAGAAAAAGCTTTCGATGGGCTTGAGCTTCCGCTGCACTTATCCCACTTCACAACTGGTTTATCTTCATTAAAGGGGTTACGCCTTCATTGGTTTGACAACCGGTTTGATGCTCAACAAGCGCCAGATATTTACCTGCATGGTTTAAGCGGTTGGAGTGCTCAATATCAAGACAAGCTAGAGTCCAGCGAGCCTGTGATTGCTCTGGACTTAATTGGTTTTGGTTTGTCAGACAAGCCCAAGAAAGCTGCCAGTCATCGCTTGGCTTGGCACGCTCAAATGTTGCAAGAGTTTGTTGACACCTTGCATCCCGCGCCAAAGGCGTTGTTTGCACCCCAAGAAATGTCGCCCTTGCTGACACAAATCAATTTACCAATTCGTTGGATTGAAGACTCTTCAAACCACATGAGTACTGAAATTTTGCAAGCGCCCTATCCTGATGCAGGCCACCAAATTGGTCCGCGTGCTCTGAGCACACTTTTAAAGCGAAGTTAATGATGATGCCCCACAGCACACCGCCCCTGGGTTACGAAGTGAAGTTTGAGAGGGTCGGTGTCGAAGGCGGTGCTGATTTGCAAATTCGCTCTCTGCTCGACAAACAGCAATTTAGCGACCCTCTGGGTTTAGCGCTTGATGCTGGCATTTCATCGGCTACTTGGCCGTTGTTTGGCTTGGTTTGGCCTTCTGCTCAAAAACTTGCCAACCTCATGCAAACTTGGGTCTTGGACAACAAACGAGTGCTTGAGGTCGGTTGTGGCTTGGCCCTCGCCAGCATGGTGGTTCATCGTCGTCAAGGCAATGTCACCGCAAGCGACTGTCATCCGCTAACCGAAACTTTTTTAAAAGCTAATTTAGCTTTGAATCATTTGCCGCCCCTGCCTTATGAAACTGGAAATTGGGGGCGAACAAACAAAGGTTTAGACAAATTTGACTTACTGATTGCGAGTGATGTCTTGTATGAGCGCAACCATCCAGAACAACTCTCTGGTTTTATTCAAACCCATGCGGCAGAGGGCGCCGAAGTGCTCATCATTGACCCTAATCGCAGCAATCGCAGTGCTTTTCATCGCGACATGGACAAACTTGGGTTTTCTGTCTCAGAGATCATGATTACGGACCCACTAGAGGACCAGTCGGCCTACAGAGGGCGGCTGCTGCACTACACCCGCGATCGGTAACAATTCGAGCTATGGCTCACATTTACATCTACTCACCCAGCGGCGCAGTCAGAGACAAAGTCGCATTTAGGCGAGGCGTTTCTCGCCTAAAGCAACTTGGACACGATGTTGAAATAGACCAAGATGCGTTGAGTCGTGACACGCGATTTGCCGGAAACGACGAAACTCGTTTAGCTTCTATTCATCGAGCCGCTAGCAGTGGCGCCGATATTGCGATCATTTCTCGAGGTGGATACGGCATCACACGAATCTTGCCCAAAATATCCTATAAATCTGTCGCTAAAGCTATCGACAAAGGTACCCAGTTTGTTGGGTTTAGCGACTTCACCGCCTTTCAAAATGCACTCCTTGCAAAAACAGGAGCGGTCACTTGGGCTGGCCCTGCTTTAGGGGAAGACTTTGGGGCAGAGCGACCAGATGAGATCATGGAGGCCTGCTTTGACGACCTAGTGTTGGGGCAAGGTGAGGGGGCGGGTTGGCAAATGTCCAAAACTTCAGCTGAAGCGCACCCAAAGATCAACGCAAAAAATGCCGTGCTTTGGGGAGGTAACTTATCCGTTTTAGTCTCGCTTCTCGGGACGCCATACTTTCCCATTGTTAAAGGCGGCGTATTGTTCTTAGAGGACATAGCCGAACACCCCTACCGTATAGAGCGCATGCTGACGCAACTGTTGCATGCCGGTGTTTTGGCCAATCAAAAAGCATTGGTGCTTGGGCAGTTTACGAACTACAAACTCACGCCTCACGACAAAGGCTTTAAGTTAAACAGCGTGTTTGAGTGGTTGCGACAACAAGTGAGGGTGCCAGTTTTGACGGACTTGCCTTTTGGTCATGTCAACACTAAGGTTTGTCTACCGGTTGGTAAACCTGTGAGTTTGTTGATCGATGAGCG
>CAZEAQ010000149.1:0-3970 GCA_964510145.1 uncultured Bordetella sp.
TGCGTGTGCTTGAACTCGCTGTGAAATACAAAACCGTGGTGGTCGAAGACGACCCCTATGGCGATTTGTATTTTGGCGATGCGCCGCCGCCTTCGTTGCTCGCTTTGAGCGACCAAGTGCCCGGTAGCCGCGATTGGTTAATTCACTGCGGCTCGCTCAGCAAAGTGTTGTCACCGGGTCTGCGCGTGGGTTGGTTGATTGCACCGCCAGAGTTGTTAGCCAGAGCCACCATGTGCAAACAATTTAGCGATGCGCACACCTCCACCTTTGCACAAGCGACTGCTGCGCACTACCTCAAAGCAGGCCGAATGCCCGCCACCTTGGCGCATGTGCGCAATGTGTATGCCGAGCGCGCCACGGCGATGGGTGAAGCCCTGAAGCGCGAGCTGGGCGATGCCTTAACCTTCACTCAACCCAAAGGAGGCTTGTTCTTTTGGGCCAACCTGACCGGCGCAGGTGGCAAGGTAAAAGACGGCGGCGGGTTGGCCAAACGCGCGATTGAAAAAGGTGTTGCCTTCGTGCCGGGCGCACCGTTTTTTGCGAGCAACCCTGACACCACAGCAATTCGTTTGAGCTTTGCTACTGCAGATGTGGCAAAGATTAAAGAAGGTATTGCGCGCCTAGGGCAGGCGCTTTAAGCAAGCGATGTATTAACCCGTGATGGCTTGATAACTCGCGGCATCCAGCAGCGTATCTACTTCACTCGGGTTGCTGAGCTTTACCTTATAAAACCAGCCTTTGCCTTCAGGATCGCTGTTGGCCAGTGACGGATCAGCTCGCAGGTCTTCGTTGGTTTCCAAAATTTCCACACTCGCGGGCATGTGCACATCAGCAGCCGCTTTGACGGACTCGACCACCCCGGCAACGGTGCCTTGTGCGAAAGTTTTGCCGACCTCGGCAAAGTCAACAAATACGATATCGCCCAAGGTTTCCTGGGCGTGTTGGGTAATGCCCACCCATGCTGCGTCGCCTTCGATGCGCACCCAAGTGTGTTCTGCGTGATATTTGTTCATGGTGTTTACATACCGCTGTAGTTGGGGCCGCCGCCGCCTTCGGGCGTGACCCACACAATGTTTTGTGTGGGGTCTTTGATGTCACAAGTTTTGCAATGCACGCAGTTTTGCGCGTTAATTTGTAAACGGTCGCTGTTGTCGTCGTTCTTCACGTACTCATATACGCCAGCAGGGCAATAGCGGCTTTCAGGGCCTGCGTATTGAGCGAGGTTGATACGCACGGGCACCGATGCGTCTTTAAGCGTCAAGTGCGCAGGCTGGTTTTCTTCGTGGTTGGTGTTGCTGATAAACACGCTGCTCAAACGATCAAACGTCAGCTTGCCATCCGGCTTGGGATAGTGAATGGGAGCGTGCTGTGCAGCAGGCTCTAGGCCCACATGGTCTGGCTTGTTGCCATGCAAAGTCCAAGGCGGGGTGTTGATACCGAGTTTGGGCAACAGCCATTGCTCGATGCCAGTCATCACCATGCCGATGAGTTTGCCTTTTTTAAACCACAGTTTGAAGTTGCGTGATTGGTTCAGCTCATCGCTCAACCAGCTCTTCTCAAACGAAGCGGGGTAGGCGCTGAGCTCATCGTGTGAACGACCGGCAACCACGGCGTCAAACGCTGCATCGGCAGCCAACATGCCGCTCTTAATGGCAGCGTGGCTGCCTTTGATACGCGCCGCATTTAAATAGCCCGCATCGCAACCAATGAGTGCGCCGCCGGGAAACACCGTTTTAGGCAATGCTTGGGGTGTGCCGTTATTAATAGCGCGTGCGCCATAACCAATGCGTTTTGCACCCTCTAAATGCGCAGCAATCGCGGGGTGAGTTTTCCAGCGTTGCATTTCTTCAAAGGGGCTGAGCCATGGGTTTTTGTAGTCAAGGCCGAGTACAAAACCGAGCGTGACTTTGTTGTCCTCAAGGTGATACAAAAAGCCGCCGCCAAAAGCGTCGTCTTGCATAGGCCAGCCGGAGGTGTGCACCACTAGACCGGGCTTGGCTTTGGAGGGGTCTACTTCCCAAAGCTCTTTGATGCCGATGGCAAAAGTTTGTGGGTCACGGCCTTCTGTCAAGTTGTATTTGGCGATCACTTGTTTGCCCAAGTGCCCACGCGCACCCTCTGCAAAGATGGTGTATTTGGCGTGCAATTCCATGCCGAGCTGAAAGTTTTCGGTTGGCTCGCCGTCTTTGCCAATACCGAGGTTGCCGGTCGCCACGCCTTTGACCGAAGGTACGCCGCCATGTGCTGACGCATCGTCGTTGTAAAGCACTTCGGCGGCGGTAAAGCCGGGAAATATTTCGACGCCAATCGACTCGGCATGCGTCGCCATCCACTTCACCAAATTACTGAGCGACACCACATAGCAGCCGTCGTTGTGCAAGTTGCGTGGCACCAGCCAATCGGGCGTTCGCGTGGCATCTGTTTCGTTTAAGAAGAGCACATCGTCGCCGGTGACCGCTTGATTCAGAGGTGCTCCGAGTTCTTTCCAGTTTGGAATGAGTTCGGTGATGGCTTTAGGGTCCATCACAGCGCCCGACAAAATGTGCGCGCCTGGTTCAGAGCCTTTCTCAAGAACCACGACAGAAACGTCTTGGCCTTTTTCATTGGCAAGCTGCTTAATGCGAATGGCTGTGGCCAACCCGCCAGGGCCTCCACCGACGACGACGACGTCGTATTCCATGGCTTCGCGGGGACCAAACTGGGCAAGGATTTCTTCTTGTGTCATTTCGATTGTCTCGGTCTGTTGTCAGAGGTGAGACAGATTTTAGGGGCAGCCACATAAGCTCTTGTCATAATGAAATAACTCAACTTCAGCAGGAGACAGACATGGCGTACAGCATGGATTTATCGGGACGCGTGGCATTGGTCACTGGCGCATCGAGCGGTTTAGGGGCTCAGTTTGCAAAAACGCTTTCACGCGCTGGCGCTGCGGTGGTTTTGGCAAGTCGGCGCATTGAAAAACTCAAGGAGTTGCGTGCCGAAATTCAAGCTGAAGGGGGCGATGCCCATGTGGTGAGTTTGGATGTCACGGACATTACCAGCATCAAATCGGCGGTTGCTCACGCCGAAACAGAGGTGGGGAGCATTGATATTTTGATTAACAACTCGGGCGTCAGCACCACGCAACGCGTGCAAGACGTGACGGAGCAAGATTTCGATTTCACCTTTAACACCAACGTCAAGGGTTCGTTTTTTGTAGCGCAAGAGGTGGGCAAACGCATGTTGGCGCGGGCTAAAGGCTCTGCACCGGGAACTTACACCGGCGGACGTATTGTGAACATTGCTTCAGTGGCTGGCCTGCGCGTATTGCCGCAAATTGGCGCCTATTGCATGAGCAAAGCAGCAGTCATTCAAATGACCAAAGTTTTAGCCATGGAGTGGGGGCGTTTTGGCATCAATGTGAATGCCATTTGCCCCGGCTACATCGACACCGAAATCAACCACCATCACTGGGGGACGGAGCAAGGACAAAAGCTGGTCAATATGCTGCCGCGCAAACGTGTGGGTCACCCGCAGGACTTAGATGCTTTGTTGGTGTTGCTGGCGAGCGCAGAGAGCGGTTTTATCAATGGTGCCATCATCACGGCCGACGATGGCTTTGCAATATGAAATACGAGATTCCCGATCGAAAAAAACTCGTTTTCGAAATGACGATTCCCATTCGTTGGGGCGACATGGATGCCATGGGGCATGTCAATAACACCACGTACTTTAGATATTTAGAAACCATTCGCATTGACTGGATGCGTTCCATCAAGGCCGAACCCAAACCTGATGGACATGGGCCTGTCATAGTGAATGCGTTTTGTAACTTTTACAAACAACTCGAATACCCCGGCAACGTGTTGATGAAGATGTACGCCAGCGATCCCGCTCGCACAACCTTTGAAACATGGGGAACGATGGAGCTAGAGGACCAGCCCGGTGTGATTTATGCCGCCGGGGGTGCCACCACTATTTGGGTCGATTT
>CAZEAQ010000150.1:0-3935 GCA_964510145.1 uncultured Bordetella sp.
GCTTGCACAATTTCTTGAAAGCTAATTGGTTTGTGCAGGACCTGCACATTTAATTTTGCAAATAAATTGATATGTGAGGGTGAGGTATCTGCGGTAACGATGATGGCAGGTATCTCTTGATTGAAATTCTCGCGAATCTTTTCAATCAACAAATCACCAGTCGTTTGAGTTAATCGGTAATCGCAAAGAATGCAATCGATGTGGTCAATTGTTTCAAGCTGTTTATCTAATTCTTTTTCAAACTCTGAAAGCAACTGAACACAAGCTCCCTTACTTGTTAGGGTGTGCTTATAGGCTTCCGCAATGACCGGGTTGTCTTCAATTAACGCAACATATTTTCCTTGCAGACCTTGAGTTGACTGACTGTTTTTTGCAGATACACGTTTGTTCTGAATACTGTCTTCATCAGTTGAAACGATAAAAGCAGTCTTCACAACAAAACTTGAGCCGTGTCCAACTTCTGAAATAACTTCAATTTCTGCGCCAATAAGGTCACAAAGCCGCTTAACGATGGATAAGCCAAGACCTAATCCGTCGTGTCGCGCTCTTGTCGAGTTGGCGCGATAAAACTCATTGAAAATTTGTTGCTGTTCAGCCTCAGCGATTCCGCATCCGGTATCGTGTACCTCGATAACTAATTTATCTTCTGCTGTTTTAAATATAAGCTCAACTTCGCCGCGCTCCGTGTATTGAATAGCGTTCGAAATGAGATTGTTAATAATTTGTTGCAAGAGCAATTTGTCGCCTAAAACGACTAGCTCAGGGCAAATAATTTTCAAACTCAAATCTTGTTTTTTTGCCTTTGCATCATTGAGATCGTGAAGTGTATTTGCTAACTCTTTTAACTCGAAAACTCGATTGTTCACTTGTGTCACATCTGCATCTAGTTTGCTAATGTTCAATAAAGAATCAAACATGGCATTGAGTGTGGTGATGCTGTTTTTAATTTTTTCTAGTGACTTTTTCTCTAGCTCAGGCAAGTTATTGAGTTTCACTAATTCAAGATAGACGTTAACGGCATGCATGGGCTGGCGTAAGTCATGGCTTGCAATAGCGATAAATTTAGATTTGGCCAAATTGGCAGCAACCGACTGATCGCGTTCGTTTGCCAATTCTTGATAAAGCCGCTCGTTGCGAAATCTGAGTCGAACAGAATTCTCAAATATGCTGGCGAAATTTTTAGCGATGCTTAATACAACGATGTAGAGCGATCCAAGACCGACAGTAAATGGCCATGGAACAATGTTTGATGGCGTCCATAACGATGCAGTCAACGACGGAATCATGATGGGCAAAGTGAATGCGTAAAAAGTGGCCCTGTTAACGCTATAAGCAAACATGCTCGAGATCATCGCTGCAGTGATCATGTAGACATAAATCATGCGATTCACCATTTGTAAATCTGGCGCCATCAAAATCCAACCAAGCCCCCACCCGAACCCGACAATTCCAACCGCATATGAAATCAGAACTAGGTTTTGTTTGGGGTTCGTTATTTTTTCTGCTTCATATTCAAGTCTAAAAATAATCCATGTTCTAAGGGCGACAACGGCGAACATGTAGGCCAGCCAAACTGCGATGTGAGACTCTTTCACTTCACCTTGAAACACCGGTATGCACAACAAAGGCGCTAATATGTTGGCGGTCGTGGCGGAGCGAGCAGCTTTGGTAATGTGCGCTGATTTTTCGCGCATCAAATACGCATTTTGTGCCTCATCCTCATGGTGAGGCACATCTGCAGTATTCGAAGTGTCAGTATTGAGTTTCAAAGCGACCGCTGGAACTTAAATTATGGCAATAACAAATGTTTTTGTGCCTTGAGAACAGCTTGTGTTCTATTAAAAACACGTAACTCTTTAAAGATTTGATTGATATGAATTTTGACGGTTTGTTCGCTGATATCTAAATAATTTGCAATGACTTTATTTGGGTGACCCTGCGATATTAAGTCCAACACTTGTAACTGACGCTGCGTGAGTCGAAACTCTTTCGGCTCAACGTCTTGAGTCGTTGCAACGAAATTTGCATCTTGTGACAGTAAGGGTTTTAGTTTGCGAATAATAAAGTCAGCCGTGCTGTTCTTGGACAGAAACATTGAGGCGCCCGCTGCTACTGTTTTCGGCTCCCAAGCGTGTTCGTCTAATCCAGATATGGCAATGACTTGATCTACGTTTGGCAAGTCTTTGAAAACTTTAATTCCAGCAAGTCCGCTGAGTCCAGGCATCAATATGTCAAGCAGGATGACCCAAGATTTAGTCGTTTGCTTGATTAGCTCTAACCCTTCGTGTGCACTGCTCGCCACACTGATTTCTATTCCATCTGGCGCAAATTCTTGTGAAAGCTTTTCACTTAAAGCATCACGATAAACCGGATGATCATCGATGATGAGAAGAGATTTTTTTAAATTTGCATGCATTCAAGTGGATGCTACTGACTAGAGAAGCGAGCATCAACTAAACTTTGGTTTTAGGTGTAACTAGTATTGATTTAAAGCACATCAATAAACTGAAAAAACTAATTAAAAATAATCAATGCGTATTGCGTGTGCTTCTTAAAACAGATATGCATGGCTCCATCTGGCTCTTGATGAGTTTGACCTGTTTTTCTAAATTGGGCTGATGCTTAGAGATAGCGGTTAGAAACTGCACTGCTTGCGGCGTTAGCTCAGCTCCTTTGCTCGTGCGGCCCCAGACAATCAAATCAGTGTTGAGCTCGGACTCCCAGTGCTTGAGCTCTCCCCAAACATAGCGGTATGAGCGCCCTAGCTGCTTGGCCGCCTTGCCAATCGAGCCTGTTTCGTTAACGGTTTCTAAGAGTTGAAAAAGCGGATGCTCCAACCGGTTGGCAGTAGGTGTCTTAGAGAATGTGTATTGAATAGACAGGTGCAGCATATTGATAACTTAATTTGATTGTTATCTCATGCTAGGCACCGAGGTCGATCAACTCAATAAGCAATCCGATCTAGAACCAATGGGCTAGAAGGAGCGGCAGCGTTGTGATTACTCCCAGTAACGACTGTTAACAATCTCAGCCATCTTGCGACAAACTCGGACTGACATAGTCTTTGGAGATGCTGAAGATCTGACGGTCCCTTTCCCGACGGGCCCCTCATAGTCATAAAAAGACTCTAAAGCACTCTCTACGGCTTTTTGATACGAAAAGATTCGGTAAGTTTCTCCATTTGGGCAGAGTCCTGTAAATGTGAAAGTCGAGTCATCGTTGCCAAGTTTGTTGTGTGGCGAAGTATTGGAGGGCGATTTAGCAAAAGTAAGTGGCGTTGAAGCCATCGCCACAAGAAAGAGACAACTCAAAATAATAGAAATAATGTGACGGCTTAAACGAATCATAAAAATCGAACTCCTGAGCAGTTAAGTAAGCAATAAAAGAGATGCTGAGTAAAAACTTTTAGCACCTCTAGATGGATGTGTTCTAGAACAGAATGGCTTAATCAGCCGTCGCCCCACTTAATTTCGACAGTGGGCAACGGCCCAATAGGCTGAATGGATGGGTTTGAAGGCGCATCCAAAAAAAGCATCGTCGCAGTGCTCATATTTGCAACAAATACGACAACTGCGAATATGAAAATGGGTTTCATGAACGACCTTAGTTCCAAGGAATTTCTGTTTTGGTGTCGGTCGATAAATCAACGTTGGGTGTGGATGGATAAACCCAAGAAAGAACTGAAATAGAAACTGCACTAACGATCGTGATGAGTAAGGCAGAAATTGAGGATGTAACGATTGCGAATCTCATGTGATTGGTTGAATTAAATACAACCAAGATCGTAGTTTCGGCGCTCACCAATAACAATAACAAATACGCTCTAGAACCTATGCGCTATGTGGTTGCACAGCGTAAAAACACTTGCTAATTAGTTATAAAAATTAGCTTAAACCAAAAGCCAATAACGCCGCATCATCAATCACGTTGAATGC
>CAZEAQ010000151.1:0-3935 GCA_964510145.1 uncultured Bordetella sp.
GTGCAGGCGCCGATGGCGTGTTGACGTATTTCGCGATTGACGCTGCGAAAAAAATTCGCGCCGCCTAAGCTCACAAATGTTGGTCGAAAAACGCCAAGGTTCTAACCAACGCCATCTTGGCTGACTCTTGTTGGTAAGCCCCCCGGTGGTCACAGTTAAAGCCGTGATCGGCCGGATACAAATGCACCTCTACCTCGGGATGCGCTTTGCGAAACGCCTCCACGGTATCGAGTGGAATCCAATGATCTTTCTCTGCGTAGTGCGCTAACACGGGGCAAAGCGGGTGTCTGGCTCGCTCCTCATCGGTGGTGGATCCGCCGCCGTAGTAAGGCACTGCTGCACTCAAGCCCTTCACCAAAGCGGCTGCGCGCCAAGTCAGCAAACCGCCCCAGCAATAACCCACGATGCCTACTTTGCCGCCACTGGTTTGCGCTGCGTAGTCCACCGCCGCTTGAATATCGGCCATGACGCCCGGCGCGGGTAATGCTTCGACAGCGGTTTTAAACGCCATGCCGTGCTGCATATCGTCGGGCGTGTAGCCCAACTCCACGCCGGGTTTGACACGGTGAAACGTAGCCGGCGCCACCGCCAAATAGCCTTGCTTGGCGTACCCGTCGGCAACCTCACGAATGTGGGCGTTCACGCCAAAAATTTCTTGCAAAACCACGACGGCGCCTTTGACGGCGCCATCTGGCTTGGCGACGTAGGCTGGAAAAGTAAAGCCATCTGAAGAAGTGAGTCTGACGGTCATGTGCGTGTCTTTCAAAAGTTTCGAGAGATGCGTGAACAAAAATGTGTCTGAAAGGTTACTCGATTTGTTTTAGGTCGGTGCTATGTTTAGCGCTATCACCGCATTTTGGAGACACCTTTGAAACCCGTTCTCTTGATCACAGGCGCAAGTCGCGGCATTGGCGCGGCGACCGCTACTTTGGCCGCCCAGCAAGGATGGGCTGTTGCTGTCAATTACGCACAAAACTCCGCAGCGGCACAGGCTGTGGTTCAACAAATTCAAGCGCATGGTGGACAAGCCATGGCGGTGCAAGCTGATGTTGGCGACGAACACCAAATCATGCGCATGTTTGCTCAAGTGGACGCTGAGTTAGGACGCCTACAAGGGCTCGTGAACAACGCCGGCGTGGTCGATGTCTCGGCCAAACTCGAAGACATGAGTTGGGCACGTTGGGAGCGCATGCTTCGCATCAACGTGTTGGGCAGCATGGCGTGTGCGCGTGAGGCCATTAAACGCATGAGCACTGCACACGGAGGAAAAGGCGGCAGCATCGTGAATGTGTCCAGCGCGGCTTCTCGCATCGGCTCGCCCGGTCAATACGTGGACTACGCCGCAGCCAAAGGCGCCATCGATGCGCTGACTTTGGGCCTCGCCAAAGAGGTGGCGGCGGAGGGTATTCGCGTCAACGCTGTTCGCCCGGGTTTGATTGATACCGAAATTCATGCCTCCGGCGGATTGCCGAATCGCGTGCGCGATTTAAGCCATTTAATTCCCATGCAACGCGGCGGCACAGCCGAAGAGGTAGCCAACGCAATTTGTTGGCTCCTCAGCGATAGTTCGAGCTACACCACCATGAGCTTGGTTGATATTTCAGGAGCACGCTAATGGCCAAATTTAAATACTACTGGGAAGACTTTCAGCCGGGCCAAGTGCGTGAGCTGGGGAGCACGACAGTTTCTCGAGAAGAAATTATTCAGTTCGCCACTCAGTTCGACCCACAACCTTTTCACCTCGACGATGAGGCAGCCAAAGCTTCGGTGTTCGGTGGTTTGTGCGCCAGCGGTTGGCACACCTGCGCAATGGCGATGCGATTGATGGTGACTAATTTTTTGCATGAAACCTCTAGCCTCGGCTCGCCGGGTCTGGATAACTTGAAGTGGCACAAACCCGTTTTCCCGGGGGACACCTTGCGTCTTCAACACACGATTCTTGAAACTCGTCCCATGAGCAAGCGTCAAGATGTAGGGTTGGTTCACACGGTTTGGGCCATGTTTAACCAGCACGACGAACAGGTGTTGCACATGGAGGGTTGGGCCATGTTCAGGCGACGTGAGAAAAACCCTGAACCCACGCCTCTCGCAAATAAGTGACAAACGCTGTCACCGCGCGCGGCACATGCGGCGAGTAGGGGCGTATGGCATAAATTTGCTCTGCAAATGCGCCCACAGGCGTCCATGCTGGCAACACTTGCACTAGTTTTCCTTGTTGCAAAGCGGCCTGCGCGCTGAAGTCAGGTAACAACGCAATACCTAACCCCGTGAGCGCTGCCTCACGCAGCGCCTCGCTGTTGTTGGCGGCAAGTTGTCCGGTGACGCGAACGGTGACACGGTCCTCTTTCGGCTTGATCTTTTTTGACTCGCTTCGCGCTTCAAAAGTCCAAGCGGGGGTGTCTTGCGCGCGCAGATAGTGAAGGCAGTTGTGCGCTTGCAACTCTGCGGGCGACTTAGGAACTCCGGCACGGCGCAAGTAGCTTTTGCTGGCCACCAACACCGAGCGGGTTTGACACAAAGTCCACGCCACATGCGTATCGGGTGGGCGTGCGGTGTGTCTGATTGCTAAATCAAAACCTTCTGTCGCGAGTGCGCTCAGACGGTCGGACAAATCTAGCTCTAAACGCACATCGGGATAGGTGCGTAAAAAGTCGTTCAAACGTGGCGCCAATTGCTGCCGCGCAAAAGCCACCGGCGCCGTCACGCGCAACAAACCACTGGGCACGCCAGCCAAATCACGCACTTGCGAAAAGCTCTGTTCTATTTGCTCGAACGAGGCGCGGGTGTCATCCACCAATCGTTGCCCCGCCTCCGTCAAACGCACACTGCGTGTTGTGCGTTGCACCAAGGTCACGCGGGCTGCTCTCTCTAGTTCAGCAATGCGTTGACTCATCGCCGCTTTGCTCACGCCCAACCGAGTAGCCGCCGCAGTAAAGCTACCCTGTTGCGCCAGCACACTCAGCCAGTGCAAGTGGTGCCACAACTCAGCCACCTTTTGTTCAGCCAAGGTTTTGTCTGCTATTTTTTTAATATTCATGTTTCTATTGTTCACTATTTTGAACAATCAATTCATAAATTTCGTCTTGTTTAGCTGCGAGTGGACTTCTAAACTGCGTCCACTTTTACTGGGACATCACCATGACATCAACCGCACACATCGCTCATTACATTTCCGGCAGCGCCCATGCTGGCACCAGCCAACGCAAGCAACCGGTCTACAACCCAGCCACTGGCGCGGTCACTGGCGAGGTTTCTTTGGCCAACACGTCTGACGTCAACGCTGCTGTCGCGGCTGCGCAAAAAGCTTTCCCCGCATGGGCAGACACACCTCCCTTGCGCCGTGCGCGCGTGATGTTTAAGTTTCTAGAGTTGCTGAATCAACACCGCGACGAGCTCGCCCACATGATCACCGCCGAACACGGCAAAGTATTCACCGACGCGCAGGGCGAGGTGACGCGCGGCATCGACATCGTCGAGTTTGCAACTGGCATTCCACAGCTACTGAAGGGCGACTACACCGAACAAGTTTCGACCGACATCGACAACTGGACCCTGCGCCAACCCCTCGGCGTGGTGGCGGGTATTACGCCGTTTAACTTTCCGGTCATGGTTCCCATGTGGATGTTCCCCGTTGCCATTGCAGCGGGCAACACCTTTGTGTTGAAGCCTAGTCCAATCGACCCAAGCCCTTCTTTGTTCATGGCTGAGTTGCTAAAAAAAGCAGGTTTACCCGATGGCGTTTTCAACGTGGTGCAAGGCGACAAAGAAGCTGTGGACGCGTTGTTGGTTCACCCCGATGTGAAAGCCATTAGCTTTGTGGGCTCAACACCCATTGCCAACTACATCTACGAAACCGGTGCGCACCACGGCAAACGTGTTCAGGCCCTCGGGGGCGCGAAGAACCACATGGTCGTCATGCCCGACGCCGACATTGA
>CAZEAQ010000152.1:0-2048 GCA_964510145.1 uncultured Bordetella sp.
GGTAAATATTTACAGCTCACGTCCACCGTCATATTTGGTGGCGTGGGAATGAACCCTCAAATCGATCGCATTAAAAGAGGTGTAGACATCTTGGTAGCGACACCCGGTCGTTTGCTCGATTTGCAGCAACAAGGCATGTTGGACTTGTCGACTGTCGAAATTTTGGTGCTCGATGAAGCGGACCGCATGCTGGACATGGGCTTTATTCATGACGTCAAGAAAATCTTGGCCTTGGTTCCAAAGGAAAAGCAAAGCTTGCTGTTTTCAGCCACTTTCAGCGACGAGATTCGCGAACTGGCGAATGGTTTACTCAAAGACCCACAAAGCATTCAAGTCACCCCTAGCAACACCACGGTGCAACGCATTACCCAAGTGGTTCACCCTGTGGGTCGTGGCAAAAAGAAAGCCCTGCTCGCGCACATCATTAACGAACACAACTGGAGTCAAGTTCTGGTGTTCACTCGCACTAAATTTGGCGCCAACAACGTCGCCGAGTTTTTGACGAAGAATGGCATCAGTGCGATGGCGTTGCATGGCAACAAAAGCCAAACAGCTAGAACACAAGCGCTCTCGGGTTTTAAAACTGGAGAGATTCGTGCACTCGTGGCCACCGACATTGCTGCGCGTGGCATTGATATTGACGAACTGCCACATGTTGTGAATTACGAGATTCCCAACATCAGTGAAGACTACGTTCACCGCATTGGCCGCACAGGCCGCGCAGGCGCCACCGGGGAAGCCGTAAGTTTGGTTTCGTTGGACGAAGAAGGGTTCATGAAAGACATTGAAATCTTCACCCAACAACAAGTTCCTGTAGTTCCTGTCGAGGGCTTTGGCCCCGAACCCGACGAAAAGGCCGAGCCGATCGCCATGGGTCGCCAAACGCTATGGGGTGGTCTTGGTAAACCTCCGGGCCGCGACGTGATGGCCGCAGCGGCCAAAGCCGCTCGAAGCGAAATGATGCAACGCATCCGCGAAACAAAAGGTGCAAATGGCGGTGGTAACGGTGGTCGCGCTCCGCGTCCTAACGGACATGTTGGCCGCGATCGCAATGGTGAACGCAGCTTTGACCGTGCAGAACGTCCTATACGTGACGGTGAGCGTGCCGCACCATTTGGAGATCGTCCACCACGCGATGGCAATCGCCCACAAGGTCAACGCCCACCCAGACAATTTGACAATCGCCCACCACGCAATAACAACGAGTCACGTCCTCCACGCCGTGACGATGACGACTTCCAACCTCGCGCCAATGCCCACTTAGGCACGCAAAGCGGCGTCAATGCCTTCGGCCACAAAACGCAAGGGGGCGGTCAGCGTCAGCCTGACCCAACACGCACAAGTGTTGACTTAATGACTGAGCGCAAACGTGGCGGCGGAGGCGGTGGCGGTGGCGGCGGATTCGGTCGCCGCTCCGGCGGCGGTGGAGGCGGCCGTCGCTCTGGCGGTGGTGGTGGCGGACGCAGTGGCGGTGGCGGCTTTGGTGGTGGCGGCGGATTCCCGCGTTAAACAGCACATTCCGGTACGGGAGTCAGTACCGGTTGGTTTTGATAAAACGCGTGAAGATTCGCCAACGTCAGTTCCACCATGGCACGGCGTGTTTCCTCTGTCGCACTGGCAATGTGCGGTGTGATCACGACGTTGTACAAACGTCTCAATTCAGGGTCAACTTTGGGCTCGTCCCAAAATACATCGAGCCCAGCGCCTGCAATTGTTTTGTCTTTCAATGCCTGAATTAAAGCGGGTTGATCGACCACTGATCCCCTAGCAATATTGATGAGATAACCCTTAGAGCCAAGGGCTTGCAACACAGCGGCATTGATTAAATTCTTAGTAGATTCTCCGCCGGGCACAGCGATGACCAAATAATCCACCTGCGCCGCCAAGGCTTCAACGCTCGAATAAAAAACATAGGGCACGTCTGACTTAGGCTCTCGACCCGTGTAAGAAATACGCATCTCGAACCCCTCGGCTCGCTTAGCGATTGCGCGGCCGATACGACCCAATCCAACGATGCCAATGCGAGCACCTGAGACTTGATGCGTCAT
>CAZEAQ010000152.1:2148-3929 GCA_964510145.1 uncultured Bordetella sp.
CCGACAAGGGCCGTAACTTTGCTCAGCGCTGCAGGGTCTTTGATGTGTGCATGATCATGAACGATGTAATCGCCCTCTTGCAACGCGTTCATCATAAAAACCGGCAAATTAGAAACTTGCATGATTTCTTGTGACATATTGAGCCCCTTCGTTGTTGTTTTACAGCTGGTCTGGCAATACTCTACTCGCTGATTGGCTAACATGACAAACTATGAAAGAAGGCTCCCCCACCCTCCACATTGATGGTCACATCGCCACCATCTCGCTTGATCGCCCCTCATTGCGCAACAGCTTGACCGATGACGATCTCAACACACTTCTCCAACACTTTGAAGCTATCAACCAAAACACGGATGTTCGCGTCGCCGTTTTAAGGGCGAACACTTCCGGGCAAACGCAAGCTGTTTTCAGTGCGGGGTATCACGTTGGCGGGTTTGACAACGACCCCATGGCCCCTCTTTTCTTCGAAAAAATTCCTCAAGCTCTGGAGCAATTAAGGCCCATCACCGTATGCGCACTCAATGGCAGCGTCTACGGTGGCGCAACAGATTTGGTGTTGGCTTGTGACTTCACCATCGCACAAAGCGGCTTTCACTGGAAAATGCCTGCGTGCGCTCTTGGGCTTCACTATTACCCCAGTGGACTCAGGCGCTACGTCAGCCGCTTGGGTCTTAACGTCAGCAAAAAAGCCTTTTTGCTTGGCCACACGATGTCATTCAAAAGCTTGGCGGATACAGGCATTTTTGAAGCACTGGTTGAACCCGATGCGTTTGAAGATGCACTGAACGAGTTAGTCAACACATTATCAAAAATGGCGCCTATGGCATCGCAAATGAGCAAAAAAAGCTTGAACGAAATTGCCGCAGGTCAATATTGCGAACCCATTTTGAAAGAACGTTCACGACATTCGGTATACAGCGAAGACTTTGCTGAAGGCCGCGCGGCTTTTGCAGAACGCCGTGAGCCAAAATTTTCAGGGCACTAATTTTTCCACTACCTCAAAAACTATGCGACTTTTACACACCATGCTTAGAGTTGGCGACATGCAACGCTCGATCGATTTCTACACACAGGCTATGGGGATGCAACTACTGCGCACCACCAAGCGACCTGACCAAAATTACGACTTGGCTTTTTTGGGCTACGGCAGCAACCCAGATCATGCCGAGATTGAGCTGACCTTTAACTACGGCGTTACTTCATACGACCTAGGCTCAGCCTATGGACACATCGCTATTGGAGTAAAAAACGCAGCCGCTACCTGTGAAAAGATCAGGTCTGCTGGCGGTCTGGTCACCCGTGAGGCTGGCCCCGTTAAGGGAGGTGATACGGTCATTGCTTTTGTGCAAGACCCCGATGGTTACAAGATAGAGCTCATCCAACGAAGTGATCTCTGAACCATAAAAAAAGGGAGCCCTCAGGCTCCCTTTTTGATCAACAAGTTGATTACGCTTTCTTGTTGTAAGCAGAGCACCAGCCTTTGCCAGCGACTTGTTTGCCAGCAAACAGTGGACATCCGCCAGCGGCATCTGTAGGTTTGCCTTGGTACAACGAGCAGTTAGAACATTGTTGTCCTGCTGCGTATTTTGGCTGCTTGGCTTTGTCCACTTTAGTGGCGTCAGCCTTGTAGCCCAAACCTGCGGCTTGTGCATCCTTTTCGTCCACCATGGCAGCTTGCGCAGCAGTGGTTGCGAAAGCGGCGACGCCAGCCACTGAAAGGGTTTGCATCATGAAAACGCGACGATTGGTAGGTTTTTTCATAAATTTGATCTTGGCAGTTG
>CAZEAQ010000153.1:0-2524 GCA_964510145.1 uncultured Bordetella sp.
AAGGCGGCGCGTGAAATCATCGCGGCGAAGACGGCGGGGGCGATTGAGTGGGAAGCGGGCGAAAGGGTGTTGCATGGCCAAAATTGTGCCTGTTTTTGGCTGTCACTTAGGTGTAACAGCGCAGAATTTCCCCATTGTTGGGCGCCCCACGTTTTGATAGATTGGCGATGGGTGGCTTGCCACTCCCCCGCTTTTCCTCCCTAAGCGGGGGCCGTTTGCCCAACAGCAAACAGGCGACTTAGCCCGGCCTCGTGTCGGGCTTTTTTTGGGCGAAGCTAAACTGTGACGATGCTTTGGATTAAAAGTTTTCACATCATCTTCGTCGCTAGCTGGTTTGCTGGTTTGTTTTATTTGCCGCGCATTTTTGTGAACTTGGCAATGGTCGAACCGGGTTCCGAGGCAGAGCAAGCGCGCTTGCTTTTAATGGCTCGCAAGCTCATGCGTTTCACTACCTTGCTCATGGTCCCTGCTGTGGGATTGGGACTTTGGTTATGGCTCGCTTATGGCATTGGAATGGGACCCGGCAACGGCTGGATGCACGCCAAGTTCACGCTGGTTTTAGTCACGATGGGCTATCACCACGTCTGTGGTGTCTTGCTGCGCAAGTTCGAGGCGAACGACAACACCCGAAGCCATGTTTGGTATCGATGGTTCAACGAGATTCCCGTGGTGTTGATGACACTGGTGGTGATCTTGGTGGTTGTGAAGCCGTTTTAATTTTTGGGCGGCAACGTGCGTACAACCTCCGCATGGCCTTTGTCACAAATGTGGGTGGCGTTGATTGTTTACGCCAGTTTGTATCCGTTCGAAAATTGGCGTGACCAAGACTTAGCCACTTGGACTTTTTTAACAGCGCCGTGGCCGAAATATTGGACTGGATTCGACGTTGTCTCAAACGTTTTGGGCTATGCGCCATTAGGTTTTTTTCTAACCTTGAGTGCGATGCGAATGGGCTGGCGCACTCGCTATGTTTTAGCGGCCACATTGGCGGCGGCAGTCTTGTCGTTTTCGATGGAGGGCTTGCAAAGCTATTTGCCAGATCGAGTGCCTTCATGGGTTGATTTTTTGCTCAATACGTTGGGCGCTTGGCTGGGAGCTGTGGCTGCGAGCTTGCTGGAAGATTTGGGTTTTTTGCGCCGTTGGAGTCAATTTAGAGAGCGATGGTTTGTGTCTGACGCCTACATGGCGCTGGCGTTAATGGCCGTGTGGCCAGTCGCCTTGTTGTTCCCAGTCGCTGTGCCATTGGGCTTAGGGCAGGTTTGGGAACGTGTTGAGGACACGTTAACCACGGCCTTCGAGGCCACACCTTTTGAAGACTGGATACCTTTGCGCGCTTTTGAATTGGAGCCTTTGTTGCCCGGCGCAGAGTTGTTAAGTGTGATGCTTGGTTTTTTGGTGCCCTGTCTTTTAGGCTTTGGCGTGATTCGTCAAGCGGGGCAGCGATTCTTATATTTGATGTGGGTGACATTGCTTGCGTTGGGCGTGAGTGCTTTATCGGCAGCCTTGAGTTACGGACCCATACACGCTTGGACTTGGCTGGGCCTGCCCGTGGTGCTGGGGTTGGCGTTTGGCTGGTTAGCTGCATTGGCTTTTTTGCCGCTCTCAGCCAGAGCGTCTTGGGCCTTTTTATTGCTTGCAGTGTTGGTGCAACAAAGCATCTTGAATCAATCGCCTGAGAGCGCTTACTTTGCGCAAACGCTGCAAACGTGGGAGCAGGGCCGATTCATTCGGTTCCACGGATTGGTGCAATGGTTGGGATGGTTGTGGCCTTACGCTGTCTTGCTGTTGGCGTTGGTTCGTTTATCGCGAGAGCGAAATCCGCAAAATTAAAATGAAGCAAATGACACACACCTCGTACTACAAACACCATATTTTTTTCTGTCTCAATCAACGCGACAACGGTCAAGACTGCTGTGCGCAACATAACGCACAAGAAACTTTCGAGCATTGCAAATCGCAAGTCAAGGCTGCCGGTTTAGCAGGCGCGGGCGGTGTCCGTGTGAACAAAGCAGGTTGTTTAGACCGATGCGCAGGAGGCCCGGTTGCAGTGGTTTATCCAGAAGGCGTTTGGTACACCGTGCTCGACAAATCGGATGTAGAGGAAA
Source organism: uncultured Bordetella sp. (assembly GCA_964510145.1). GTDB lineage: Bacteria > Pseudomonadota > Gammaproteobacteria > Burkholderiales > Burkholderiaceae_C > Limnohabitans. The sequence goes on from CAZEAQ010000153.1 coordinate 2,106, forward strand.
TTGTCGAGAGCCATTTAAAAAATGGCGAAGTCGTCGAACGTTTGGTTATTCCTGCAAACGTTGGGCGGTGATGACGGCATGAATTCGCAAACCCAAAAACTCACTCTGCAAGGTGAAGCTGGCGCCATTGAGGCGTTACGCGATGAGCCGAAGCAGATGCCCCGTGGGGTTGCCATCGTGGCGCATCCGCATCCGCTTTTTGGTGGAACGATGGACAACAAAGTTGTTCAAACTTTGGCGCGTGCATTGGTTCAATGCGGATGGTCCGTTGTGCGATTTAATTTCCGTGGTGTCGGAGCTTCTGAAGGTGAGCACGATGCAGGCGTGGGCGAAGCGCGTGACTTTTTAAATGTGGTTGACCAAGTCGCGCCTGAAGGCGCATTGGCGATTGCCGGTTTTTCTTTTGGCTCGTTTGTAGC
>CAZEAQ010000153.1:2624-3900 GCA_964510145.1 uncultured Bordetella sp.
CCCTATAAAGATCGCCATGAAACGAACTATGCGAAATGCATTTATCAGCTACTTCTTGAGCTTGATTTGTGTGTTTCAGGTGCAAGCGCAGATGCCGCAGCCGCCTGAGATTGCAGCGCGTGCTTACCTGCTGGTGGATTTAACGGCGCAACAAGTGTTGGCCGAATTAGATGCAGACAAGCCGATCGAGCCTGCATCGTTGACGAAGTTGATGACGGCTTATTTGGTGTTTGATGCGTTAAAGGCAAAAAAGATAACGCTGCAGCAAACCTTTCCTGTTAGCGAGAGGGCTTGGAAGATGCAAGGCTCTCGCATGTTCATTGACCCGAAAATGAATGTGCCGGTTGAAGACTTAATCAAAGGCATGATTGTTCAGTCCGGCAATGACGCCACCATTGCCCTGGCAGAAGGCGTGGGCGGCTCGGTGGATCATTTTGTGCAAATGATGAATGCCCAAGCCAAAATTTTGGGCATGAAGTCCACGGGTTATAAAAATCCGGAAGGATTAACTGAGCCCGGACATACGACAACAGCGAGAGATTTGAGCATCTTGGCCGGACGGTTGATGCAAGATTTTCCAGATTACGTGGGTTATTACGCGATCAAAAAATATCGCTATCCAGGCACGCCAGCCTCAAACGAGAACAACCGCAATTTGCTGCTCTTTCGCGACCCAAGCGTGGATGGTTTGAAAACGGGTCATACCGATGCGGCAGGCTATTGCCTTATTGCCACAGCGAAGCGCGATGCGCCTGGCGTGGGCCAACGTCGTTTGCTGTCGATTGTGTTGGGTGCTTCAAGCGAAAACGCGCGGGCCATTGAATCCCAAAAATTACTAAATTGGGGTTACACGGCTTTTGAAGCTGTTAAGTTGTTTGAGGGAGGTCAGGCTGTGGTCGCGCCTATCGTCTGGAAGGGGCGCGCAAGCCAAGTCAATTTGGGCCGTTTTGCTCCGATTGTGGTTGCTGTCCCCGTTGGTACGGCCGGTCGTTTACAAACGCAAGTCGCAAGACCGGAGCCGTTGGTGGCGCCTCTTTTGCGAGGTCAGACAGTTGGTGTACTAAAAGTCACGCTCGACCAAAAGCCGTTGGTGGATGCGCCACTTTTGGTTCTAAATACCGTTGAACAGGCTGGGTTGCTAGGCCGGGCATGGGACACGGTCCGCCTTTGGGTGAAGTAGTCTTTAGATTTAGATTTGTAAGTCCCTAACTAGGCTGATATACTAGAAGGCTTTTCGGAATTTCCGAAGGGATTCACGTTTTCTTTTTAATTCAAA
>CAZEAQ010000154.1:0-3895 GCA_964510145.1 uncultured Bordetella sp.
GACAGCGCTAGTTTGGTGTGGTCGTTGCCGCCAGAGCGTGCTCAAACTCTGCTGAGTTTGACGCCTGAAGAATTTGCCCATCAACTGGAGCAAGCCAGCCAAGGTGTGATGGGTTCGTTACAGCTCACCAGCGAGCGCGCCATGTGGCCCCTGCAACTCGCACGCGCCGAACAATGGACGGGGCAATTTGCGGACGGCAACGCCTGGGCTTTGGCTGGCGACGCTGCACACAACATTCACCCCCTCGCGGGACTAGGACTCAACCTTGGCTTGGCCGATGTCGCCGAACTGGCTCGCGTTTTAAAAACTCGCGAATCGCAAGACTACTGGCGCAGCGTGGGCGACCGCACACTTTTGCGCCGCTACGAACGCGCTCGCAAGGCAGGCATGATGCCAACGTGGATTGCCTGCGATGGCTTGCAACGTTTATTTGCTCACCCCAACTCGGGGCTTCAAGCCGCGCGCAATTGGGGCATGAATGGCTTTAATCAATTACAACCTCTCAAAGATTGGGCCATGGCGCAAGCCATGCACTAGCTCTTTGCACAACCCACCTAACACGATGACCACCCCAACACGTTCAATCTTTGCCACCTATTTAGCGGCGCTTAGTTTTTTTTGCGTCAGCCACGTTTTTGCGCAAGGCCACGAAGCCGTCATTCGCAAAAACTTAAGCGAACGCATTCCGCAAATTCCAAAGATTGAAGAAATCAGTCGCACGCCATTGCCCGGAATTTATGAACTGCGTCTCAGCAGCAACGAAATTTATTACAGCGATGCAGAAGGCAACTTCTTAATTCAAGGCAGTTTGATCGACACCAAAAATCGTCGCAACCTCACCGAAGAACGCGAAAACAAACTCAGCGCCATCGACTTCAACTCTCTCCCTCTTAAAGACGCCATCACCATCGTGCGCGGCAACGGCAAGCGCAAGCTCGCGGTGTTTGAAGACCCCAACTGTGGGTTTTGTAAACGCTTTGAGCGCGACTTAGCCAAAGTAGACAACGTGACCATTTACCTCTTTCTCTACCCTATCTTGGGCGCAGGATCGGTCGATAAATCGAAAGCCGTTTGGTGCGCCAAAGACCCTGCTGTGGCGTGGAGCGATGTCATGACACGCGATCAAAACCTCGCCCCCGGCAAATGCAACACCGCCGCTTTAGACCGCAACGTGGAATTCGGACGCAAATACAAAATCACGGGCACACCTACTTTGATTGCACAAAACGGTTCACGCGTTCCCGGTGCGATCAACACCACACAAATTGAAAAACTTTTGGCGGATGCCAGCACGACACCGTAATTTTTAGAAACGAGATCACCATGGTTCACTCACCCATCACACCCGACAGCGATGCAGGCCAATTGATAGAGCGCTTGGGCTACGCCGGGTTAATTCCGTTTGTCGTCTTGGCGTTTTTTATGTGGATCGTCAGTGAAGAAGCACATCCATTTGTGGCCATCGCACTCAGCGCATACGGCGCCACCATCGCTTCATTTTTAGGAGGTATTCATTGGGGCATTGGTTTGCGCCACAACGCACCTCAGCGCAAACTTCATATGGTGTGGGGCATCATTCCACCTTTACTGTCTTGGATTGCCGTCATCATGCCGGCCTACGCGGGTTTGCCTTTGCTCGCTGGCTTGTTAATTTCTTGCTACTTGGTCGATCGCAAAACTTGGCCTGAAGCAGGCCTGCGCGACTGGATGACCATGCGCTTTCGCCTCACCGTTGTATCCACTTTTGCTTGCTTACTTGGCGCTTCGGCCACCTAAAGCCCCATGACCTCTAGCCGTGTTCCACCTGCGGTGCACTACCGCATTGAAGCGTCTGACCTGCACGCACATCTCTACGGCGTCACGCTCACCATAGCCAAGCCAAATGCACAACAACGCGTTTCATTGCCTGTGTGGATTGCGGGCAGCTACATGGTGCGAGAGTTTTCTAAACAACTCATAGGGCTTCAAGCCAAACAAGGCAAGCAAGCAGTTGTCGTGACGCAGCTCGACAAAAGCACTTGGACTGTGGACTGCAAAGCCAACGCGCCCCTCACGCTGCACTACCAAGTGCACGCACACGACGACTCGGTTCGCACCGCTTGGCTAGACACACGACGCGCTTTTTTTAATGCCACCAGCTTGTGTTTGCTCGTTGATGGGCTGCGCGATACAGCGCATCACATCGAGTTGGATGAAGCTTCGTTTCAAAACTCTGAAAACCCTTGGCATGTTGCGACTGGGCTGTCGCCTCTCAAAATTAACAAGCAAGGTTTTGGTACTTACCAAGCGGCCAACTACGATGAACTTGCAGATTGCCCTGTCGAAATGGGCGCGTTTTGGTCGGGTCAATTTATCGCCTGTGGCATTGAACACCGCTTTGTCGTGGCAGGCGCTACCGCCGCGTTTGACGGTGAACGACTGTTGCAAGACACACAAAAAATTTGTGAAACCGCCATTCGTTTTTGGCACGGCAAAAAATATTCACAAACGCCACACAAGCGCTACGTCTTCATGCTCAACGCGGTCGCTGACGGCTATGGCGGACTAGAGCATCGCAACTCTACGGCTCTCATTTGCAACCGTGCAGATTTACCGCGCTTAGAACAAACTGCGCAGAGTGATGGCTACACCACGCTCTTGGGTTTAATTAGTCATGAGTACTTTCACACCTGGAACGTCAAGCAATTGCGCCCCGCAGAATTTGCGCGATACGACTATGCCCAAGAAAACTACACCCAACTGCTGTGGTTCTTTGAAGGCTTTACCAGCTACTACGACGACCTGCTACTCAGACGCGCCGACTTAATTGACGACAAGCAATACCTCAAGTTGCTTAACAAAACCATCAACCAAGTTTTGCAAACGCCGGGGCGCGAAGTTCACAGCGCCGCTCAGTCCAGCTTTGAAGCGTGGACCAAGTACTACCGCCCCGACGCCAATAGCCCCAACCTCACCGTGAGCTACTACACCAAAGGCGCACTCATTGCGCTCTGCCTCGACTTGAGCTTGCGTCAACACGGCGTTAAAAATCACAGTGTTTCGTTAGACGATGTCATGCGTGCGCTTTGGCTGCGCTGTTGCACCGGCAAAAATTCTGGCCCGATGCAAGAGGCCGATGTGTTGGCGGTGCTCAAAGAACTCACCGGACGTTCTTGGGCCAACGAATTTAAAGCATGGGTTCATGGCACACGCGAATTACCGCTTGAAAAACTTCTCACTTCACACGGTGTCGACATTCAACACGACACGCCACAACTCGCACAGCGATTGGGGCTTCGTGTGAGTGAAGATCACAGCATACAAATTAAAACTGTTTTAAACGGTGGCCCTGCCCATGCAGCGGGTTTTGCTGCGGGTGACGAATGGTTGGGTGTTGAGGTTGCCACATCGTCTTGGCGCCTTAAAAAACTGGACGACTTATTGCTTTATGCAGGCAAACATAAAAAGCTAGTCGCGCTCATTAGCCGTGACAGACAACTGCTGCGCTTGCCGCTCGTTTTACCCAAAGAAAATAAAAATAATCATCACACATGGCGACTCGCCATTCACCATGCCGCGCTCGTTAAGCGATGGCTTCACCCTTAAGGAGCTTCTTCATGACCTACGAATTTATTACCGTTCACACCGAAGCCGACAAAGTTGGCGTCATCACACTGAACCGCCCCAAGCAACTCAACGCCCTTAATGCAGGTTTGATGATTGAACTGGGTCAAGCTCTTAAAGCGTTTGATGCCAACCCTGCGATTGGTTGCATGGTCATCACCGGAAGCGAAAAAGCTTTTGCTGCGGGTGCTGACATTGGCGCAATGGCCACCTACACCTTTGCCGACGTTTACAAAGACGACTACATCACCCGCGATTGGGAAACCATTCGCAGCATTCGCAAACCCGTGAT
>CAZEAQ010000155.1:0-3864 GCA_964510145.1 uncultured Bordetella sp.
CGAGTAGTTGCCCAAAAAATGCACTTGGTCGCGCACCAAACCAAAGCGACGCATATTGGCGCCAAACAAGCTCACCAAGCGAATGAACAAACGCGCGCCCAAGCCCAAGCCGGACAAATAGCTGCGAATGGCAAAGCCCAGATCTGCAATGAGTTTCATGCCTCGCCCTCCACGCCAAAGTCTTGCGACACGCTAGGACCTGGGTAGTGAAAACGCACCGGCCCTTCGGGCGCAGCGCTGACAAATTGGTGGACTAAGGGATCCGTGCTTTGTCGCACTTCGTCGGGCGTGCCTTGAGCGGCAATTTTTCCATTCGCTAACACGATGACCTGATCGGCAATGTGAAAGGTTTCATCTAAGTCGTGCGACACGATGATGCTGGTCAACCCCAAGGTGTCGTTGAGTTGGCGAATGAGTCGCGCAGCTGTTCCTAAAGAAATAGGGTCTAGACCAGCGAAAGGTTCGTCATACATCACCAACTCGGGGTCTAGCGCCATCGCGCGAGCGAGAGCCACGCGACGCGCCATGCCGCCAGAAACTTCGCTTGGCATGAGGTCGCGTGCGCCACGCAAACCCACGGCTTCGAGCTTCATCAAGACGATGTCGCGAATCATGGATTCATTTAAATCGGTGTGCTCTCGCAAGGGGAAAGCTACGTTGTCAAACACACTTAAATCCGTGAACAAAGCGCCAAACTGAAACAACATACCCATGCGACGACGCACCGCGTACAAAGCGGTGGGGTCTAAATGAGCCACCTCTTGACCATCAAATGTCAAGCTGCCTGCTTGAGCGCGGTACTGACCGCCAATCAAACGCAAGACGGTGGTTTTGCCGCCACCCGAGGCCCCCATCAAAGCCGTGACTTTGCCGCGCGGCACCGTCAACGTGATGCCATCCAAAATGACGCGTTCGCCATAGCCAAAGTGCACATCGCGCAATTCGACGAGCACGTCTGGGTTGGAGGGGTTTGTTGAGTTTGTAGTCATAGAAAGCAAAAGCCGGTTTGCGCCGGCTTCTGCAATTTTAAAACCAAGTCTGATGCGGCTTGGAAGTGCGCCACGCTTTAGCGTGGCAAATCACTCACACCCATCAAATATTCATCCACCGCACGGGCGGCTTGTCGGCCTTCGCGAATGGCCCAAACCACCAAAGATTGGCCGCGACGAATGTCGCCCGCGGCAAACACTTTGTCCACATTCGTAGCGTATCCACCGATGAATTCTGTACTGGCTTTTGCGTTACCGCGAGCGTCTTTTTCAACGCCAAAGCCGTCCAAAATGGTGGCGACGGGGTTCACAAAACCCATGGCCAACAACACCAGGTCGGCCTTGATGATTTCTTCTGTGCCAGCCACTTCAACCATCTTGCCGTCTTTCCATTCGACGCGAACAGTTTTAACGCCCGTGACTTTGCCTTTTTCTCCCACAAACTCTTTGGTCGAAATAGCGAACTCGCGCTTGAGCAAGCCCTTCTCTGAGCTTTCGTCATGGCTGGAACTGGTGCGCAATTTGAGTGGCCAATAAGGCCAAACCAACGGCTTGTTTTCATGCTCCGGCGGCATGGGCATCACTTCGAACTGCACCACAGCGGCGGCACCATGACGAGTGCTGGTGCCCACGCAGTCAGAGCCGGTGTCACCACCACCGATGACGACAACGTGTTTGCCATCGGCGCGCAATTGGTCTTTCAATTTATCGCCCGCATTGACTTTGTTTTGCTGTGGCAAAAACTCCATCGCGAAGTGAATGCCCGCCAAGTCACGACCTGGTGCGGGTAAGTCGCGTGATTGCTCAGAACCGCCAGTCAACAACACCGCATCGAAGTCTTTCTTTAACTGCGCGGGGCTGATGGTTTCTTTGGCCCAGTTGGTGACCTTTGAATCTTTGGGCATCTCACCCACCAACACGCCCGTGCGAATGGTGACGCCCTCGGCCTCTAGCTGTTTGGTGCGTCGATCGATGTGCGCTTTTTCCATCTTGAAGTCAGGAATGCCGTAGCGCAACAAACCGCCTACACGGTCGTTCTTTTCGAACAAGGTCACATCGTGGCCTGCACGCGCCAGCTGTTGTGCCGCAGCCAAACCCGCAGGGCCTGAACCCACGATGGCTACTTTTTTGCCTGTCTTGTGTTTGGCAGGTTTGGGCGTGACCCAACCCTCGGACCAAGCTCTGTCAATGATGGCGTGCTCGATGGACTTGATGCCCACCGCGTCGTCATTCAAGTTCAACGTACAAGCGGCCTCGCAAGGTGCGGGGCAAATGCGGCCCGTGAACTCTGGAAAGTTATTGGTGCTGTGCAACACATCGATGGCGTTCTTCCAATCGCCTTGGTAAACCAAGTCGTTGAAGTCGGGAATGATGTTGTTGACCGGACAACCGTTGTTACAAAACGGTGTGCCGCAATCCATACAACGTGCTGCTTGTGTGTTGGCTTGTTTGTCGTCCAAACCAATGACAAATTCGTCGTAATTTTTTAAGCGCTCTTTGACGGGTTTGTAACCCTCTTCGACGCGCTCAAATTCCATAAAGCCAGTGACTTTTCCCATGATTCTTGTCCTTTAATAGAGCGACGCCAATTAGGCAGCGACCGCTTTTTTGGCCTTCGAGCCAGAAGATTTAGCAGCGTTCAACTCGCCCAACGCACGCTTGTATTCGTTGGGGAATACTTTGACGAACTTGGCGCGGGCAGCGTCCCAGTTGTCGAGCAAGTCACGCGCACGTTTGGAGCCTGTCCAACGGTGGTGGTCTTCGAGTAGCTTTTTGAGTTGCGTTTCATCGGCCTGGTCGCGGTGCCAAATAGCGCGTGGCAAGGCGGCTTCTTGTTCGGCAACGGACAACACTTTCTCAAGCGACACCATGGCCGTATTGCACTTTTTGCTGAACTGGCCGTCTTCGTCGTACACATACGCCACGCCGCCGCTCATGCCTGCCGCAAAGTTGCGTCCTGTTTTACCCAAGACCGCCACGGTGCCGCCCGTCATGTACTCGCAGCCGTGGTCGCCTGTGCCCTCCACTACCGCTGTAGCGCCAGACAAGCGCACGGCAAAACGTTCGCCTGCAACGCCGGCAAAGAACGCTTCACCCCGCGTTGCGCCAATCATCACGGTGTTGCCCACAATGATGTTGTTGACCGCTTCGCCTCTGAAGTCGATGCTTGGACGAACCACCACGCGGCCGCCCGACAAACCTTTGCCGGTGTAGTCATTGGCATCGCCAATCAAATACAACGTGATGCCGTTACACAAGAACGCACCAAATGACTGACCGCCTGTGCCTTCGAGCTGAATGCGAATGGTGTCGTCGGGCAATCCTTCTGGATGCACCTTGGTCACTGCGCCAGACAACATGGCACCGACTGAGCGGTTCACGTTGCGAGCAACCTCCATGAACTGAACTTTTTCACCGCGTTCAATCGCAGGCTTCGACTTTTCAATCAACTTTTGGTCGAGCGCTTTTTCGAGTCCGTGATCTTGCGCTGATGTGTGCAAACGTGGCACATCTGCAGCAACTTGAGGCACGGCCAACAAGCGCGTGAAGTCCAAGCCACTGGCTTTCCAATGCTCGATGCCCTCGCGCATGTCCAACAAATCAGCGCGACCAATCATGTCGTCGAACTTCTTAATGCCCAACTGCGCCATGATTTGGCGCACTTCTTCGGCGATAAAGAAGAAATAGTTCACCACATGCTCGGGCTTGCCACTGAATTTCTTGCGCAGCTCGGGGTCTTGCGTGGCCACACCCACCGGGCAGGTGTTGAGGTGGCACTTGCGCATCATGATGCAGCCTTCCACCACCAGCGGTGCGGTGGCAAAACCGAATTCATCGGCACCCAACAAAGCACCCACCGCCACATCGCGGCCGG
>CAZEAQ010000156.1:0-1168 GCA_964510145.1 uncultured Bordetella sp.
GACTACATCGGGTCGGGGGCTTATTTAAAGGCTGCCAAAGATGTCGAAGGGCTTACCTCGGTGGGTAAGTTAAGCGACATCACTTATTTGCCTGTTATTCCTCGGCCTGAAAAAATTATTTGCGCCGTTCGAAATTACATGGATCACCACCAAGAAGTGTTGGCTGCCGGCATGCACAGAGAGCTGTCTGAAGAGCCACCCATTTTCTTGCGTGTTTGGCGTTCGCAGTGCGCTCACAACCAGCCTATCGTTCGTCCCCGTGTGTCTGAGTCATTAGATTGGGAGGGCGAACTCGCTGTGATTATCGGCAAAGGCGGGCGTGATATTTCGCAAGATAAAGCCTTTGATCATGTGGCTGGCTATGCTTGTTACAACGACGGGAGTGTTCGTGAATGGCAGTTTCATGCCAAGCAAATTGCATCGGGTAAAAATTTTGAATCTACCGGTGGCTTCGGCCCGTGGATGGTGACGGCCGATGAAATTAAGCCAGGGCAAGAGTTAAAACTCGAAGTCCGATTGAATGGTGAAGTTGTTCAATCGAGCCATACAGGGCACATGATTTTTGATATTCCCAAACTCATCAGTTATGCCTCCACCATTTTTACGTTAAGTCCCGGCGATGTGATCGCAACCGGCACACCCGCAGGCGTGGGTTGGAGTCGCAAGCCACCACGCTTTATGAAGCATGGTGACGTTTGTGAAGTAGAAATTGAGCATGTGGGTGTGTTGCGAAACCCAATCGTCGATCAACACTAATTGACACATGAAGGAGACAAGTCATGAAAAGAAGAAATATCTTATTAGCAGGCGTCACCTTAGTGGGTAGTCATTCGATGACATGGGGACAAACTTACCCTGATCGACCCATCAAAATTCTTCAAGGCTTTGCGCCAGGTGGTAACGCAGACAACATTGCGCGCGTCGTCAGTGCTGAAATGGCAAAAGGTTTGAATCAATCGTTTGTGGTTGAAGCACAAACTGGTGCGGGCGGCACGATCGCCTCGGGCACGATTGCCCGTGCTAAGCCTGATGGATATAGCTTGTTGTTGGCGACGGGAGGGCATGCTGTTGCAGGTGCGCTTTATAACAATCTGCCTTACAAAACAGTTGCTGACTTTGAGATGATTTCAACGATCACGTATTTCCCATTCTTGATCGTGACCTCTGC
>CAZEAQ010000156.1:1268-3701 GCA_964510145.1 uncultured Bordetella sp.
GAAGAGATGAAAGCGATGGTGGCATTTGAGCTTCAGAAATGGACGCAAGTGGTCAACGATGCCAAGATTCCTAAACAATAAAAGTCATGCGCGCTGTTCAAATCTTTGAAACAGGAGGACCTGAGGTTCTCCAACAAGTCGATCTACCTACACCACACGCAGCTGAGGGTGAAGTGCGGGTAAGAACGGAAGCCATTGGCGTTGGGCGTCCTGATGTCTTGGTTCGAAAGGGCACTTATAAGTGGATGCCTCCGTTACCTACTATTCCTGGAAGCGAGTTAGTAGGTATTGTTGATGAGCTGGGTTCTGGCGTGCCCGCTGCCTTAAAAGGTAAACGTGTCTTGGTCAGTGCCAGAGAGCTTGCTGTGCGTGGCGGATGTTGTGCGGAATATATGTGTGTACCAGCTGCTGCAGTTTTTGAACTGCCTGAGTCGATTAATCCGATCGATGCTGTGAGTTTGCCTAACCTTCAGTTTGTCAATGCGTTGTGGCGAAGTAATGGCGAGCGACCCGTTCGATCTATTTATATTCCGGGTGTTTCGGGAGGGGTGGGGTCAACACTCACTCAGTTTGCCCGATACAAAGGAGCGCAGGTTATTGGCTCAACTTCAACACCTGAAAAAACCACTCACGCATTGGCTAACGGCGTTCATCACATCGTCAAAGGAGATTCTCAATCTTTGCCCCAACAAATTATGGATGTGACGCAAGGGCAGGGAGTCGATTTGGCGGTCGATCAGTTGGGAGGCGACTCATTAATTGCCTGTCTTCGCAGTCTTTCACCGATGGGCATGGTTGTTTCCATCAACGTCATCCTTGGATTGCCAAACGAAGATGTATTTAAAGAAATGCGCAATCTATTGACGCGCAGTTTGGCCATTCGAACGTTTTCAATGCATACCTTCGATGTAGATGTTTCTGTTCGTCGTTCGCTGATGAACGATGCGATTGCTCAAATGGCCAATGGCGATGTAAAAGCGCCCCCCGCCAAACTTTTAAAAATGACCGACATTCAACTTGCACATCAATGGCTCGAGGCGGGCAGCAGTATGGGCAAGATTGTGATTCAACCCTAAGGAATTTTGATGAGCTCAAACTTTGCACCCAATTTGTCGCATGTAGGAATTTCATGCTTTGATATTGATCGCATGATTGACTTTTACACCTCGGTCTTTAATCTCAAGTTGACCGATAAAGGACCCGGATTTACTTTCCCGTTTATGTTGGCTTTCTTAAGTGCCAACCCAGATCAGCACCATCAGTTAGCTTTGGCGCAAAACCGTCCTGAGGGTGCGCCAAGTACCGTGATGCAACTGTCTTTTATGGTGAACGATTTAAATGATCTTCGCGAAGCACGCGATCGAGCGCTTAGCAAAGGGGCTACCAAAATGAGAGGGCTCAATCACGGTAACGCGATATCTATTTATTTCTTAGATCCAGAAGAAAACACCGTCGAGGTGTACTTCGACACCCCTTGGTATGTGGCTCAACCGCATGGAGACCCTTTGGATTTAGAAAAATCCGATGAGGAAATTTGGGCTGAGACTGAAAGAATAGTTCGAGCCGATCCTACGTTTATGCCAGTTGCAGAGTGGTCTGCAAAAGTCTTTAAAAATAAGCACTGAGAAAAATCAGCTCTGGCTTAGTAACCAATTTTTTCCCATGCTTGAGTCGCGGTTAATTTTCTGGCTGCAGCGATGGCAGGAAGTTGGCTTGCACGGGGGCGAGACTTTCCCGCTTCCCAGTGATAAACAGACTGGGCCGACACCCCAATGAGCTGTCCCATTTGGGCTGCAGACATCGCAAATTTTTTGCGTAATGTAGCGAACCCATCAGCACGAAAGCGAAGGCCCTCAGCAGATTCTTCGACTTTGAGTGCTGGCTTGGGTTGCAATTTATTTAGTTTTTTGAGCGCTGTTTCTAGAGCAGAAACATGGCGCTTGAGGGAGGCAATTTCTGATCGGTATTGAGCAGAAGATTTTTTAAGTTGTTTTGTTTCTGCACGAATTTCTTTTTTTGCGATACGTGAGATTTCGTTTTTGAGCTGATCAGCAAAAGTAGTCATATCTTGAGTTCGTTTATAGAGAGTTGTGACTACGAATCTTAATCAACTTTCTGGATTCTCTTTATCCTCAAATTCGGTAAGTGAATTGTTGACAGTTTTAACCTTGGCTTTGATTTGTTTTAGCCTGATCGTCAATGCATCTTCATCTTCAGAATTCTTTACCAATTCACTAGCAGTCATGTTTTGCGATGGCTGAATTGGAGCCGTAGGCAAGGGCTGATCTTCAGTTGCAGTGGAAAGAGTTTGAGGTGAGTTTCTAGGTGCTGATTGAGAGATTTTTTGGAAGTTATCTTTAATTGATTTTTTTTCCAGATAAACGATGTGATCTTTAATATGCTCGACAGGTCCTGTGTCTTGCATGTTGTCTG
>CAZEAQ010000157.1:0-1185 GCA_964510145.1 uncultured Bordetella sp.
TCTTCAGGAAGGTCGGATGGGGCTGCTAAGGAAGTAGTCTCGGTCATGCTGACATCCTTAGTTACGCAAAGTTTTGTAGGCAGCTGCGCCAAGGCCTAGCTGATACAAAATTTGGGTCAAGTCTTTGGTGTTGCGAATAACAGCACTCCATGTAGGTTCGCGGTCGAGTTTCTCTGGCAAGACGATGGTGTCGCCAGGCATGACTTTGGTATTTAACACTGAGGTAAACCACGAACCCGTGCTGGTCAGCGCAGAACCATCGGCGCGAATCAAAATCGCTCCAGCTTTGTCGGCCCCTTGACTGACGCCCGAAATTTTGAGATACGAGGCGACATCCATGCCATCTTTGTAAAGCAACGCAGACTCTGTATTAACTGAGCCAAACACATAAACAAAGTCTGGACGACTAGGCACAACAAAGCGATCTCCATTTTGCAAGCGCACTTCAGGCAATTTGCTGATGTAGTTGTATGTCGCGGGCTCCATGTCCAAGGAAATGCGCCCCTCGGGTTTGAGGTTGCGTACACGGTCCAATGACTGGCGCTGAGCAGCTTGCGCGGCCATGATGCGGGCTTGAAGAGCTGTCGTATCGGCACTAGCCCCCATGCTTTGGCTGATTTGTGCCAGGCTGGCGTTGGACTCAGCCTCTAGACGACGAATCAGTTTTTCTAAGTTTTCGGCTTGACTCTTACGCACTTCTTCGCGATATAGCGCCGAACCAAACAAATAGGCATCGTGCGTGAGACCGCCAGCGCGCTGGAGCAAGTGGGCGAGCGTGTCGCCAGGCTGAACCTGATAAATGCCAGGGCTGGCGACCTCGCCTTCGATACGAACCATGGCGCGACGCTTGGAAATTGGCACACGCACATCGGTGACAGAGAACACCGTGACTACATCGCCCGCTTGCAACACTTGATTTTCTGGGTCTTTAGGGTTAGCCAATACTTTGCCTAAGTTAAAAGGCACCAAAGAGATGCTCATGTCTTGTCGGTTTATGCGCTCAATGAGGGCGTAGTCCCAATTGATTTCATCGTAAAGGCTGCCCACGGTTTCTGAAATAGATTGGAGACCTCGCTTAACCACGGGCTCAATCAAAGCCTGCTGGGAATAAAGACGACTCTGACGAGCATCTCGAAACAATCTAGCGTTGTTAGCGTTGTTAGCGTTGTTAGCGTTGTTAGCGTT
>CAZEAQ010000157.1:1285-3570 GCA_964510145.1 uncultured Bordetella sp.
TAGCGTTGTTAGCGTTGTTAGCGTTGTTAGCGTTGTTAGCGTTAATTGCGTTTTGACGATCGATCTGAAGGTCTAGAACGGGGTCAACCAGCAAATCATCGGGAATCATCTCCCGCTCACGCTGTGTACGCTCACGTTGATTGCCATCAAACAAAACTTCGTTTTGACGACGGATGGAGTCGCGGCTGATCAACGCCTCTTTGTTGGGGATCAGGTCGGTCACGCGCATGCCTTCACGCCAAGGCAAGCGCGTGGCCTGTGCAACATTGCCACGTAAAGTGACTGCATTGGCCATTTCGGGGGTGATGGCTTGCACAGTAAGCAAGTCACCATTTTTTAGTGCAGTTTGTAGCCCTGCAGCATCCAATGCAAAGCCCTCGACGGAACGGGGTTGGTTGTTGGCAGGGCTCAGGCGCTCCAAGGTCACGCGGCGTGGGTCTGCTACTACAGGAACACCACCTGCAACGCTAAGCAATTGCTCAAGTGTTTCGGTACTGCTCTTTAATTCATAAACAGCTGGGTTATTGACCTTACCTACCATAGCCATGTGACCCACCGCTGGAGGGATGTAGATGATGTCGCCATCGATCAGCTTAGCATCCGCGGCGTTGCTACCCTTTGCCAAAAAGCTGTACAAATCAAGCTCTGTCACGACTTGTCCGGCTCGTTTGAGCTGCACATGACGCATCGAGCCGTTGGCATTGGGACCACCTGTTGCAAACAAGCCGCTCGCCAAGGTGGAGACGCTGCTGAGGGTGTAGCTGCCAGGGCGGCGCGCCTGACCCACCACGTACACGGTGATGGAGCGCAACTGACCCAAAGTCACACTCAGCTCAAAACCTTTGTAATATTTACCCACAGCGTTCTTGAGCACGCCCTCTGCTTGGCCAGCCTTAACGCCAGCTAGCTGCACTGCGCCTACACGAGGCAAGGTGACCATGCCGTTACGGTCGATGGTGGCGCGGACATCAATTTCCAAGGAACCCCAACCACGAATGACCAATTGGTCGCCAGGCCCTAAAGGATAGTCTGACGTAACAGGGGCACCTTCTACCGGAGCGAAAGGATTGGCGCCTGCGCGCTGGCTGTTTTGAACATTTTCGAAAAAAGTTTGACCGTACAACGGCAGCTTAATGCCAGTAGTTTCCAATACGAACTTCTGAAAGTCATTGGGTTTGAGAGGCTCTATTTGTTGACGAAACTCGAATGGTGAATTGGAGCGCTGTTGCGCACCCGCTTCGACTCCCAATGGCAAGAAGGGATCGATTGAGCGAATATTGGGCGCGGCCCCAACTCCCATCGCGCCTAGCCCCCCCGCACCCGCAGCTAGTCCTTGAGTTGCGGCCGGAGCCGCAGGTAATTGCAGGTTTTGCGCAGAGGTTACCGTTGCGATGAGCGAAAGCAAGGTGACTAAAGCGGACTTAAAACCCAACGCAAACTTCAATTGACTCATTGAAAACTCTTTCGCTCAAAGCAAAACACCGCAGCAACAAACTGCGGCGTGGTTACTTTTTGTATTTTTTACTGAAACAGATTATAAAACAGGCACCGCACCAAAACGGCGTTCGCGACCAGCAAACCACCTTAAGGCCTTCTCAAACTCGTCATTGTCGAAATCGGGCCACAAAGTGTCGGTGAAATAAAGCTCGGCATAGGCCAATTGCCACAACATGAAGTTGCTGATGCGAGACTCGCCGCCTGTCCGGATGAGCAAATCGGGCTCGGGCAAATTCGCGGTGCTGATGTACTCGCTCAAAGCGTCCTCAGTCAAATCTGCGATCGCTTGGCTCGGATTCGCAGCCTGCCATGCCTGTACAGCCTGCACAATGTCCCAGCGTCCGCCGTAATTGGCCGCCACGCTTAAGGTAATACCTGTATTAGTGGCCGTATTGGCCATGGCCTCGTGAATATTGTCTTGCAACTCTTGCGGAAACCGAGAAATGTCGCCGATGACGTTTAAGCGCACGCCCTCAGACCTCATGTCATTGAGTTCTTTTTTTAGGTACTGAACGAACAACCCCATCAGCGTGGACACTTCTTCCTCTGGGCGCTTCCAGTTTTCGGTACTAAACGCAAATAGCGTGAGATATTTGATGTCTTTATCTACACACGCTTTGACCAAGTCGCGCACGATGCTGGCACCTTTGGCATGGCCGACCGTACGGGGCATGAACCGCTGCTTGGCCCAACGGCCATTGCCGTCCATGATGATGGCGATGTGTTGAGGATTCTTTGTACTTTTGTTCACGCGTCGATTTTAATGAGCGTGTCCAAGGCGACGCGCA
>CAZEAQ010000158.1:0-3507 GCA_964510145.1 uncultured Bordetella sp.
TTGTTCCAAGTGGTTGTTGAATTTTCTGAAGAAGAAGTGGGCACTCTTGCGCTAACGCTTGCACACGAACTTTGCAATGCAGCTTTAAACAACACGGCATTTGATGTCGATGCAGCCATTGATCAACTTCGTAATCTTGATGAAGACGTTCGCTTAGGCCCCTCCACTGGATCTATCGTGAACGCTGCGATCACGCGCGGTATTCCCTATCGTCGATTGACGGATGGAAGCTTGGTGCAGTTAGGCTGGGGCAGCAAACAACGCCGCATTCAAGCTGCTGAAATTGACTCCACCAGCGCCATCGCCGAGTCGATTGCGCAAGACAAAGAGCTAACTAAAAAACTACTCCATGCTGCAGGTGTTCCTGTTCCACTCGGACGCCCCGTCATCAGTGAAGACGATGCTTGGGCCGCTGCGCAAGAAATTGGTTTACCCGTCGTGATTAAACCGCGTGACGGCAATCAGGGACGCGGTATCTCCGTGAATATCACTACCGAAGAGGGTGTCAAAAGCGCTTACAAAGCCGCAGTCGCGTGCCGAGATGAAGTACTTGTCGAGCGCTTTGTGCCGGGCAGTGATTACCGCTTGCTGGTAGTAGGCAATAAGCTAGTAGCCGCCGCACGACGCGAGCCACCGCTGGTCATTGGCAACGGCAAAAACACAGTGCGCGAATTGGTAGATCTTGTCAATGCCGATCCACGTCGTGGCGAAGGCCATGCCACTTCGCTCACCAAAATTCGCTTTGATGACATTGCGATTGCACGTCTTAAAGAACAAGGCTACGAAGCCACCTCTGTGCCTGCAAAAGGTGCGCGTGTCATCTTGCGCAACAACGCCAACTTATCGACTGGCGGCACTGCGACCGATGTGACCGATGACGTTCATCCTGAAGTTGCTTTGCGCGCCGTTGCTGCAGCGCAAATGGTGGGGCTAGATATTTGTGGCGTCGACGTGGTGTGTGAATCAGTTTTACGCCCACTTGAAGAACAAAGTGGCGGCGTAGTCGAAGTGAACGCAGCACCGGGCTTACGCATGCACTTGAGTCCATCGTTCGGCAAAGGACGCGATGTGGGCGAAGCCGTGATGTCCACCATGTTCCCCGACGGAGATGACGGGCGTATTCCTGTCATTGCAGTGACTGGAACCAACGGTAAAACAACAACAGTTCGCCTGACATCGCACTTGCTACGCGCGAACGGATTACGTGTGGGCATGACTAACACCGATGGCGTGTATGTCAACGGACGTCAAACTGACAGCGGTGACTGCAGCGGCCCTCGCAGTGCGCGCAATGTTTTGATGCATCCGGATGTCGATGCCGCGGTGCTTGAGACGGCGCGCGGAGGCATGCTGCGTGAAGGCCTGGCTTTTGACCGCTGCCAAGTGGCGGTGGTGACCAACATTGGAATGGGCGACCACCTCGGGTTGAACTACATCTCGACCGTGGAAGATCTTGCCGTACTGAAGCGTGTGATTGTTCAAAACGTCGCTGAAACCGGCTTTGCTGTACTCAATGCAACCGACCCCATCGTGGCTGCAATGGCAAGCAATTGCCCAGGGCAAGTTATTTTCTTTGGCCTAGATTCGCATCACCCCATCATTGCGACACATCGTGCACAAGGCAAACGCGTTTTGTTTGTAGACGACGATCACATCGTGGCGATGCAGGGTCAACAATCTGTGCGAATTCCTCTCTCAGAAATTCCTGTGACAAGAGGTGGTGCTATTGGTTTTCAAATCGAAAACGCGATGGCCTCCATTGCTGCAGCATGGGCGGTGGGTGTCCCATGGCAAACAATTTGCAAAGGCTTAGCCACATTTGTCAGCGACAGCCACGCTGTTCCCGGTCGCTTTAATGTCTTTGACTACAAAGGTGCCACCGTGATCGCCGATTACGGACACAACCCCGATGCCATCAAAGCTTTGGTTCAGGCGGTTACGAACCTTCCCGCTCAACGTCGCAGCGTGGTGATTAGCGGCGCAGGCGATCGACGAGATGAAGACATTCGTGAACAGACGCGCATCATTGGCGAAGTTTTTGATGAGGTTGTGCTCTACCAAGATGCTTGCCAGCGTGGACGTATCGATGGCGAAGTATTGGCGCTTTTACGTCAAGGTTTAGATGGCGCAAAACGCACCAAACACATTGATGAAATTCACGGCGAATTCTTGGCTATCGACCGTGCGATGGATCGTTTGACACGCGGTGATTTGTGCTTGATCTTGATTGATCAAGTCGAAGAGGCTTTGGCACACATCACGCGCCGTGTGAACGCGATGGCAGATTAATCAATACAAATTTTTGTATTGATCTCTCAGCAAATTCTTTTGCACTTTGCCCATCGTGTTGCGAGGTAATTCGTCGACCACAAAACATTTTTTGGGTATTTTGAAATTCGCAAGTTGCGTTTTCAAAGTCCCAATTAATGCCTCTGGGTTTAACGTCGCTCCTGGCTTAGCAATCACAACGGCCACCCCTACTTCGCCAAAGTCTGGATGGGGAACACCAATGAGCGCGCTCTCAGCAACGCCTGGCATTTCGTTGATGTAGCCCTCAATCTCTGCGGGGTACACGTTATAGCCACCACTGATGATGAGATCTTTACTTCGGCCAACGATGACAACATAGCCACGTTCGTCAATCTTTCCAACATCGCCTGTTTTGAAATAGCCATCAGCCGTAAATTCTTCACGCGTTTTTTCGGGCATGCGCCAGTAGCCGCCAAACACATTGGGGCCTTTGACTTGTATGCCCCCAATTTCTCCCGCCGGTAATGCGTGTCCTGCATCGTCGTGGACGCGCAACGAAACCCCGGGTAACGGGAAACCTACGGTGCCACCTCGTCGCTCACTTTGGCCCGCATATCGGTCATCAGCCACATACGGGTTTGAAGTCAGCATGACGGTTTCGCTCATGCCGTAACGCTCCAAGATAGGCAAACCTGTTCTTTCGCGCCATTCGTTAAATGTTTCTAACAACAGTGGCGCAGACCCGGCGATAAACAAACGCATATGTGACGCTTGTTCGCGCGTGAGAGAAGGCTCCGCCAACATGCGAACGTACAAGGTGGGTACGCCCATGAAAACAGTTGCTTCGGACATTTTGGAGATGACAACTTTAGGGTCAAATTTGGACAACCAAATCATCTTGCTCCCATTGAGCATGGCCCCATGAATTGCAACAAACAGTCCGTGCACATGAAAAATCGGCAAGGCGTGAATCAATACATCGCCTGTGCGCCAGCCCCAATAGCTTTTAAGAGTCTGCGCATTGCTGAGCATGTTGCCGTGCGAAAGCATGGCGCCCTTGCTTCGCCCCGTTGTGCCGCTGGTGTACAAAATTGCGGCCAAATCATCTGCATGACTTTGCACGGTGTGATAGCGGTCCGAACAATGTGCGGCTCGTTCCAACAAGCTGCCCGTGCGGTTGTCATCTAACGTGAAGACATTTTGGGTTCCCGCTTTAAAAGCAATTTTGCTAACCCAACCAAAATTCTTGCTGCTGCA
>CAZEAQ010000159.1:0-3486 GCA_964510145.1 uncultured Bordetella sp.
CGCGGGCGCATCGTTCACACCATCGCCCACAAATGCAACGACATGCGAGCGACCTTGTTCATCTACTTGTAAGCGCTTCACGCAACTCACTTTTTCCGATGGCGACACATCGGCCCATACCTCATCAGCTTTTAACCCCAGACGAAGCGCCATTGCGTTTGCGGCACCCGCGTTATCGCCCGAGATCATCCGCAAATTAAGTCCACGTTGACGTAACTTTAAAAGCGCCTCTTTCGCACCTGGTTTAGGTTCATCGCGAAAAGCAAAAAGCGCCAACGGCGCAAAGCTCGATCCAATACGCTCTGTCAATACAGAAACGGTTGCACCGTCTAATTGCATTTGATGAATCGACGCATTCAGCGATTGCAGTTCAACCCCCTGCTCTTGCATCCAACGCACGCTGCCCAACAACAAAGATCTTGAAGAAACGTTTCCCTCACAGCCCCGACCAGGCACAGCACGAACGTTTGACGCAGGTTCAATAAAAGCGCCATCGCGCTTGACAACATCCAACACCGCATGGGCCAAAGGGTGCTCACTTCCACCAAGCACACTTGCAGCCAAGCACAAGACCTCCTCTCGAGAAAGCGAGTTAGTAACGATGACAGACACCAGTTGCGGGTGCCCCAAAGTCAACGTTCCTGTTTTATCAAAGGCAACTGTGTCGACGCGATGAGCAATCTCTAATGCGGTGGCGTCCTTAATGAGGATTCCAAATTTAGCCGCAACACCTGTTCCCACCATGATGGCGGCTGGCGTAGCCAAACCCAGAGCACACGGGCAAGCAATGACCAACACCGCAACCGCATAGATAAGAGACTGCTCTGACCCCAAACCAAGCCAAAGCCACGCGCAGAAAGTAAGAACGGATAGAACTAAAACTACAGGCACAAACACAGTTGAGACCTGATCGACCATTCGCTGAATAGGCGCTTTAGCTGCTTGTGCATCTTCAACCAAACGAATAATGTTTGACAAAACGGATGCCGCCCCGACCGCTAAAACACGGACGAGTACGCGTCCTTCTCCATTAATACTCCCACCGGTCACTTGCGCGTTGGGTGACTTAAAAACGGGTATCGGCTCACCTGTCAGCATCGATTCGTCTACTTGCGTTTGTCCTTCAAGCAAAACACCATCCGCAGGAAATCGTTCGCCCGGTAACACCACAACACAATCACCAACCAAGAGCTCTTCAACGGGTAAATCGGTCTCTCCGTCGGCTGTCATCACTCTTGCGGTCGCGGGGCGAAGCGCATGTAAGGCGCGAATGGCATCTGTTGTTTGCCTTTTTGCGCGGGTCTCTAGCCACTTTCCGAAAAGCACCAAAGTCACAACCACCGCAGAGCTCTCGAAATACAAATGCGGAGTTTCGCTAGGGCTCGCCGTGAACCAAAGCCACATCGACAACGCCCATCCTGCGGTGGTTCCCAATGCAACGAGCAAATCCATATTGCCACTTCGCGCACGCAAAGCAAACCAGCCCGCTTTATAAAACCGCGCGCCTAAAAAGAATTGAACCGGAGTTGCCAACAAGAACTGCCACATTGGCGGAAGCATCCAATGATGACCAAAGAAGGTCCCCATCATGGGTAAAACCAAGGGGATAGATAACAAAAAGCCAGCAAGAACGGGAAGAGCATCTGACGATGAATGCTTGATGTCCGCCTGCTGACCCTCAAGCGTAAGCGGCTCATAACCCGCCTCTCTGATAGCGCGCCGCAACTTCACTTGTGCTTCATCGAGCTCTGACGTGTCAATGTCGCGCCAAATAACACGCGCTGACTCGGTTGCCAAATTGACGCTGACAGACTGAACATGCGGCAATTTGGCAATGGCCCGCTCCACGCGCCCAACGCATGATGCGCAGGTCATGCCGCCAATACCAAGGTCGCTAGTCAATTCACTCATGATTTAAGGTTATATTTTTGCAAGGGAGGACCAAATGGAACATGTTTTTCAAGTCAATGGTATGACATGCGGTCATTGCGAAGCGGCGGTCAAAAAAGCACTGCTACGACAAGATCATGAGGCGCTTGTGTCGATCGATCGAAACAAAAATCAAGTGGTCGTTCAAAGTAAAGCTGAGCGAGATGAGCTTCTAAAAGCCATTGTCGCGGAGGGCTACGAAACACAATGACTAACAAACCCACAGCAACGGTGAATGCGGGCCGCTCAGTTGAGCGCATTGTGAGTGGACAAGCCACTCAAGACGGGGCAGGGGTAAAACTCATTCGCGTTTTATCGAATGACTTGCATCACCGACTCGATCCGTTTTTAATGCTTGACGCTTTTGGTAGCGACAAACCTGGCGACTACATTGCTGGGTTTCCAGATCATCCCCATCGCGGCTTTGAAACCATTACCTACATGATTGCAGGGCGAATGAGACACAGAGATAGCCGGGGGAACGAAGGGCTGTTACAAAACGGCGGCGTTCAATGGATGACCGCTGGGAAGGGACTCATCCACAGTGAAATGCCAGAGCAAGAAGAAGGCGTGATGGAGGGCTTTCAGCTTTGGCTTAATCTGCCAGCCAAAAACAAACTCTGCGACCCGTGGTATCAAGACTTTCAGAGCGAAGACATTCCCGAAACTAAAACAGATGAAAATATTTTGGTTCGCGTCATCGCGGGTAATTACAACCAACAAAAGGGCGCTGTTTGTCGAGAAAAAACGGAGCCACTTTATTTAGATCTGCATTTTCCAAATGAAACGGGCGCTATTTTCGAACAACCTTTACTGCAAACTAGCAATGCCTTCATTTATGTTTATCGCGGTTGTGTAGATGTCGTCTCTAAAGAAGAAGCAACCGTTGTACCCAAACAAAAAATGGCTATTTTGCGAAACGTTGGCGACGGCGTGGTTATAAGAGGTGAGGCCAATGCTCGCGCATTACTAATCGCGGGAACGCCGCTTCAAGAACCGATCGTGCAATACGGTCCATTTGTGATGAACACACGAGAAGAAATTCTCGAAGCAGTCGATGACTTTCGCGCAGGCCTTATGGGCTAATCAAATATCAATATTTGCGGCTCTAAGCGCATTGTTTTCAATGAAGTTTCTGCGCGGTTCAACCTCGTCACCCATGAGCATCGTGAATACGCGATCTGCTTCGATTGCGTCGTCAATCTGCACGCGTAACAGACGGCGCACGGTTGGGTCCATCGTTGTTTCCCAAAGCTGGGCAGGGTTCATCTCACCCAGTCCTTTGTAACGCTGTCTTGCTGTGGCATTCTCTGCTTGACCAATTAGCCACTTCATCGCCTGACGGAAATCGCTGACTTTTTCTTCTTTGGCTTTCTCACCATCGCCCCGATACACGCGAGAACCTTCAGACAAAAGCCCTCGGAATGTTTGAGCGGCTTCCGCGAGTGCGGCGTAATCTGCACCATGAACAAAGTCTTGAGTAATGACACTGCTTTTCACATTGCCATGATGACGACGACTAATTCGCAAAATGGGTTTATCCGTACGAACATCAAA
>CAZEAQ010000160.1:0-3479 GCA_964510145.1 uncultured Bordetella sp.
CCCAACAACAACGCTTGAGCTTGCAGCATTTGCGCTTGCAAGCCGTCTGAATATTGCGGCGCTTCCTCGTTGGTGATGAGCACCAAAACTTGCGCAGCACCATAGGCCAATGCCGACAACCACACCTCAAGCCCCAAGCTAGCGGTATGCCACATGGACAGGGGAATGACGTGCGCAGGCACTCCTTTGGCCACTTTGAGTTGGGCAGCTCGACCCAACTCATTCACCAAAGCTTGACCCGCGTCTTGGCTGTGTAACAAAAGCACGGCGTCTTGCCCGCCAGCCTTTTGATAGGTAGTCAACAAGGTTTTTATTTTTTTACCCTGATCACTGGCCCGTGGATAGGCGTAAGTCAATGCGCCCGTGGGGCACACGGTCGTGCAAGCGCCGCAGCCCACGCATAAATTAGGATTTACTTTGATTTGCTGGCGGGCTTTGTCAGAGCTCACAGCCTCGGCTGAGCAGATATCGACACAGGCGTTGCACCCTACTTTTTCGTTGCGACTGTGTGCGCATAATTTTTGTTTGTATTCAAAAAATTTAGGTTTTTCAAACTCACCCACTAGCTCGCGCAAGCGCAACAAATTTGCGGCGCTTGCGCCTCGAAAATAACCCTGTGGCAAAGCGTGACGGTTAAAGGCTGAGGCGTCGCGCAAGTCGAGCACCAAGTCGAACTGTGCGGTTTCTTCTTGTGGTTCGCGTTGAAAATTAATGGCGCCAATTGCACCGCATGCTTTCACGCAATCGCGATGCGCACCGCATTTATTTAAGTCAACTTGATAGTCCAGCCCGATGGCTTGTTCGGGGCACGCTGCCACGCAAGCGTTGCAACGGGTGCAGACGTCTAAATCAATCGGGTTAGTGCGTTGCCACGTTAATTGAAAGGCGCCGAGCCACCCGTCTAAGCGCTTGACCTGTCCACCCAACACGGGGTAACGATGCGTTTGAGCGCCACCCGACTGGCCTGCGCCTTGGGTAAACAAAGTGATGTTCAGCGTATCGGCTAACAAAGCGGCTGCACTCTCTGCAACATCCAACTCGCCCAAAACAAGTAGTCGGCCTGCACTTTTAAAAGTCACCGTTGGCACAGGCTCAGGGTCTGGCAAATGCGCAGCCGCTAGCAGGGCAGCTATTTTGGGCGAAGCGTTTTTAGCGTCGCTGCTCCAGCCACCCGTCTCACGAATGTTGACAAATTTAATGACCGAAGTCTTTGCATTCGACTCAATCGCCAACTCACCAAATAAGCGTTGCTCTTGAGTGCAAGCAACCACGACCTCTTCTGTTCCTTGCACAGCTTGCAGGAAGGCGTTTGCCTCGCGGCGACATAAAGCGGTGTGTAGCGTGAGGTTTTCAGACAGGCTCTGACCCAGGGTCTTTGGGTCGAGAGGTTGGGTCTGGTTGCAGTCGCAAATCAACGTGGTCATGCGGGGTGGACTCTTGAATGGAATTGTTTTGAACAGGATCGGACTGTGCCACGACTTGCGATGCTTCGTCTTCGAATAAATTCAAAAACTTAGCACTCGCCATTTGGCGCAACGTCGCAGGAGACAGAGGGTCAGGTTGGCTGTAATCGTCGATGTAAACGTCCATTCGATCCATCACATTGAAGTGTGGATCGGTGAAAAGTTTTTTCATCGCAGCGTTTTTAACCTCAGGCGCAACACCCTGCGCCATGTAGTCGCTAAAGTTGGACTGCGTAGTGAGCTGCTGCACATCTTCGAGCGTGGGGGCTGATTGGCTGGGTGACTCTTCTGCAGCACTTTGGGTTGCGTTGGGCTGAAGCGTTTCTACCCTTGCTAGAGAAAGCACTTCTTTAGGCACTTCTTTAGATACTTCTTTAGGCGGCTCTTCAAGAGGCCGCCCTTCGCGCAAATCAGTCTTGCGACGCGACCAACGACTTAGAAACCCAGCGGGCGTTTCGTCATGCGCCATGACCACCTCCGCGAATTTTTTCAGTGCTGACCGAGGCAGGATTTCCAAATCTGTCTTGCAGCCCTTTAAAGCTGTCCGGCCGTTTGCGCCGTTTTGCTTCAATGACCAAATGTTGTTCCATGAAGTCTGTCATCCATGCCACCACATCGCTCGGGGCAGGAACTTGATCAACATTTTCTTGTGCATCTAACCAACGACCCGCATCGTGATAGCTCAAGCTCACCATCGTGGGCACAGCCATTACCTCGTCACCCACTGCGGGCTCTTCCTCCATGCGCCACAGCACAAACCAACAAGGCGCGGGAGAGGTGCTGTTTAGGTAATAGCCCTCAGCATCATCTTTAAACAACTCAACCGTGAAGCCCGGATGCAGCCAAATTTGCTCGTCCTCGGTTTGACGAAGGCAACGCGGCTGAGTCCCAAAGTGCTCCTGATGGGGCATTAAGTCGTGGCCCACCACATCGTGCAAAACCCAACGCCAAGGCTGCCACTGGCTCATGGCGCCTGGCACACGCTCGCGTCGCATGACGACGGCAACTTGTAAATGGGGACGACTGGACATGGGTCGGATGGTAGTGGCTGAATCTGCAGCTTGCTTGACGGTTTTACGACAGCCTTGTGATGGCTCGGCATTTGCAAAGTGGTGATGAGCGGCAAACCGTTGCCGCTCGCTACCACCAAAGGATTCAATTTAATCTGGCGCGTTTCTTGCAGCCGTGTTTGCAATTATTGGAAAGGCAACAAATGGCCACGGTTTCTGCTGTATCAATCACGTCTGTTGACCGGACTCTTCCGGCAAGCGCTCTGATCATGAGCGAAATCACGACGCCTGCGCAATTGGCAGGATTAAGCCCAAGTCAGATTGGGGCGCTGAACAGCGCGCAAATTCAGGCCATTTCAACCAGCGCTATTTCGGGTCTGACTTTGGCGCAAATTCAAGCGATTTCCACCGATCAAATTGGCAACTTAACGACGGATCAACTTTCAAACTTAACGGCTAACCAATTTGCATCTTTTAAGCCTACTCAAGTCAAACTTTTTCAAACAAGTCAAATTCAGGCTCTCAGCCCAAGCCAAACCAACGCTTTAGCGCCTGCTCAAATTCGTGAATTAACCACAGACCAAGTTCAAGCACTCACCACAGATCAAATCAGTGTGATGGAGCGTCCTTGGATCTCCTCATTAAGTACAGCGCAAGTCGCTGCACTAACAACCTCACAGGTATCTAAGCTAACTTCTACGCAATTGACGTACATGACGCCATTGCAAGTCAAGGCTCTAGAAACTCAAGATTTGACGCTTCTAGAAGACAAGATATCTGCGCTCTCCAATACGCAAGTTGCTGCGATGACCACGGCTCAGGTCTCGTCACTTTTTGCGCTCAGCAATTTGCCGTTCTCCGATACACAACTCACGGTGCTCGCCACTTCAGCGATCAGCAACTTATCTTCTAGCGACATAGACAAACTTAGCGCTGAACAAATTACCAACTTGAGCGTGACGCAAGCCAAAGCTTTGACGTATGGACAACTTAATGGTTTAAACGC
>CAZEAQ010000161.1:0-3472 GCA_964510145.1 uncultured Bordetella sp.
GCTTGATGCGCATTGGCATCAACTGGATTTTTGGCAACCCCTTCGGCCCCACAGCGCCGTCCATCGTCAACCCAGAGCACGCCAAATGGCTGGCCGACGCAGCCGCTGCCGCCTCGGCGCCCGGCTCTACTTTGCCCGCGGTGCCTAAAGATTTAGCACTCATGGCCAAAATGCCTAACCCCAAATACGCCGATTTGACTGGCGTGGGTATTGCCGCGTTAGTGCTTGCTTCTATTTTGTTGATTGCCAAATTTGCCAAGGGTTTTATTGCCAACATTTCGGTGTTGCTAGGCATCATCATCGGCGGCATGGTGGCTGCTGGTATGGGTTTGATGAACTTCGACAAAGTGGGCAAAGCCGAGTGGTTCGGCATCGTCACGCCGTTCCAATTTGGCATGCCTGTGTTTGACCCCGTGCTCATTCTCACCATGACTTTGGTGATGATTGTGGTGATGATCGAGTCCACCGGCATGTTCTTGGCTTTGG
This sequence comes from uncultured Bordetella sp., assembly GCA_964510145.1. Classification (GTDB taxonomy): domain Bacteria; phylum Pseudomonadota; class Gammaproteobacteria; order Burkholderiales; family Burkholderiaceae_C; genus Limnohabitans. The sequence goes on from CAZEAQ010000161.1 coordinate 487, forward strand.
GCGAAATGACGGATCGCCACGTTGACCGCGCCGCGCTCACCCGTGGGCTGCGCACCGATGGCTTGGGCACGCTGATTGGCGGCATTTTCAACACTTTCCCCTACACCAGCTTCTCGCAAAACGTGGGTTTGGTGGCGGTGACGGGCGTGAAGAGCCGTTTTGTGTGCGTGGCGGGCGGCATTATCTTGATCGTCTTGGGCGTGATTCCCAAAATGGCGGCCTTGGTCGAGTCTTTGCCCACGGTGGTGTTGGGCGGCGCAGGCTTGGTGATGTTTGGCATGGTGGCTGCCACAGGCATTCGCATCTTGGGCGGCGTGGACTTTAAGAACAACCGCTTCAACAGCTTGGTGGTGGCCATCTCAATCGGTATCGGCATGATTCCGCTGATCGCCCCTAACTTCAAGCAATGGATGCCTCACGGTTTGCACCCCCTCATTGAGTCGGGCATTTTGCTGGCCTCTATCTCTGCCGTGTTGCTCAATTTGTTCTTCAACGGCGCCAAAGACGACGAGGCCTCGGTGATTGCCGCGGCTCGCCAAGCAGATAGTCACTGAGGGAAACAGCGCCCTCGGGCATAAGCACTTTTACGAACGCGCGCCTGACCGGTGCGCCGTTAAACTTGCCCCACCTAAAAAATCAGCGGTTGTCTTCCGACCCGCTGATTTCATCTTTTTGTCCGGAGCAAATAAAGCATGGAATTTCTACAAACCTCGGAGTTTTGGCTTGGCCTGTTGTTGATTATTTGGATCAACATTCTTTTGTCAGGCGACAACGCTGTGGTCATTGCGCTTGCAGCGCGAGGCCTCCCACCCGAACAGCAACGAAAAGCGATTTTGTTTGGCTCGGGCGCGGCTGTGGTTTTGCGTGTGGTGCTGACCATCGTCGCCGCCTATTTGATGAACTTGGAATTCCTTCAAATTGTGGGCGGCTTGCTGCTTTTGTGGATCGGCGCTCAATTGCTTGAAGCCGAAGAGGAAGACGAAGAAGAGGCCAAAGAACACAGCAACTTGTTTGCGGCTATTCGCACAATTTTGATCGCTGACTTGGTGATGAGCCTGGACAATGTCATTGGCGTTGCCGCGGCCGCCAAAGGCAATCAAGTGCTGTTGGTCATTGGCTTGCTCATCAGTATTCCCATCGTTATTTTTGGCAGCACCTTGATGATTAAGCTCATGGAGCGTTACCCCATCATCATTACCTTAGGCGCGGCCTTAATTGGTTGGGTGGGTGGCGAAACGGTGGCCAACGATGTGGTGCTGAAAGATTTCGGCGCTGCGAACCCATGGTTCCACATGGCTTGCGCCGCGGCAGGCGCTGTCATAGTTTTAGTCTGGGGCAAGATTAAATCTTCAGGGCATAAAAAACCAGAAGAAGCTCCGGCCGAATAAGAATTACAAGCCAGCCTCAGCGCTGGCTTTTTTACGCACTATTTGAGTGCACTCCTCCATATTGGTGCAAACCCGTTTTGTATACAAACCAAAGTCGAGCACAATTTCTGAGTTGAAGCCACTATCAAGGTGTTTTTAATAGGCACCTTTATTGCAAGCTCTCTCATCACAGATTTTTGAAATTACTTTTGGAGCACTCATGATTAAGCGTACTTTTTTAAAGACAACTCTCGGCTTGGCAATGGCAGCGAGTTTTGCAGGCGTTTCGGCCCAAACCACGCCTCTCAAATTCCAGCTCGATTGGCGTTTTGAAGGTCCTGCTGCTTTTTTCTTGGTGCCCGTCGCTAAGGGTTATTTCAAAGACGCCAAGTTAGACGTCACCGTGGACGCTGGCAACGGCTCTGGCGGCGCGGTGAACCGCGTGGCTTCTGGCGCTTACGACATTGGCTTTGCCGATTTGGCCGCGCTGATGGAGTTCCACGCCAACAACCCAGACGCCCCCAACAAGCCTGTGGCCATCATGATGGTCTACAACAACACGCCCGCTTCGGTGATGGCGCTCAAAAAATCGGGCATCAAAACCCCAGCAGATTTGGCGGGCAAAAAGCTGGGCGCCCCTGTGTTTGACGCGGGTCGTCGCGCTTTCCCCATCTTCGCCAAAGCCAACAGCGTGAACGCTGTGAACTGGGTGTCTATGGACCCCCCCCTGCGCGAAACCATGTTGGTTCGCGGCGATGTGGACGCTATTACGGGCTTTACTTTCACCTCGTTGCTGAACATTGAAGCGCGTGGCGTGAAGGCCGATGAAGTGGTGGTTATGCAATACCCCGACTTTGGCGTGAAGCTGTATGGCAACGCGATCATTGCCTCGCCCAAGTTGATTAAAGAAAACCCCGCTGCTGTCAAAGCTTTCTTGTCTGCGTTTGCCAAGGGCGCGAAAGACGTGATCGCCGACCCAGCCAAAGCCATTGAGGCGGTGAAGGCTCGCGACGGCATCATCAACGTCGAGCTTGAAACACGTCGCTTGAAATTGGCGATCGACACCGTGATCAACAGCCCCGACGCTCGCGCGGAAGGTTTTGGTCAAGCCAAAGGCCCTCGTTTGTCACTGATGGCGTCGCAAGTGTCTGATGCGTTCAACACCAAAACTCGCGTGAAGGCCGAAGACATTTGGAATGGCTCGTTGCTGCCATCCGCCAAAGAACTGGACATCTTGCCCAAGCCTAAAAAATAAATCGGCGTTGATTTGATGACTGCATCCACCGAACACTTCGTCGATTTTCAAAATGTCTGGCTCGCCTACAACGAAGAGCTTTTAGCGCAAAACCATTTTGCGGTTGAAGACATCAACCTACAGGTCAAACAAGGCGAGTTCATCGCCATTGTTGGCCCGTCGGGTTGCGGTAAATCCACCTTCATGAAGCTGACCACGGGTTTGAAAAAACCCAGTCGTGGTGAGATTTATGTCGATGGGCAACCCGTCAACGGCCCGCTCAAAATAAGTGGCATGGCGTTTCAGTCGCCTTCGCTCTTGCCTTGGCGCACCACGCTAGACAACGTGTTGCTGCCCTTGGAAATCGTGGAGCCCTACCGCTCCA
>CAZEAQ010000162.1:0-3433 GCA_964510145.1 uncultured Bordetella sp.
TCTTCGTCTAACCACTCGCAAATCGGAGCCCATTGCTCCAAGTCTTTTTGCACCTTGGAGGGTGTGATGTCAAAAAGTGACAAGCCATGCGCCGCCATGTGCAAATAGTATTGGGTGTCGCGCAAATAGCTCAACACGGGAACGTCTAGCGACTCGATAAATTTACGCAAATTAGAAGCAGAGATGGTTCGCACATCAATGCGGTTGCCGACCACACCCACCTGCGTCGGAATCTTGGCGGTGATCTGCACCAGTTGACTCAAAAATTCATTGGTGGACTGCATATCAAACACGCTGGGCATGATGGGAACCAACACTTTGTCAGCGCGTTCAATCACTTCTTGCAATCGCCAACCATTGATGCCTCCCGGCGTGTCGATCACCACATGCGTCGTGCCACGAGGGGGTTTGGCAGTGAGCACTAAATCGGGTTGGTATTCCCAAGTCGAGATGCGCGGCAAGGTGCTGGGACGTTGGCTCAACCAAAACTTAGACGACTGCTGCGTATCCGCATCACCCAACATGACTTGATGGCCTTGCGATGCAAAGTAACCCGCGATGTTGGTGGACAAAGTGGATTTACCCGCCCCACCTTTGTGATTTGCAACGACAACGACTTTCATAGTGTTTGCGCCTAATTTTTCAAATGAATAATTTGGTTTTATACACTGCTAGGTGTACACCCGACAGTGTATTCATTTCAAAAAACAGCCATTTAGCCTCTAAACTTAAGGCTTCGATTTTTTAGCGAAAGATCTGACCATGAGTGAAGGCGCAAAAGATAAAAGTATTTTTATTGGCTCTGGCGTGGTGTTTAAAGGCTCGATCAGTGCACCCAATCAAGCCATCATTTCTGGCTCAGTTGAGGGCGACCTCACAGCCAAAGATGTACTCATTGGCGCGAGTGGTGTTGTGAGTGGTAACACCGAAGCTGAATTCATCGACGTGAAAGGTGAACTCAACGAAACCGTGGCCAGCAAAAACGTTTTGATCGTTCGCTCGACCGGAAAAGTTTCTGGCGACATCGAGTATGGCGAACTCGAAATCGAACGTGGCGGAAAAATCAAAGGCAACATGAAACAGGTGTAATGCCTGCGGGGCGGTACATACCCCCGCCCTAAAATGGAAGAAATTTACAGAGCTAGCTTCGCTTGAATTCTTCCTCGCCTTTATCTGCAACATCTTCATACGCGCAAAGTCGGCGCAGTCCTAGGCAACACTTTGCCAGCGTTGCGCTGGTTGTGGCCTTGCATGCTTTGTTGTTTTGGGCGATTAGCTCGGGGCTTGCCAGACAAGTGGTGCGCCTCACTGAAAACACCGTTGAAGCGCTGCTGCTATCCGAAGCGCCGCCAGCCGCGCCAACACCTCGAACTCCTGCACCTCCTGCGCCCAAAACGCCCACCCCTGCGGTGCCTCCACCTACCAGCGCCACGCCCGTCATCACGGCCCCCGCAGCCCCTGCGCCAAGCGCTGCACCCGCCGCACCTGCTGTTAGAACCGGCGCGGCGATTCAACCCGGTGCAAATTGCGCCAAACCCGAATATCCCAGCGCCTCTAGACGCTTAGAAGAAGAAGGCACCGTCACTCTGAAATTTTTAATTGGCGCAGATGGTCGCGTCTTGCAAGCTGAGATTGAAAAAACATCGGGCTTTGCACGTCTCGATGAAGCGGCTCGCAATGCACTCTCAAAATGTCAATTCCGCGCTGGCACGGTAGATGGCAAACCAGAGCAAAGCTGGGCCAGCATCAAATACACCTGGCGGCTTGAATGAAGCCGCCCATAAAAAACTCATCCATGATTTCCCCGAAAGATCACACCATGTTGAAAACACCATTCGCTCGCACACGAAGCGCCATTCAAACCACTCTGCTCGTCCTAAGCACATGGCTCATTCATGCCCAAGCTTTGGCGAATGAAGAGGTGGTCGACAACCCCTACGGTCTTTCTGCGTTGTGGGCGCAAGGCGACTGGGTTGCCAAAAGCACGCTGCTCATCTTGGTCATCATGAGCATGGGCAGCTGGTATGTGATCTTTACCAAACTGAATGAGCAATCGCGATTGATGCGCTTCGCGCAAGCCGCGCAAGACACTTTTTGGAAAGCGGGTTCTGTGCGCCAAGGGGCGGAGGGGTTAGACGCAGAAAGCCCCTTTCGGTTCATCGCTGAAAAAGGTTTAGAAAGCGCGGGCAAACACACCGGACTTTTAGGTGCGATTAACTTCAACGACTGGGTCACCATGAGCATTCAACGCGCCATGAACCATGTGCAAAGTCGTTTGCAAGATGGCTTGGCCGTGTTAGCAACCGTTGGTTCTACTGCGCCGTTTGTCGGTTTGTTTGGAACGGTCTGGGGCATTTACAACGCACTGGTCAAAATTGGTATGTCGGGCCAAGCGAGCATCGACAAAGTGGCAGGGCCTGTGGGTGAATCGCTCATCATGACCGCGATTGGTTTGGCGGTGGCTGTGCCAGCGGTGTTGGGCTACAACTGGCTGGTGCGTCGCAACAAAATGGCCATGGAAGAAGTGCACGCCTTTGGCGCAGACTTACATGCAGTCTTGCTAGGCCACGCAGAAACCGGCCACACGCAAAAATAAAAATGGCGATGCATTTAGGCCCCAGTGAGGGTGGACTCGGTGAAGACGACGAGCTGATGACCACCATCAACACCACGCCCTTGGTGGACGTGATGTTGGTGTTGCTGATTATTTTTCTCATCACCATTCCTGTGGTTACCACCTCGGTGAAAGTCGATTTACCTCGCGAAGTGCAACAGCCGCGCGAGACACAACCCGACAACGTCATTCTCTCGGTGAATGCCAAAGGACAAGCTTTTTTATATGACGCTCCCGTGCGCAGCAACGCCGAGTTGATGACGCAACTGCAAAAATTTGCCGAGAAAAAACCGCAACCCGATGTGCAAATTCGAGGGGACGCCCAAACCGATTTCGAAGCCATCGGACGCGTGCTTTATGCCACTCAAATGGCCGGACTCACCAAAGTGCGTTTTGTCACAGACCCGCAGGGGAAATAACGATGGCCATGAACCTGCAAACGCAAAACGAACCCGACGTGATGATGGACATCAACACCACGCCGTTGATTGATGTGATGTTGGTGTTGTTGATCATGCTCATCATCACCATTCCCGTGCAGTTGCATTCCATCAACTTAGACATGCCCGTGGGCACGCCGCCACCGCTGCAAAAGAAACCCAACATCGTGCGCATCGAAATCGATTCACGCAGCGTGGTGAATTGGAATGGCAAAGCTCTGCCAGATCGCGCGGCGCTGGAGGCGCTTTTAAGTGAAGCCAAAACGCAAGAGCCTCAACCCGAGCTACACATCAAGGCCCAAGGCAAAGCGAAATACGAAGCCGTGGCAGCCGTGTTAGCCAGCGCACAGCGCCAAGGACTCACCAAAATTGGCATTGT
>CAZEAQ010000163.1:0-3427 GCA_964510145.1 uncultured Bordetella sp.
GATGGGCTTGTGAGTGCGTTGCAAATCTTGCAAACATGTGTGCGCAGTGGTCAAACCATGTCTGAGCTACTTCAAGAGGTGAAGTTGTTTCCTCAAACCTTAATTAACGTGCGTTTACACCCGGGGCAAGATTGGAAAGCAAACTCACGCATGAAAGACGAATTGGCCAAAGTTGAAGCAGAGCTTGGCGATTCGGGCCGGGTTCTTATTCGGGCGTCTGGCACTGAACCCTTGGTTCGTGTCATGGTTGAGGCACCCAACGAACAGCAAGCTAATGCTTACGCCAAAAGAATTGCAGACACTTTGTCAGCATGAGTTTTTTAAACTCGCTCGCCTTTTTCATTGATCACCATTTCACCGTCCTCTTTGGTGAATGCACCTTTTTGAGCTTGAGGAAGTAGGTCGAGTACCACTTCAGAGGGGCGGCATAGCTTCGTTCCGATTGAAGTGATCACGATAGGGCGATTGATAAGCACTGGGTGCTTCAACATTTGCTCAATGAGCTCATCGTCTTTGAGTTGCTCGTTGTCTAGGCCTAACTCTTTATAAATAGGTTCTTTGCTGCGAATGAAATCACGTAAGTTATCGCCACTGTTTTGGACGATTTGAAGTAACTCAGCGCGAGTCGGTGGATTTTCTAGGTAAAGAATAATTTCAGGCTCTTCGCCACTATTGCGAATCATGGCGAGCGTATTGCGAGAGGTGCCGCATTTAGGGTTGTGATAAATCTTGATTTGTTTCATTTTTTATCCTTTGTTTGGTGTGATGCTTTCCAAAGCACAGGTAACAAGACCAGACAAGTTGCCATGAGAGCCAAACTTGCCGTCTGCCAGAAGGCGATTGGAGAATTGGGGGTTAACCAAGTCCAGTTTGTTAATTCGCTAGTGTCCCCATAAGCGACAGAATAACCGCCTGCAAGTCCTAGCCCCCACAGTAAAACTGTGTAGCTGATCAAAGGCAATAGCGTAATTTGGTAGCTTCTTAAAGTGAATACGCAAAAGACCTGAATGGCATCTACAAAGTGATAGAGCATCAACCAAAGCAGTAGTTTTGCAGCCAACACGCCTACCTCTGGCGAATGCGTGTAAAAAGCGGCGACAGCGTCGCGTTGCCACCCAATGAGCGCGGCTAATGCAAGGCTCAGTAATAGGATGAGTTCAAAGCCTTTTCTTAACGCCTGTCTTGCTCGATGACTTTGTTCTGCGCCCAACCAAAAGCTCACGCGTGAACTGGTTGCGATTGAGAGCGACAGGGGAATCATGTAGAGCACCGCCGCCATGTTGGAGACTATTTGGTGGCTGGCTGTCGCTACAACGCCTAAGCGTGCAACAAATAACGACATCAGAGTGAAAGAGGTAACTTCTACGCCAATCGCTAGTCCACTAGGCAGACCTAGTCGAATAAACCGCAATAAGACAGCACCATCAGGTTTTTCTAGAGCTTGCCAAATTTTGTAGGGCACATAAATATCTTGAGTTTTTAGCAGCCATAAAGCAATCAGAATCATCAAAAGCATCACTGCCAAAGTGGCCCACGCACAGCCAGCTAATCCCATTGGAGCTAATAAATCGGGAAAGCCAAGTGCCAAAATAATGGAGAGCGGAACTTTGACGAGTAAAGCGCCCACTTGAACCCATGTCACTAATTTGGGCTTTCCCAAGCTTTGGTTCAGCGTGCTGAACATACGAAACAGTAGCGATGCAGGTAGACCAAAGGCAACGATGGTGAGGTATTCACGCACGTCATTTTGCAAAGCCGGTGGAACTTCTGTCCAATTTAAAAGTAAGTCGGGACTGATCAGCGCCCAGATGCCAAGTGCGGAAGTGATTGCACATAAATAGAGAGCTTGTCGAACTGAGCGTCCGACCTCTTGATATTTTCTCGCCCCATGTAACTCCGCCCAAACGGGAAGCAATGCTTGGAATATTCCCATGAGTGAAATATGAACGGTGATGTACGTGGCTGAAGCAACGGCTAACGCCGCCAATGCAGTGTCTGCAAAGCGTCCTGCGACGAGTGTGTCTGTAATGCTAAACGCCATCACCGCGAGTTGTCCGATTAAGACCGTGCCCGCATGCTGCATGATGGTCGTGCGTTCAGCGCTCATCAGCGGTTAAAGCGGTCGCTTGCGATAAAGGGTAACGTCTTCGTCGTTGTCCGAAGGGCGACGTATGGTGCGGATTCGTGTCCATTCACGCAACCGAACAACTTTAGATAGCTCTGGTCGTAAATCGTTATCGACTAAAAGCCATTCACACGTTGCTGCTTGAGGTTGATCTTCAACGCTGAGGGGTTTGACCTCAAATCCGCCGTGGTAATGAAAGGCCGTCATCTGCCCCACATCAAGTCCGTAAGACATCAAACACGATGAGGCAGACAGAGGCTTTTGTTCAGCCATGATTCCTTGAATTTGAACCACCCAAGGTTTATAGCTACGCGCGTAGTCAAGAAGAGGAAGCCAAAGTGTGAGAAGCAAAAGCCAGCAAAGAGAGGCTCCGCCCGCAGGAAGAACCAAGCTTTTCCATAAAGGATGACGATGCTTAGAGGTTCTCCAGCCGACCAGAGCTGCCCATGCAATGGTGGCGAGTAGAGCAAAAACAAACGCGATCCAACCAAAACTCGGCTCAAACCCGGGTGCTAATCGAGCAACGTTTGCCGCTGGACGAGCAGGCCATCCTGTTTGCATTGCAATCCAGATCACCCAAATAATGAACGCACATCCTGAAAAGAAAAGTAGCGTGAACCAATCAATCAATGCAGAAACGCTTCTGCGCAATGTTGGCAAAGCAAAAACCGCTAGCGTTGCCAGGGCAGGTAAAGACAGAAGCAAGGTTTGGTCGGCTGACCGTGTGAATAAAGCTGTGCCCACAATTAGCGCAATAAACCACATGGGAAGCACCAAATGGCGACTCCAAGAGAGCGTTGTCCAATGACGGCGCCAACGCCATAGGGTCCACATAGCCAATGGCCATGCGGGCCAAGTGAACCAAACGAGTAAACGCAATAAGCTTCGCCAATCTTTCCACTCGTTGTGAACAGGAAGAAGTCGCCAATGCCAAACATCAATAGCTGTTGCCAAAATCGCGACAAAAAAAGCAATCAGCACAAGCCATAAAGCATGCTTGCGTGCTGTTGCGATTGAGGTGCTTTGTCGGTCTAGCAAACATAGTAAGCCGCTACCCAAAGCCATCAGCACCGCAAAGCTCGGGCCGCCGCTGAGACACAAGCCGAACAAACCCACGATCAACGCTGCGAGGCTGTAACGGGGGTGATAGGGCAGCGCTGCTACACCGTAAAACGCAAAACTCACAAATGCGAGTTGAGCCAATATTGGACTGGCTTCGTGAGAAAGCAAAGTCAGTCCCAAGCACGCAATCAATGCCAATACGGCACCGTCCGCCAATGTGCGGGCGTAATCTTTGGGTTT
>CAZEAQ010000164.1:0-3413 GCA_964510145.1 uncultured Bordetella sp.
ATCTCTCTCGCCATGCGCATAACTTGCTCTTGTTTGTCCAGCAAACGCAAGCGAAGCCTTTGCTGCGCATATTCCACATCGCGTCTGACCACCTCTTGCTCGCGGTCTACCTCTTCGTAACGCAAATACCAAAACACGGTGGTAATCGCAGCCATAAAAAGCACCACCGCCGCCAGAGGCGCCATAAATGCAAAACGGTCTTGCTTATTAGGGGGTTGCTCCCTCCACCATGTGCGCCAGCGTTGGGTTAGCGGTTTTATTGAGATAGACGGGAGATTTATTTGCATGTCTGCCAAGTTTATGTTGACGTCGCTTTACCCCTTCGCCAGATTCTTAAATTTCATAATAAGAAATCAATAGTCGCTATTTGAAATTTGCGAAAATTGTGAGAAACTATTTACATTCGAGTGATAACTAGTGCAAAAAACATAGGAGACAACAAATGTCAGCACAACCGAACGATCTGCGCACGTTTGCCGCAAATGACGTGGACACCCAAGAAACCCGTGAGTGGATGGATGCACTCACCGCAGTTATCAACGCAGAGGGTCCTGAGCGTGCGCATTTCTTGTTGGAGCAACTGCTTGAACATGCGCGTGAAAGCAGCATCGACATGCCTTTCTCCGCCAACACGGGCTATGTGAACACCATTGAGCCCGATCAAGAAGCGCATTGCCCCGGCAACATTGAAATCGAAGAGCGTTTGCGTGCTTATATGCGCTGGAACGCCATGGCGATGGTGGTCAAAGCCAACCGCCACAACCCAGAAGACGGTGGCGATTTGGGTGGCCACATTGGTTCATTTGCTTCATTGGCGCACATGTTCGGCGCTGGGTTTAACCACTTCTGGCATGCAGAAAACGAGAACCACGGCGGCGACTGCTTGTACATCCAAGGTCACGTTGCGCCCGGTGTTTATGCCCGCGCTTATTTAGAAGGCCGCTTAACGGAAGAGCAATTGCTCAACTTCCGCCAAGAGGTCGATGGCAAAGGTTTGTCTAGCTATCCGCATCCCAAACTCATGCCCGAGTTTTGGCAGTTCCCAACGGTGTCGATGGGCTTAGGCCCTTTGATGGCTATTTATCAGGCTCGTTTCTTAAAGTATTTGCACGCTCGCGGTATTGCCAACACTGAAAACCGCAAGGTATGGGTGTTCTGTGGCGATGGCGAGATGGACGAAGTGGAATCTCTCGGTGCCATTGGTTTGGCAGCGCGTGAGAACCTCGACAACTTGATCTTTGTTGTCAACTGCAACTTGCAGCGTTTAGATGGTCCTGTGCGTGGCAACGGCAAGATTGTTCAAGAGCTCGAAGGCGAGTTCCGTGGTTCGGGCTGGAACGTGATCAAGCTCTTGTGGGGCAGCGAGTGGGACAAACTCTTGGCTCGCGACACAGACGGCGCCTTGCGCAAACTCATGATGGAAACCTTGGACGGTGACTATCAAGCTTTCAAGGCCAACGACGGCGCCTACGTTCGCAAACATTTCTTTGGTCGCAACCCCAAGACTTTAGAGATGGTGTCGCACATGAGCGACGAAGATATTTGGAACTTAAAGCGTGGCGGTCACGACCCACAAAAGGTGTATGCCGCTTATCACCAAGCGGTCAACCACAAGGGTCAACCCACTGTGTTGCTCATCAAAACTGTGAAGGGTTTTGGTATGGGCAAAGCGGGTGAGGGTAAGAACACCGTTCACCAAACGAAGAAGCTCACCGACGAAGACATCAAGTACTTCCGCGATCGCTTTAACTTGCCTATTCCTGATAGCGAGTTGTCCAAGATTCCGTTCTACAAACCCGCTGACGACACGCCTGAAATGAAGTATCTGCACGAGCGCCGCAAAGCGCTGGGCGGCTACTTGCCACACCGTCGCATGAAGGCGGACGAGAGCTTTACGGTTCCGTCCATCGACACCTTCAAAGCAGTGATGGAGCCTACGGCTGAAGGTCGCGAAATTTCGACCACACAAGCCTACGTGCGCTTCCTCACGCAGTTGTTGCGCGACCAAGCTTTGGGGCCTCGCGTGGTGCCGATCTTGGTAGACGAAGCTCGCACGTTTGGTATGGAAGGCTTGTTCCGTCAAATCGGTATTTACAACCCTGCGGGTCAGCAATACACACCGGTCGATAAAGACCAAGTGATGTATTACAAAGAAGACGTGGCTGGCCAAATTTTGCAAGAGGGCATCAACGAAGCCGGTGGTATGTCGAGCTGGATTGCGGCTGCCACCAGCTACTCCACCAGCAACCGCATCATGGTGCCTTTCTATGTGTACTACTCGATGTTTGGCTTCCAACGCATTGGCGATTTAGCGTGGGCCGCTGGCGACATGCAAGCGCGTGGTTTCTTGTTGGGCGGCACATCGGGTCGCACGACGCTAAACGGCGAAGGCTTGCAACACGAAGATGGTCACAGCCACATCTTGGCGAACACCATTCCGAACTGCGTCTCTTACGACCCCACGTTTGCGCACGAAGTGGGCGTCATCTTGCACCACGGTTTAAAGCGCATGGTGGAGAAACAAGACAACGTCTTCTACTACATCACCTTGTTGAACGAGAACTACGCCATGCCCGGTTTGAAGGCCGGCACTGAAGAGCAAATCATCAAAGGGATGTATTTGTTGCAACAAGGCGAGGGCGCTAAAAAAGCACCTCGTGTGAACTTGTTGGGGTCGGGCACGATCTTGCGTGAGTCGATGGCCGCTCGCGATTTGCTCGCTGCCGACTGGGGCGTCGCCGCCAACGTGTGGAGCTGCCCAAGCTTTAACGAGCTCACACGCGATGGTCAAGACGCAGAGCGCTACAACTTGTTGCACCCAACCGAAACACCGAAAGTGCCTTTCGTCGCGCAGCAACTCGATCCGTACGTTGGCCCTGTGGTGGCTTCGACCGACTACATGAAAGCGTATGCCGAGCAAATTCGTCCGTTCATTCCAAAAGGACGCACCTACAAAGTGCTGGGCACCGATGGTTTTGGGCGCTCCGACTTCCGCAGCAAACTGCGCGAACACTTCGAGGTGAACCGTCATTACATCGTCTTGGCTGCATTGAAAGCGTTGAGCGAAGAGGGCACTGTGCCTGTTGAGAAAGTAGCGGAAGCTATTAAAAAGTACGGCATCAAAACCGACAAGATCAATCCGCTATTCGCTTAATTCGGGAGACACAACATGGCATTGGTAGAAGTAAAAGTCCCGGATATTGGCGACTTCGACGAAGTTGCAGTCATTGAACTGTTGGTCAAAGTGGGCGACACCGTGAAGGCGGAGCAGTCACTGATTACCGTTGAGTCAGACAAAGCGTCGATGGAAATTCCATCCAGCACCGCTGGCGTGGTGAAAGAACTCAAAGTCGCTTTGGGCGACAAAGTGAAAGAAGGCTCTGTGGTGTTGGTGGTTGAAGCATCAGGTGCTG
>CAZEAQ010000165.1:0-3317 GCA_964510145.1 uncultured Bordetella sp.
ATGGCCGAAGACGGCTCTGTGACTCGCTTGCCCGCGCCCTGCGTGGACACCGGCATGGGCTTGGAGCGTCTGGCGGCCATCTTGCAACATGTTCACAGCAACTATGAAATCGATTTGTTTGATGCGCTCATCAAAGCGGCTGCGCGTGAGACGGGTTGTCAAGACTTAAACAACAAGTCATTGCGTGTGATTGCAGACCACATTCGTGCCACCGCATTTTTGGTCAGCGATGGTGTCGTGCCGAGCAACGAAGGGCGCGGTTATGTGCAACGCCGCATCGTTCGACGCGCCATTCGTCATGGCTACAAGTTAGGCAAAAAAACACCGTTCTTTCATAAGCTCGTGCCCGATCTGGTCAAGCTGATGGGGGCTGCTTATCCGAATATGGCGTCGCAGGCCGATCGCATCACCGCAGTGTTGAAAGCAGAAGAAGAACGCTTCTTTGAAACCCTAGAAGTTGGCATGCAAATTTTGGATGCCGCCTTAGAAGGTGGCGTCAAAGTGTTGCCCGGTGATGTGGCTTTTAAATTGCACGACACCTACGGTTTCCCTCTCGATTTGTCGGCCGATGTTTGCCGTGAGCGCGACTTGAGCGTGGACGAAGCAGGCTTTGCTGCTGCGATGGAAAAACAAAAAGCCCAAGCCCGTGCCGCTGGCAAATTTAAGATGGACAAAGCGCTGGACTACACCGGTGCTGGCAATTCATTTGTGGGTTACGACGAACTCAAAGCAATGGCCAAAGTCGTGGCGGTTTATGTAGACGGCAACTCTGTCGCCGAACTCAAGCATGGACAAAGTGGCGTTGTGGTTTTAGACACCACCCCGTTCTACGCCGAGAGTGGCGGACAAGTGGGCGACGAAGGTGAGTTGATCAACGGCTCGGCAAAATTTGCAGTGGAAGACACGCTCAAAATTAAAGCCGATGTGTTCGGTCATCACGGTACTTTGACGCAGGGCACTTTGTCTGTCGGTGACCCTGTGGAAGCACTCGTCAACACACAAGTACGCGCGGCGACAGTGCGCAACCACTCTGCAACTCACCTAATGCACAAAGCTTTGCGCGAGGTGTTGGGCGATCATGTGCAACAAAAAGGCAGCTTGGTGAATGCGGAACGCACGCGCTTTGACTTTGCGCACAACGCCCCAGTCACAGACGCTCAAATTCGTGAAATTGAAGCCAAAGTGAATGCCGAAATTTTGGCCAACGCTGCGGCGCAAGCGCGTGTGATGGACATTGAATCCGCCCAAAAAACGGGTGCCATGATGTTGTTTGGCGAGAAGTACGGCGAGACGGTTCGTGTGCTCGACATTGGGTCTAGCCGCGAGTTATGCGGCGGCACGCACGTTAAAGCGACGGGCGATATTGGCTTGTTCAAAATCGTCGCAGAGAGTGGTGTGGCGGCAGGTGTGCGACGCATCGAGGCCGTGACGGGCGCTAACGCATTGGCGTATTTGCAATCGTTAGAGAGTGCCGTGGCGCAGGCTGCGGGTGCGTTGAAAGCTTCGCCCGCCGACTTGAACCATCGCATTGCGCAAGTGCTCGACCAAGTGAAAGCGCTTGAGAAAGAGTTGGCTGCAGCCAAAGGTAAATTGGCTTCTAGCCAAGGCGATGAGTTGTTGACACAAGCCGTGGACATTAAAGGCATTAAGTTTTTGTCCGCCAAACTCGATGGCGCTGATGCCAAAGCGTTGCGCGAAACCATGGACAAGCTCAAAGACAAATTGAAGTCGGCCGTGATCGTGCTCGCCGCAATAGAGGGTGACAAAGTGCAAATTGCGGCTGGCGTAACAGCAGACAACGTGGGCAAAGTTAAGGCGGGTGAGTTGGCTAATTTCGTCGCGCAACAAGTGGGTGGCAAAGGGGGTGGCAAGCCCGACATGGCCATGGCCGGTGGCACCGATGCCGCAGCTTTGCCCAAGGCTTTGGCCAGTGTGCAAGCGTGGGTGACCGAGCGCGTTTAAAAAGGTCCCAGCTTGGGTTGGGACTTTTTATTTTTGTTGTTTCAAATTTTTGGGGCGTTCATGCATTGGCGCAGTTTGACAAAACGCGCTGGCCCACCAAGGCTGTCACACCCAAGATAGACGCAACAGATTTGCACGGCAAGTGGTGGTCTGCCACCGAGATGTCGGGCAAAGTGGTGGTGCTTAATTTTTGGGCTACATGGTGTGCGCCCTGCAAAGACGAATTGCCCACACTGCAAACCCTGCACGACATAAGCGACGCGCACACATTGGTGCTCACCATTAACGTGCGTGAACCCGCAGTGCGTGCCGCGCGATATGCGCAGTCCACGGGGCTGAGTTTTCCGATCATTCCAGACCCCAAAGGTGAGTTAGCCAAGCGCTGGGGGGTGACGGTGTATCCAACCACCGTTTTAATCGCGCCGGACGGACAAGCGCGTTGGCGTGTGATGGGCGATGTTGACTGGAGTGGGGCTGAAGCGAACGCTTGGCTGATGGATGTTCGCCAACCCGTCAAGCGATAATTTGCCCGCCTCGCGCCTTTGCGCGAGGTGACTTGCCTTCGGGGCATCTGCGTATGTGCCGACAAGTCTTTCCATTTAATCGGAGCTCTCTTTTATGACTCTCGTGCGTCGTTCCCTTCTCAAGGGTGCCGCAGCGATGGGCGCCCTCGCCGGTGTGCCCAGCTTTGCGCTTGCCCAAACAACTTCTACTCCTACTTCTTCTGCTGCTTCAGCGCGTCGTTTCGAACCTCAAGCGGGTCAATGGCGCACGTTTGAAGTCACCACGCGTGTCGAACTGGCTGCGTCTAAAGAAGCCTCTCGCGTGTGGTTGCCTGCGCCGAGCATTAACTCTGATTGGCAGCGTTCGTTAGAAAGTTCATTCAACAGCAACGGTGTGTCGCACATGCGAGGCGACGGTGTC
Organism: uncultured Bordetella sp.; assembly: GCA_964510145.1. GTDB lineage: Bacteria > Pseudomonadota > Gammaproteobacteria > Burkholderiales > Burkholderiaceae_C > Limnohabitans. Next base: position 2,887 of record CAZEAQ010000165.1, read on the forward strand.
GAGGGGGCGCGCATGCTCTACACCGAGTTTGCGGCGGGCGTTACCCCGTTTGTTGAACTCACCAGTCGTGTGCAAACGCAAAACCGTTTTGTAGATATCACGCGTGCAAGCCAGCACGCATTCAAGCGCGAAGACGCGGACACCTTGCATCACTACACGCGTGCGACCAAGTTGTTGCCGACGGGCGGCATTGTTCGCACGACTGCGCTAAAAGCCACGCAAGGCGCTAAAACGGATGCGCAAAAAGCACGCGCTATTTACGACTGGGTGGTTGCCAATGCATGGCGCGAACCCAAGACACGCGGTTGCGGCGAAGGCGACATTAAAACCATGTTGGAGACAGGCAACTTAGGCGGCAAATGCGCCGACATCAACGCGTTGTTTGTGGGTCTGTGTCGATCGGTTGGTGTGCCCGCACGCGATGTGTATGG
>CAZEAQ010000166.1:0-3306 GCA_964510145.1 uncultured Bordetella sp.
GACGGGTTAAAGGCCAATGACAGATGAACGGGGCCGCCTACTGTGGAGACATCAGAGCTAAAGCCTTGGTGATACTTGACGTCACCAGCTGGCAAATCTTCTGGTGCGGTGTGATCAAACTCTGCAAACAAATCGGCTGGCAATTTGCGCATGGTGTTGACCAAGACGTTCAAACGACCACGGTGGGCCATACCGATGACGACTTCTTGAACGCCCTTCAAACCAGCGGATTGAATCAGCTCGTCCATCGCCGCAATAAAGCTCTCGCCGCCCTCTAAAGAGAAACGTTTTTGGCCCACATATTTGGTGTGCAAATAACGCTCTAGACCTTCGGCCGCTGTTAAGCGCTCGAGGATGGCTTTCTTTTTGTCAGAGTTGAAGTTGGGCTTGCTGCGAATGCTCTCCAACTTTTCTTGCCACCAGCGTTTTTCGGCTTGTTCGGTGGTGTACATGTATTCGGCACCCAGCGTGCCGCAATAGGTTTCGCGCAATGCATTCAGCAACTCGCGCAACGACATATTGTTTTTGCCAAAAAACGTGTTGCTGGTATCAAAAACAGTTTCTTGGTCCGCGTCAGTGAAACCGTAGAACGCAGGATCAAGGTCGGGAATGTTTGGACGCTCGGTGCGCTTGAGTGGATCCAGGTCCGCCCAACGCTGACCAACGTTACGGTAAGCCGCAATGAGCTGTTGAACCGCCGTACGCTTGCGACCCATTTCGACGTTCTCACTCGCCATGACAACTTTGGTGCCACCCGCTTTTGCACGTTCAGCAAAAGCGCTGATGACGGGCATGTGGGGAACGTCTTTTGCGTTGGAGCCATCGACCGCAGGCACATGCTGCAGGGCATCGAAATACTCACGCCAAGAATCGGGAACACTGCCGGGGTTGGCTAAGTAGTTCTCGTACATCTCTTCGACATACGGAGCATTGCCACCGAACAGATACGTATTGCCTGAATAGGCTTGATAGACGGTTGTCTCACTCATTTGCGCTGACCTCCGTTCCCCTGCAGGGAACATTAGTTGGTTGGAAAAAAACCTCCGCGACACGGCTGAACCGATTGGCGGATGCGACTGTGATCAGGATTGATCTAGTGCACCCATAATTGTGCCATCGAAACAAGACCGTTCGCCCCTTATCAAACGATTTGGTCTTTGATTTGTTGCAATGCAGTGGGATCGTCGATCGTGGTTAAGTCACCAGGATCCCGTTTTTCGCACACCGCTTGAATCGCACGGCGCAGCAACTTTCCGCTGCGTGTCTTGGGCAAAGCCGTCACGATCATCACTCGAGCAGGACGTGCCACAGCGCCCAGTTGTGCGTCCACTACTTTCATCACCTCGGCCTCAAGTGCCTTGCGAGAAGCTTCATCTGTGAGGCCGGAGGTGTCTTTTGCGATTGCAAAAGCCATCGCTACTTGGCCTTTCAATGGGTCGGCCACACCCACCACCGCCACTTCTGCAATGTTGGGGTGACTTGAAATGCTCTCTTCAATTTCACGGGTGCCCAAGCGGTGTCCGGCAACGTTAATCACGTCGTCGGTGCGGCCCAAGATGAAGAAGTAACCGTCCTCATCGCGAACCGCCCAATCAAAGGTGCTGTAAACCAGCTTGTTGGGCACCGTGTTCCAGTAGGTGCTTACGAAGCGTTTGTCGTCGCCCCAAATTGTTTGCAAGTTACCGGGCGGCAAAGGTCCTTCAATGGTCAAGACGCCTTTTTGATTAGCACCCGTCAACTCTTCACCTGTTTGGTCGTCCACCAACTTCACGTTGTAGCCATAGACAGCTTTACCAGGCGAGCCAAATTTACTGGGCGCTTTTTCTACCCCATTACAAATAGTCAAGATTGGCCAACCCGTTTCGGTTTGCCAATAGTTGTCGATGATGGCTTTGCCGTTCAAGCCCTCTGAAATCCACTTGGCTGTGGGCTCGTCCAATGGCTCACCGGCCAAGAACAAAGCTTTCAATGTGGACAAGTCATATTTGGTTAACAGCGCAGGGTCTTGTTTTTTGAGTACGCGAATTGCCGTGGGCGCACTGAACATGACGCTCACTTTGTACTTCTCCACCAAGCTCCACCAAATGCCGCCGTCTGGTCGAATGGGCAAGCCTTCGTACATGATGGTGGCCATGCCACCGATCAGCGGGCCATAAATGATGTAACTGTGTCCAACGACCCAACCGATGTCGCTGGTGCAAAAGAAAGTCTCACCAGGCTTGCCTTGGTAAATATTAGGAATGCTGGCGGCCAACGCCACGGTGTAACCACCGGTGTCGCGCTGCACACCTTTTGGCTTTCCAGTGGTGCCCGACGTGTAGAGCGTGTAACTGGGATGGGTGGACTCAACCCATTCACATGGCACCACGGCATCCATGTGCTTGGCTCGTTCTGTGGCGTAGTCGTAGTCACGACCCGCCACGGGGGTGAACTCTGCCAAATGGCGATTCACCATCAAAACCGCACTGGGCTTGTGTGCCGACAGTTGAATAGCTTCATCTAATAAAGGCTTGTAGGGCACGCCTTTGCCACCCCGCGAGCCAGCGTCTGCGCTAACAATAACTTTGGGCGATGCATCTTCAATTCGTGTGGCCAACGAATGCGAGGCAAAACCACCAAACACGACTGAGTGAATAGCGCCAATGCGTGCGCACGCCAACATGGCAAAAGCGGCCTCGGCAATCATGGGCATGTAAATCAGAACGCGATCACCTTTGGTGACGCCCAGATCTTTCAAAATCGCAGCCATGCGCTGCACCTCCGCGTGCAAGTCGCGGAAGGTGTAAATTTTTTCTTGGTCCGTCTCGGTCGAGACAAAGATCAATGCCGATTGATCTGCGCGGTCTTTCAAATGACGATCGACTGCGTTGTGACAAATGTTGGTTTTGCCACCCACAAACCACTTGGCAAATGGCGGGTTGCTGTAATCGCAGATTTGTTGCGGTGGCGTTTGCCAGTCCACCAATTTGGCCTGCTCAGACCAAAATGCGTCGCGGTCCTCAATAGAACGGCGGTGAAAATCTGCGTAAGCGACCATCTATGTCTCCTAATTCGAACTTCAAATGAATTCTTAATTATGAGAATAGTGGACTTGCAACAAGCTGACTTATTTAATGAGTGCCTGTATTTCTCTAAAAGGGTCTGCCTCGGCTGTTCGTAACCACTCGAACAAAACCATTTCCGTTGTGACCAACTCAGCGCCGCAACCCGCCAACCGGTCAAAAGCAGCATCTCTGTTGCGCTCGGTCCTTGAGCCACAAGCGTCGGTGACCACCCAAACTGAATACTCTTCTTCGAGCAAATCTA
>CAZEAQ010000167.1:0-3300 GCA_964510145.1 uncultured Bordetella sp.
GTTCGAGATCGCTTAGACCTGGTGATGAAACGTCTGCATCCATGAGTCAACGCACGGTCCGTATTTTTCTTTCCTCCACTTTTCGCGACTTTGGCGAAGAGCGCGATTTGCTGGTGCGCCGTGTTTTTCCAACGCTGCGTGCAAAACTCAAAGATCGATTCGTTGATTTGATCGATGTTGATCTGCGTTGGGGTATCACCATAGAGGAGGCCGAGCGGGGAGAGGTTTTGCCCATTTGTTTGAACGAAATAGACAGAGCGCGTCCCTACTTTGTGGGCATGCTGGGCGAGCGTTATGGATGGATTCCTCCTTCGGAATCATATGCTTCGGAGCTACTAGAGCGTCAACCTTGGTTGAGCAATCACCAAGGTGGCAAGAGCGTCACCGAATTGGAAATCTTGCATGGCGTTTTGAACAACCCCAGCATGGCCGGGCGTGCTTACTTTTACTTTCGTTCGCGCAATTACGCCAAGATCAAAGCGGGCGATTACTTGCCAGCTTCAACAGAGGATCGCAGCCGACAAGATGAACTAAAGAGCCGAATTCGAGAAAGCGGTTTTCCAGTCACCCGCTATCGAAACCCTGAAGCACTGGCTCGTCGCTTAGAACGTGACCTTTGGAAGTTGCTGAACACAGAATTTCCTGCCAGTTCCGTGCCGGATGCACATGAGCGGGAAAATCGACGTCACGATGCATATGCTGCGCCCAGGCGCCGTTTGTACATGGGCGCTTCGCACTATTTGCAAGCCATAGACCAGGCTGTGTCGGAGGGTCAACAGCGAGTCTTAATTGAAGGCGCATCGGGAGGTGGCAAAAGTGCATTGCTTGCCAACTGGCTGGCGCAAAGATGTTTGCAGCATCCAAAAGAACTGGTATTCCAGCATTATTTGGCGGCGAGTGCTGATGCCTCCGATCCCGAGCAAATCGTTCGTCGCTTGCTTGAATCGATTCGACGGAGCACTGGTAGCAAAGATGACATTCCTGCGAGTCCTCAGCAGCTGTTTGACAGCATCCCTGCATGGTTAGCACAGGCAAGTTCGCACGCTGAAAAAAATGGCACTCGCTGCATCGTTGTGATTGATGCCATCAATGGCTTGACAAGTCTTCGTGATTTGCGATGGTGGCCGCAGGACATACCACCTCACATGCATTTCATCGTTTCTTGCCTAGACGGCGAAGTGCAAAAGACGTTGAGAAGGAAAGGCGAGTGGTTTTCAATCCAAGTGGAACCGCTTCAGCCCGATGATTGTGACACCTTGTTGGTGACTTACCTGCAGCGATACAACAAAACGCTGCCTGTAGAACTGAAGCAACGTGCACTGGCGCACCCTTTATCTGGTAACCCCTTGTTCCTACGGACCTTGGCTGAAGAGCTTAGATTGTTTGGTGTCCATGAAGAATTAGCCACTCGGCTTGAAGGCTATTTAGCCAGTTCCAGTGTTGAAGAATTATTCATTCGTGTTCTTGCGCGCATCGAAGAAGACTTTCCGCCTGAGACAGTGCGCCAAACGATGTGTGCCGTCTGGGCCAGCCGATCTGGTCTGCGTGAAGAAGAAATCCTGGGGTTGTGTGGATTGGTGCAAGCCACATGGGCACCGTTACGCCATGCGTTAGATGAGATGTTGCTAGATGCCATGGGGCATATAGGCTTTGCGCATGACTACATGCGACAGGCGGTTCAACTGCGCTACTTATCGAATGTGAACACACAGCATGAGACACATCTATTGCTTGCAAGATGGTTTGCAGACCGCGAAACCGATGCGCGCCGCGTGCATGAAGAGCCTTTCCAATGGCAAAAGGCTCAAGCGTGGACGTCGCTTAGGGATTGTGTGTTGAACGCACAGATGTTTGTCGCCATCAGCAAGCATGCGGGCACGCAAGAGTTACTTGGCTATTGGTTGCGGCTTAAAAAGTCACTTGGCTTGGAATTGGAGCCGACTTACGCGTCTGTTTGGTCGAATTGGAAAGAGCATTCTTCTGAGGCTGATTTTCTTCAAGTCGCCATGAAAATGCAGCGATTTTTAGCCTATGCAGGGTGTACCGGTAGCTTTGCGCTGGAGGTATCGCAGCAAGGGCTTAGCTTGAGCCGAGAAAAAAATGGCGAGTCTCACAAAGAAACGCTCGAGCTCATGAACCGTATGGCAATTTTGCTCAAGTCCCGTGGCGACTTCGAGCAAGCTGAATCCATTTACCTTCAAGCCATCGATTTGTTACAGCAGGCGGGGCGCAAGGGCGAAAGTCGCCTGGCCATGGTCATGGTGAATTTGGCTGAACTCAGCCGTGCCCGTGGTCTATTAGAAAAGGCGGAAACCATAGCGCGTCAAGCCTTGGCGCTTCAAGAAAAGGCGAAGGGCCCGTGGCACATGTCGACTTGGTTGGCCATCAACAACTTGGCTTCTATTCTGCGGGCTCGCGGAACTTATAAAGAAGCCGTTGAGCTGCATACGCGAGCCCTTCGCATCGTTCGTCGAAGACGCGGATTCGAACACAAAGACACAAGTATTTCTTTGAATAATTTGGGCAGCCTATTTCAGACGCTGGGGCAAAAAACCGAAGCTGAAAAAGCATTTCGTTCAGCATTGAAAATTCGTGAAAAATTGTTAGGTCAGGATCACATCATGACCAGCACCGTTCGCAACAATTTGGCCTTGCAACTCAAGCTAACTGGCAAGCTTGATGAAGCGGAGGTTTTGTTTCGACAAGTCTTGGCCAGCTTGGAGCGCCAGTTGACCCCGGGGCATGCAAATCTCGGAACTTGTGCACATAATTTAGGCTCCTTGTTGCTCGATAAGGGCAATCTCATAGAAGCCGGTCAGTGGTTGGACCAAGCCTTGGCTATTCGCCAGGAAAAGCTTGGCAATGCGCATGCGGATGTCGCAAGCACTCTGAATGTTCAAGCCAAATTACGCCAAGCGCTCGGTTTAAATGATGAAGCCCTGTCAATGCGGACCCAAGCGCTCTCGATACTTCAGAAAAAACTGGGCGACAAGCACCGCGAAGCGCTCAGCACCTTGGAGCAAATTGCGAAATTACATGAAACTTTAAATCAATTGAAAGAAGCAGAGTCCGCGCTTAAGCAACTTTTGGAGCTGAGAGAAACCAATTCAGAGGGGACTACAAGTAAAGCCTTGGCCCGTAGCCAAGAATTGCTGGCAAGTTTCTACGATCGACATGGCCGAGAACAAGAGGCCTCAATGTTGAGATCGCCCTCTGATAAAAAATAGTAGTCTGCGTACATCAAATCTTTTTTGAGTTATTTGAGACATAATAAATATTGACAGTTTTGATGAATGATTT
>CAZEAQ010000168.1:0-3275 GCA_964510145.1 uncultured Bordetella sp.
GAGCGATTCATTGGCTTTGCTTTTGGCATGGGAATGGATCGATTCACCATGTTGCGATATGGCGTCAATGATTTGCGATTGTTCTTTGATGGTGACATTCGTTTCCTAAGTCAGTTCCAATAATTCACGCTTAAACAAAGTTCATCATGCAATTTCCTGAATCTTGGTTGCGCGAATTTTGCAACCCCTCACTCTCAACTCAAGAGTTGGCAGACACCTTAACCATGGCTGGGCTCGAGGTTGAAGAGCTGCAACCCGTTGCGCCACCTTTTTCTGGTGTGGTGGTGGGTGAAATTAAAGAGGTAGTTCAACATCCGGATGCTGATCGTCTGCGTATTTGTCAAGTGGATGTTGGGCAGGCAGCGCTTCTCAATATTGTTTGTGGCGCACCAAATGCCCGCGTGGGCATCAAAATTCCATGCGCCACTGTAGGCGCCGAATTGCCACCGGGTGAAGACGGAAAACCTTTCAAAATCAAACTAGGCAAGCTTCGAGGTGTTGAAAGCCAAGGTATGTTGTGCTCCGCAAAGGAGCTCAAAATTGCAGATGATCATGGCGGCTTATATGAGCTGTCATCAGATGCGCCTGTTGGGGCAAACATCCGTGAGTATTTGAATCTTGATGACACGCTTTTCACGCTCAAACTGACGCCTAACCTGGCGCATTGTTTAAGTGTTTACGGTGTTGCCCGTGAAGTTTCGGCGTTGACGGGCGCACCTCTAAAAGAGCCAAAATTTCATTCGGTAAAAGCCACAAACAGCGACACATTGGCTGTAAAAATTAGTGCGCCAGATTTATGCGGTCGTTTTTCGGGTCGCGTCGTTCGTGGCGTGAATACCCGAGCAAAAACTCCAACATGGATGGTTAACCACCTCGCTCGTTGTGGTCAGCGCAGCGTGAGTCCGTTGGTTGATATTTCGAATTACGTGATGTTTGAATACGGTCGTCCCTCCCATATTTTTGATCTTGACAAGATCAACGGCGGATTAGAGGTTCGGTGGGGAAAAACTGGTGAGCAACTTAAACTTTTAAATGGCAATACCGTATCCGTAGACGAAAAGGTCGGTGTCATTGCAGACCAACATCAAGTTGAATCGTTGGCTGGCATCATGGGCGGCGATGCGACTGCGGTGAGTGACGACACGCAAAATATTTATATCGAGGCAGCCTTTTGGTGGCCAAGCGCAATAGCTGGTCGTTCACGCCGATTCAATTTCAGCACCGATGCAGGACATCGTTTCGAGCGGGGAGTTGATCCCGAACTCACGGTTGAGCACATAGAGCGCATCACTCAATTGGTGATTGATATTTGTGGAACACCTCAAACCACAGTAGGTCCGATTGATGATCAGCGTGTCAATATGCCTGTGGCTAAGCCAGTGACGTTGCGCGTCGCAAGGGCGCAAAAAGTGATTGGTATGCCTTTGACCCAGCAACAAGTCACAGCTGCCTTGCGTGGGCTAGGTTTGCCCGTAACTGAAAATGATGGCGTAGTGACTGTTTTGCCGCCATCGTTTCGCTTTGATCTACAAATTGAAGAAGATTTAATTGAAGAAGTGGCGCGAATGGTGGGTTATAACAACCTGCCTACTACGCCGCCTTTAGCGCCTATCACGTCTAGTGTTCGACAAGAAGCGCACCTGAGTCCGCATGCTTTACGCCATCAATTGGCAGCATTGGGTTATCAAGAAACAATTAACTACAGTTTTGTGGATGAGCGATGGGAGCAAGAGTTGGCAGGCAATTCAAATGCCATCAAATTACTAAACCCAATCGCGAGTCAAATGAGTGTGATGCGTTCAACGTTGTTGGGCTCGCTACTCAACGTTGTGAAGTTCAATGTTGACCGCAAGGCTTCTCGTGTTCGTGTGTTTGAGATTGGCCGCGTCTTTCATAAAGATGCATCCATTCAAAATACAGATACGACGGTGCAAGGTTTCGATCAACCGATGCACATTGCTGGCATTGCGTTTGGTAGTCCTGCGCCATTGCAATGGGCGGTCAAAGATCAAGCCGCAGATTTTTATGACATCAAAGCAGATGTTGAAGCTTTGTTTGCACCGGTTGTTCCCTCATTTGAGTCTGACGCACACCCAGCCATGCATCCCGGGCGTTGCGCCAAAGTGCTGATCAACGGAAAAGTTGTAGGGCATATTGGGGAGTTGCATCCTCGTTGGCGTCAAAGTTGGGACTTCGCTCAGGCGCCCGTCATGTTTGAGTTGTCGCTTGATGCCGTGTTGCAACGCAACGTTCCTAAGTCTTCAAGCGTTGCTAAGTTTCCAAATGTAGAGCGCGACATTGCTGTCATCGTTAAAGATAATGTCACGCACGCGCAATTGATGAGTGCTGTGTATTCGGCTAAAACGGATGGTTTGCTGCGCCATGCGGTTTTGTTCGATGTCTACCGACCCAAAACAGACAGCGCTGCGATGGCAACGAATGAAAAAAGTTTAGCGGTTCGATTGACGCTCAACAGCGATGAGGCCACTTTGAACGACACACAAATTGAAAACGCTGTTCAATCGGTTGTCGCTGAGTTGACCTCTAAAGTTGCTGCGCGACTGCGTACGTGATTCACACAACATAAAAAGAGAATCTTATGGAACTTTCTTTTGAGAGCCTTGAAACCCCAGCGCTAACCAAAGCGCAATTGGCGGATTTGTTGTTCGAACAAATTGGTTTGAATAAGCGTGAATCGAAAGACATGATTGACGCATTTTTTGATCTCATTGCGCAAAGTCTTGTGGATGGAACGGATGTCAAGATTTCCGGATTTGGAAACTTTCAAATTCGTACGAAAGCCCCGCGTCCGGGAAGAAATCCACGAACAGGCGAGGCCATACCGATACAAGCTAGACGAGCGGTAACTTTTCATGCAAGCCATAAATTAAAAGAGCAAATACAAGGCGAGAGTAATTCAAAAGTAGACATTTAAATTAACAAGAGGCCTGATGGGCCTCTTTTTTATTGGCAAAACAGTCTAGTGATGTAAATCAGAGTCGATCTTCGTGTAACCTCTGCGGTCCCGTTCACAAGCTACTGATTTTCATGGAGAAATCCCTCCCTCCCATTCCAGCCAAACGCTACTTCACCATTGGTGAAGTGAGCGAGTTGTGCGGCGTCAAGCCGCACGTGCTGCGCTATTGGGAGCAAGAGTTCACGCAGCTGCGCCCCATGAAGCGCCGAGGCAATCGCCGTTATTACCAGCGTCACGAAGTGCTGATGATTCGCCGAATTCGCGACCTCTTGTATGACCAAGGTTTCACCATCACAGG
>CAZEAQ010000169.1:0-3262 GCA_964510145.1 uncultured Bordetella sp.
CTGGCGGAGAACCCTGATAGTTTTACGGGGAAGTATTTGAAGAGGTTGTTGGCAAAAGCCTGAACCTAAGCCTGAACCTAAGCCTCGGCCCAATCTTCGCCCAAGGCTTGCGCTTGTTCTAACACCAACTGCACTGCGGCTTCGGCCAAGTCGGGTGGGTATTTATATTTCTTCAAAATTCGCTTAACCATTAAGCGTAATTTGGCACGAACACTCTCGCGCTCTGACCAATCAACAGTCAAGTTTTCACGTAAATTTTGGGTGAGCTCTTGCGCGATCTTTTTCAGCGTTTCATCTTGCAGCTCTCGCACGACTGACTCGTTATTGGCCAAAGCGTCATAGAACTTCACCTCGTCCTCATGCAAACCCAGATGGTCGCCACGGCTAGCGGCCTCGCGAAATTTCTTGGCCATCGCGATTAGCTCTTCCATCACCTGCGCCGTTTCGATGCTTCGGTTTTGGTAGCGTTGAATGACGCTAGTTAACATTTCGCTAAATTTTTTATCTTGCACCACGTTGCTCGCAAAGCGACTTTTTATTTCGCCTTGCAACAACCTCTCTAACAACTCCACTGCCAGGTTCTTCTCTGGCAAGTTACGCACCTGCATCAAAAAGCCTTCGTCTAGCAAACCGATATTTGGCTTGTCTAAACCTACCGCTGCAAAAATATCGACCACCTCACCAGACACCACAGCCGAATTGATGATCTGCCGAATTGCAAACTCTCTTTCCTCATCCGTCTTACGCTGCTGGCTAACGTCACGCTTAGTCAAAATTACTTTGACGGCTTGCATAAACGCCACTTCGTCGCGCAGCGCTCTCGCCTCTTCCAATGTGCAACACAAACTAAATGCGTGGCTCATGGCTAGTGCCTGATCGGCAAAGCGTTTCTTACCATCTCGCTCTTTGTCGCCTTTGATGCCCAGCACATGATTGGCTGCACCTGCCAGTGTTTTGTGCCCACCGGTTAGAAAATCTGAATAGTCAAACCCGTGCAACATGGATCGCAGCACATCTAGCTTCTCTAGCAAAACAGCCAATGCTTCTCGTGCATCCACCGTCGGCTTACCTCTGCCCTTGCTGGCGGTGTATTCCTTCATTGCCGCTTTTAAATCTTCACCAATACCTATGTAGTCAACTACCAAGCCGCCTTGCTTATCTTTAAAAACTCGATTCACGCGAGCAATCGCCTGCATCAAGTTATGGCCCTTCATCGGTTTGTCAACATACAACGTGTGAACGCATGGGGCATCAAAACCAGTGAGCCACATATCTCGCACGATCACCATCTTTAATGGGTCTAGCGGATCTTTAAAACGCTTCTCCAACCGCCTCTTTACTTGAGAGTTGTATATGTGCGGTCTAAGCAGCGCTTTATCGCTTGCGCTGCCTGTCATCACAATTTTGATGGCGCCTTGCTCTGGGTCTTCGTTGTGCCAATCGGGTCGCAACTTGATGATCTCGTTATACAAATGCACGCAAATATCGCGACTCATTCCAACCACCATGGCTTTGCCGTCTTGGGCACCATTGCGAGCATCGAAATGCGCCACCAAATCGGCTGCAACACTTGCAATGCGCGGCTCTGAACCCACCACTTTTTCTAAGGCTGCCCATCGGCTTTTTAACTTCGCTTGCTGACCCTCTTCTTCGTCCTCTGCAAGCTCGTCCACCTCTTCGTCAAGGTGACTCAACTCCAACTCGTTCAAGCCAAGTTTGGCCAAACGACTCTCGTAAAAAATAGCCACCGTTGCGCCATCTTCTTGCGCTTGCTGCATGTCGTACACATGGATGTAGTCGCCAAAAACAGAACGTGTGTCGCGGTCAGTGCTACTGACAGGTGTTCCAGTAAAGGCCACAAACGTAGCCTCGGGCAACGCATCGCGCAAATGTTGCGCATAACCCGCTTGGTATTTAACTGCGTACTCGGGCGGCGCAAACTCGGCCGCCATCGCAGATGTCACGGACTTGCCTTTTGGCTTAGCCTTATCGGTCTGCTTTATGTTTTTAAGCTTCGACTCAAACCCGTACTGCGTGCGATGCGCCTCATCGGCAATCACCACAATATTGCGACGCGCTGATAAAACCGGAAACACATCTTCATCTTCGCCGGGCATGAACTTTTGAATGGTGGCAAAGATGATGCCGCCTGCAGGGCGGTTATCTAACAACTCGCGCAACTTTTGTCTGGTGGTCGCTTGCTGCGGTTGCTCGCGCAATAAGTCTTGATTCAAACTAAACACGCCAAACAACTGCCCGTCCAAGTCGTTGCGATCTGTGATCACCACAATCGTTGGGTTCTCTAACTTTGGCTCTTGCATGACACGCGCCGCAAAACAAGTCATCGTGATGCTCTTGCCACTGCCCTGCGTGTGCCACACCACGCCGCCTTTGCCTCGCCGCTTTACGTCTTGTGTGCTCGATGCATCAACCACTCTTTCTATTGCCGCACGCACCGCGTGAAACTGGTGATAACCGGCCACCTTCTTCACCAAATGACCATCGTCTTCAAACAGCACAAAAAAGCGCAAATAGTCCAACAAATAAGCGGGAGCGAGCACGCCATGCACCATGGTTTCTAGCTCGCGCAAATCGCCCAACGGGTCTAGCGTCAACCCGTCAATCGTGCGCCACTGCATAAAGCGCTCTCTATTTGCAGAAAGCGAACCTATGCGAGCGTCAGTGCCATCCGATATCACCAATAACTCGTTGTAGGTAAACACATCGGCAATTTGCTCTTTGTAGGTTTGTATTTGGTCGTAGGCCTTGCCGATATCGGCGTTTAAATCGGCGGGGTTCTTTAGCTCCACCAATACCAGTGGCAAACCGTTGATAAACAAAATAATGTCTGGCCTGCGTGTGTAACGCGGCCCTTTGATGGTGAACTGCTGCACCGCCAGCCACTCGTTCGCTGCTGTGTTGTGCCAATCGACTAGGCGTACAAAGTCGCCACGCGTTTCGCCATTGAGTTGGTATTGCACCGGCACACCCGCCACCAGCACGCGGTGGAAAGCGCGGTTGCCCGACAACAACGCGGGTTGCCCCATGTCTAGCACTTGTTTGTAGGCATCCTCGTGTGCGCTGCTGGGCATGTGCGGGTTAAGGCGCGCAATTGCCTCATGCAGGCTGACCGCCAACAACACCTCACGCGTGCTACCGCGCTCTAGCCTAGGGTCAAGGTGGTCTAGGTCGCGGGCATTAAGCGGGGTGTAGCCCACGGAGGCCAGCCAGCCTAGGGCTTCTTGTTCGAGCTGGTCCTCAG
>CAZEAQ010000170.1:0-3226 GCA_964510145.1 uncultured Bordetella sp.
CACCCGGGTTGTCGCTGCCAAAGGCGTCTAGCATTAGAAACGGATCTAAACGCGCTTGCAGTTCATGGCTGAGTACGCGCGTCAACCGCACGCCAGCGCCATCTTTTGTGTCTTGACCCTGAACGAGCCGTTCGACGCGACGAGGTTGATAAACGCTCATCGTGTAACCTGATAGCCTTCATCGGCAATTGCGTCAGCGAGGTCTTCGCGCGATTTTTGGCTTTGCACAGCGACTTTGCCGATGCTGCGGTCAATCTCAACTTTGGCTTCGGGATCTAACCGAGCAATTGCTTTTTTCACCGCCATTTCACAATGACCGCAGGTCATGCCCTCAACCTGAAAAATGTTCTCCATCATTCACTCCTTATAAAGATGTAACCTGACCCTATGTCTGAATTGTCTTGCGATATTGGTATTGGTGGAATGACCTGTGCCTCGTGTGTGGCGCGTGTGGAACGCGCGATTGAGAAAGTACCAGGGGTCGCCACGGTCAGTGTAAATTTAGCCACGGAATCTGCCCGCGTGACGTGGATAGATCCGCAAAGCGAGGAGGCGGCTTCCATGCATCAAGCACGCTTACGTCGTGCCGTGCGCGATGCAGGTTACGAGCCTTTGGCAGCCGAGCATCTCGAACAGACTCCAGATCGCGTTTGGGCTGGCTTGATGCCTGTCGCGCTGGGCGCCTTGCTGAGCTTGCCCTTGGTTCTTCCCATGTTGGGAGAAGCGCTGGGCCAACACTGGATGTTACCCGCAGCATGGCAGTTTGCCTTAGCGACACCCGTTCAGTTTGTGTTGGGTGCGCGGTTTTATAAAGCCGGATGGCATGCCGTACGTGCTCGCAGTGGCAACATGGATTTGCTGGTGGCCCTTGGGACCAGTGCTGGATGGGCCTTGTCCGTTTGGTTGTGGCTTTCGGCGCCGGCCGGTGCCATGGTGCATTTGTATTTCGAGGGCTCCGCTGTCGTCATCACATTGGTGTTGTTAGGGAAATGGTTGGAGGTGCGCGCCAAGCGGCAAACCACGGATGCAATTCGCGCGTTGCATGCACTTCGTCCGGCCAATGCCCGAGTTATCACGCGCGATGGCGAAGTTGAAATTCCGATCGAAGAGCTGCTGCTTGACGATCGATTGGTGGTCGTGCCAGGTGAACGCTTTGCAGCCGATGGCGTGGTGCTCGAGGGGCAAACCCAAGTGGATGAGTCTATGTTGACGGGTGAACCCTTGCCGGTTCATAAGCATCCAAACGCGCGCGTCACGGGCGGCAGCATCAATGGGGAGGGCCGTGTGGTGGTACGTGTCACAGCGACAGGAACGGCAACGGTGCTGGCAAACATCATTCGCTTGGTAGAAGACGCGCAGGCCGCCAAGGCCCCGATACAACGGTTGGTGGATCAAGTCTCTGCTGTCTTTGTGCCCGTGGTGCTGGTGTTGGCGTGCATGACGTTTTTGGCGTGGGTGTTTACCGGTCATAGCATCGAGGTTTCACTCATTCATTGCGTGGCTGTGCTAGTCATTGCGTGTCCCTGTGCCTTGGGCTTGGCGACGCCGGCCGCCATCATGGCGGGGACGGGTGTCGCCGCGAAATTTGGCATTCTCATCAAGGATGTGCAATCCTTAGAACGGGCACATCAGGTAAGTACGGTTGCGTTTGATAAAACCGGCACGTTGACGGTCGGGCAGCCTCGCTTGCTCTTGTTGCGCAGGACGGCCCCTATGGAGGCAGGCGATCACGCGACATCAGATGCAGAAGACGCGAAGGCATTTGACAAAGCGCTTTTAGCTTTTGTGGCAAGTTTGCAAAGTGGCAACGATCACCCCTTAGCGCGTGCGGTGGTTGTTGCCGCTAAAGCGCAAGGTGTGCCCTACGATGCACCAGAGCGATTGAACGTGGTCGCGGGTTTGGGCGTCGAAGGCTGCGTGGGCGGGCGCACGTTGCTGTTGGGTAGTTTGCGCTGGATGACACGCCTTGATGTGCTTGCAGGGGAATGGCGAGCGATTGCGGAGACCATGCAAGCACAAGGCGCGACCGTGTCTGTATTGGCCGAGCGTACAGATTCTGGCGTCGTTGCGCTTGCGGTCTTGGCCTTTGGTGATGAGCCAAAGCCCGGTGTGCATGAGGCCTTGGCCGCGTTGCGTGCGCGTGGTTTGCGATTGGTCATGATCTCTGGGGATAACCAAGGGGCGGCGTTGGCAATGGCGGCGCGTCTGGGTTTGCGAGTTGATGAGGTCTATGCTGAGGTCATGCCCGGAGACAAAGCGGCCTTGGTTCGATCGTTGCAACAAAATGCCACAGGCCGTCCTCATGTCGTGGCGTTTGTTGGCGATGGGATCAACGACGCGCCGGCGCTCGCGGCAGCAGATGTGGGCTTGGCGATGGCCAATTTGAATGCCGATGGCCAACGCGGAGGAACCGATGTGGCCATGCAAGCGGCCGGGATCACGCTCCTGCGTGGCGACGTTGCCTTGGTTGCGGGCGCGTTGGAGATATCGGCTCGCACTGTTGCCAAGATTCGTCAAAACTTATTTTGGGCATTTGCTTACAACGCAGCAGGCATTCCGCTTGCTGCGTTGGGCTATCTGAGCCCTGTTGTCGCGGGTGCTGCGATGGCATTGAGCTCGGTCAGTGTGATGACCAATGCTTTGTTGTTGAAGCGCTGGAAGCCGTGAGTTATTTGTTGGTGTTCAAGCGCTTTTCGATACGCGCATTGATTTTCTTAAGCATCGCCTCGTCTGGCTCTTTCCAGTTTGCCCCGGCTTGGTTCGCCATGTAGACCACCGCCGCGCCAAACGCCGCCACACTCAAATCAGGCTTGCTACCACGCGCAGGCATTTCTCGTACGCCCGCATATCCGTCGGCAGTGATGTTCGCTTGGCCTTCTTTGATGAGTTTGCTCCAAGCTTTGATGTCACCAATTTTGGGAGATCCTTTATCACCTTTTGCGTGGCATGTTGAACAGACTTGTTGAAAAGTTTCTTCGCCTGTTGCCCATGCAGAAAGCGCGCAAAGCGAAAACAACAATGTCAAAAACTTATTACACATTCGGTCACCTCACATTAGTTCAAGTCGTGATTTTGTCTGATAAACCCTGCGGACTTTGCATGCGATGACAGCCTTGTAAAATCGCGCGCTGCTAAGCAGGGCGGCAGACAGCCCCCGCTCTCACGTGTCTCGACACACCCCAAAGGTTGGTTTTATGTTGTACCCCCAAGAGTTTGATGTCATCGT
>CAZEAQ010000171.1:0-3224 GCA_964510145.1 uncultured Bordetella sp.
CGGTTTTTATGACCGCGTACATATGAAACCTCTAGATGAAATCTGAGTGAACTCTACGGACGAATTTCCGCAGAGCCTGTCAGTATAGCACCGATCCCTTTTAAAGAGCAAGTCCTTCCAACAAACGAAGCCGAAATCCCTATAATCGCTAGGATTGGTTACGGTTTTACCGGAATACTCCCCTTGCCTACCCCCTCCAACGCGCTCTCCTTGATTGCTGCCGATATGGCGGAGGTGGACCGCGTCATCGCGCAGCGACTCGACTCTGGCGTCCCTTTGGTAGGCACCGTCTCGCAATACATCATTTCAGCGGGAGGCAAACGCATTCGCCCCGCTTTGCTGCTACTCATGGCCGGCGCGATTGGGTATACGGACAGTCAGCGGTTTAATTTAGCGGCTATTGTTGAATTTATTCACACCGCCACGCTGCTGCACGACGATGTGGTGGACGAATCCACCCTGCGCCGCGGTCGCCCCACCGCCAACGAATCATTTGGCAATCCCGCCAGCGTGTTGGTCGGTGACTTTTTATATTCCCGCGCTTTTCAAATGATGGTCGATACCGGTGAAATGCGCGTGATGGAAATATTGGCCGATGCGACCAACGTGATTGCCGAAGGCGAAGTCATGCAGTTGATGAATATGCATGATGCCGATTTAGACGAGACAGGTTATTTACGTGTGATTCGCTCCAAAACCGCCAAGTTATTTGAGGCCAGCACGCGTTTGGCGGCCATCATGGTCAAGGGGTCCGTCGAATTAGAAAATGCATGCGCCGAATATGGCCAAGCCCTGGGCACAGCCTTTCAAGTGGTTGACGATGTGCTGGATTACGACGGCGACGCTTCAGAATTAGGCAAAAACTTGGGGGATGATTTGCGCGAGGGTAAAAATACCTTGCCGTTGATCATTGCCATGCAACGCGGCACATCCGCGCAGCGCGAATTGATCAAGCACGCCATTGAAAATGGCGACATCTCTGCCTTGACAGATATTGTCGCCATCGTGAAATCCACCGGGGCACTTGAAGCCACTAGGGCAGCCGCCAACGCGGAAGCGCAAAGGGCCATTGCCGCCCTGGCGCTCTTACCGGCCACGCCTTATCGGGAGGCGCTGCACGCCTTGGCGGCCCAATTACTGGACCGCCGCCACTGACGCCAGCCCTTACGCTGCCGCGCCAGGCGCGGCGGATGTACCAATCAAAGCCGCGTCTAAATTGCCCGCCGCCTTCAAAGCCTGAACCCAAGAGGGAGAGACTCCACGGCCAGTCCATGTCTGTTCTGGATTGGCTGGGTTACGGTATTTGGGCGCTACTTTTTTACCCGCCAATGCGCCTTTTTTGGCAGCACGTGGGGCTTTAGCCCCTTTGGCTGGTTTAGTTGCGCCCAGCGCCTTAGAAATATCAGCCGCCGATAAACCCGCCTCTTTCGCCATAGCCACAATTTTCGACAATACCTTGTCATTGGTTTTGGCTAACAAAGCCTTTTCACGCTTTTCTAAAGCTTCACGGTCTTTGCGTAATTTAGCCAGTTGAGCTGCTATTGAGGTGCGCGCCATATATTTACTCCAATTAATTAATAAAGAGCATTATTTTATAGCCACAAATAAAATTCGTGTGAATATAAATGCCATTCATATATATTCGAATATAAAGACTGGTTATTTTGTCAATTAGCAGATAACATCAACGCATGACTGATTTCGGCAAACCTTACCAAGACAGCATTCAGCAATGGGACATTGCCTGCCAACACTTTCAAAAAGAGTTTGGTTTTGATCCCCATGAAATCCTAACGATCGACACCATTCGTGAGATGTTTGCCGAATTGGTCGACAGCCATACGCTGTCTGTCAACGCCTCAGTCTCATTGATGTACGCACTGTATTTCCTAGGGTATATCACCCTGCTCGAGATGATGCGTGCCAAGGACGAAGAATTTGAAATTGGCGATCTCAGCGACTTTTATTTGATACTGGATGCAGCGGACGATTGGGCTAACAAATCCTCTGACGCAGAGACACTCGCCCAAGCTGCGCAGCCCATCATTGAAACCACTCACCAAGTGATGCGCAAACTGAACTTGGTTCGCAGCTGATCAAACCAGACGATTTACTCTTCTACCAAACGGCAGGGGGCTTTGATGCCCTTTTCAGCCCGTTTCTCTTCGCAATATCTCATCGCACGGCGTTCGCCCTCGGCAGACATCTTGATGTGGATAGAGCAACGAAACACCATTTTTTCGCCGTCTGAGTGACTGTCAAAGGCCGCCGCACAATGACTCATTTCGTTCATTTCAGGCTTGAGTTCCTTATAAACTGAACGCAATGGGTCGGGCAATTCGCGCAAATCAACGGTGGGGTAATTGCCTATCGCTTTGGCATAAGCCGCAAAAGTCAAACCGCCCAGCATACTGAGGCACAAGATCGCTACTGCAGGACGCCGAATAAATTGCATGAAATAGGTCATATCAAAATCCCCCTTTGGCAGGGTTATTTTATGACGGGAAGTTTTTCAATCACAGGCACTCCGTCCAAATAAGGTGCGCTTTTTTTGCCAAACAAAATAGGGGTGGCCACGCCAAATAGCAAAAACAGCATGACAAACGCTATCAATGTTGATTTTAAAAACTTTGGCGAATCGATGAATCGCTCCTGCTTTAAGCTCACTCCCGGACGTGCCGTGTAACGGTTTCCCAAGACGGGGCTGTTACCCACATAAAACACATTGGCGCGTGGTAGGCCATTGGGTTGCTTACCGCTTAAGGTACTGGCAAACCGCATGGCTGCTTGTATTTTGTCCGCCGGCGAGGCAAAACTGTCGTGCCCCCCCTCCTCCAGCTGCTTAACTTGGCCCAGGGTCAATCCACACAAACGTGCCGCGTTGGCCCGATCTAAACGGTACAACTCTCTCAATTGCTTGACGGCCCAACCGTCGACGATTTCTGTTGGCATGACACACACTCTATTGTTTGATTTAACCGCTTTAGTGACATTTCATGTATCGGCACGGCCTGACAGTTCTTGAAATTTTGCATTCTGCAGCAGGGTATGGCAAGCATCTTGGCCCATCAAGGCAGTGTGGTTATAGTTCTGCACTAGCCCACGAGATGTCTGCACCATGTCACAAGAAACTTCAGCCAACCCCGCTCCAACAGCCCCCCTCACTGACGAGGCGCTGCAGTCCTTCATCGACAAAATCAAAGAAACCATTCAACTGAGCTTGG
>CAZEAQ010000172.1:0-3221 GCA_964510145.1 uncultured Bordetella sp.
AGTTTAAAAAATTTGAGGTTTGATTATGCTCGACCGTGAAGGGTTCAGACCCAACGTCGGCATCATCTTGCTCAACCAAAAAAATCAGGTTTTTTGGGGTAAGCGCATTCGCACCCACAGCTGGCAGTTCCCGCAAGGCGGCATCGACCGAGGAGAGACTCCTGAGCAAGCCATGATTCGTGAATTGCACGAAGAAGTGGGACTCAAGCCAGAGCATGTGCGAATTGTGGCCCGTACCCGTGATTGGTTGCGCTATGAGGTGCCTGACCGGTTTATACGCCGTGACGCGCGTGGTTTTTATAAAGGCCAAAAACAAATTTGGTTTTTGTTACAAATGGTGGCGCCTGATCATCATTTGAATCTGCGGGCGACTAATCACCCTGAATTTGACGCTTGGCGGTGGAACGACTATTGGGTTCCACTCGATGTAGTCGTCGAATTTAAGCGTGGCGTTTACGAAATGGCGTTGACAGAGCTTTCACGCTTTTTACCTAGGCATGAAAGTCGGAATCGTTTTTTGCGGGGTAATGCACATATTCACAGCGCACAAGATTCGAAATCCAACATGGAGTTGCCACCCGGCGCTTCATTCGATCCGGATCCTCAAAACGCTCTCAAACAGCGGACTTAAAAGATTAGATTAAGCCCGAAAAACATGGCTCTGCATCAAGACAAGATTGTCTCGATGCACCATCTCAGGTTCAGCCACATAGCCCAAAATAGTTTGAATCTCAGATGAAGGTTTCCGGCAAAGTAGTCGCGCCTCCGCTGCGGCGTAGTTAGCCAATCCTCGTGCTATTTCTAAGCCTTGCGGATCCAAAATAGCAATCACTTCGCCTCGGGAAAAATCGCCCTCTACTGTTGACATTCCAATCGTAAGCAAACTCTTACCTTCAGACTGCAATTTACGCACAGCGCCTTCATCGATTGACACCGAACCACGCAATTGCAGATGGTCAGCCATCCATTGCTTCTTCGCTTGCTGCTTTTGCGTCGGTGCTAACAGCAGCGTACCAATCGCCTCGCCTTGGCTCAGCCTAATTAGGGCTTCAGGCTCACGCCCCCAAGCGATCACAGTGGACGCACCAGATCCAGCCGCCCTCTTAGCAGCCAAGATTTTGGTGATCATGCCGCCTTTGCCGATGCTTGAACCAGCGCCTCCCGCCATAGCTTCGAGAGTTGGGTCTCCCGCCTTAGCCTCGTGTACAAAAGTAGCGTTTGAATTCTGCCTTGGGTCTTCGGTGTAAAGCCCTTTTTGATCCGTCAAAATAATCAACGCATCAGCCTCTACCAAATTTGCAACCAGTGCGCCAAGGGTGTCGTTATCGCCGAATTTAATTTCATCGTTCACAACGGTATCGTTTTCGTTGATCACAGGTAAAACGCCATGTGTCAGCAATGTGAGCAAAGTTGAACGTGCATTTAAATAGCGCTCTCTATCGGCTAAATCTGCATGTGTCAATAAGACCTGGGCCGAACCTAAACCGTTCTCACGTAATTTCGTTTCGTACATCTGAGCCAAGCCCATCTGCCCTACCGCTGCAGCGGCTTGAAGCTCATGTAACTCATGTGGACGAGTCGTCCAACCAAGTCGCTTCATGCCCTCTGCAATTGCGCCACTTGAAACCATGATGACCTCTCGGCCATCACGCACCAAAGCACTCAATTGACGGCACCACTCACCAATCGCTTGCTCGTCTAGGCCTCGTCCTTCATTGGTCACCAAACTAGAACCGACCTTCACGACGATACGTCTAGCATCGCGCAGAACTGTGGAAACTGAAGTAGTCATTGAAACCAAGTTGAATCAGCACTAGGGTGCAAGTTGTGAAAAGCGAGGATCAACATATTCTGGCGGTTGCTCGGACACTTGTTGCGCCTTGATATGTTTGTAAATGTCTTTAATTAAAGGCTCGCATCCTTCACGAGTCAATGCCGAAATTTGATAGATAGGCCCTTTGTATTTCATACGTTTCACAAAATCTGCAACCCGAGCAACTCTGTCGTTTGCATCCACCATATCCAATTTATTCAGAACTATCCAGCGCGGCTTGTCATAAAGCGCTTTATCGTATTTTTTTAATTCTTTAACAATAGCTTTAGCCTGAACAACGGGATCAACTCCTTCATCAAACGGCGCGATATCCACAAGGTGCAACAAAAGACGCGTACGCTGCAGGTGTCTTAGAAACTGATGCCCAAGACCGGCGCCTTCAGAGGCGCCTTCAATTAGCCCAGGCACATCAGCGACCACAAAACTTTGCTCTGGCCCCACACGCACGACGCCTAAATTGGGGTGCAATGTCGTGAAGGGATAGTCTGCGATTTTTGGACGCGCATTCGATATTGCAGATATCAACGTCGATTTACCCGCATTCGGCATACCCAGCAAACCCACATCAGCCAGGACTTTAAGCTCTAACTTGAGGTTTCTTTTCTCACCGGGCCATCCTGGTGTTTTTTGACGAGGCGCGCGATTGATTGCGCTTTTAAAACGCATATTGCCAAAACCACCATCACCGCCTTTTGCGATGGTGATCACTTCGCCAGGAACTAACAGTTCAAAGAGCACATCACCCGTTTCTGCATCAGAAATGATTGTGCCGACGGGCATCTTTAGAGTAATGTCATCGCCAGCGTGACCAAACATGTCTGATCCCATGCCGTGTTGCCCACGCTTCGCTTCGTGGCGGCGCGAGAAGCGGTAGTCCACAAGCGTATTTAAATTTGGATCTGCCACTGCGAACACATGACCGCCACGACCACCATCACCACCGTTAGGCCCACCAAACTCTTTATATTTTTCGTGACGAAATGAGACGCAACCATTCCCACCATCGCCTGCCGCGATGTCGATATAAGCTTCGTCAACAAATTTCATACAAGGCCGTAGTTTAAAAAGTAAAGCCCCGACGAATCGGGGCTTTACTTTAGTGTCGTTTAACTAAATTAAACAGGTGTGACATTGACCATGTGCTTGTTCAAGGCGCCTTTGACGCCGAACGAGACATGGCCATCTACCAAAGCAAACAAGGTGTGGTCTTTACCGACACCCACATTTGCACCAGGATGAAATTTGGTACCACGTTGACGCACGATAATCGCGCCCGCAGTGATCAATTCACCACCGAAAGCTTTAACACCCAGCATTTTGGGCTTGGAATCACGCCCGTTTCGCGTAGAGCCGCCGCCTTTTTTCTGTGCCATGTCAAATGCTCCTT
>CAZEAQ010000173.1:0-3151 GCA_964510145.1 uncultured Bordetella sp.
TTTCAAAAAATTTGTCTCCTTGGAGACGAGCCGGTCTCTATACTGCGAACCAACTTTTTAAGCTGAACAACTATGAGTAGCAACAAGCTTGGTTACGCCGGCGATGTCACGCCACAAACTGCTTATGAATGGATGCAATCTGGTGAGGCCGTTCTGGTCGATGTGCGAACCGATGCAGAGCGCGAATGGGTGGGTTTTGTGCCAGGTGCAGTGGCCGTCGCTTGGAAGCAATGGCCAGGTATGGCAATGAACGATTCTTTTGATGCGGCCATTCAACAGGCTGCTCAGGGTAAAAAAGTAGTTTTGTTGTGTCGCAGCGGCGTTCGCTCAGTGGCCGCTGCCAAGCGTGCTGCTGAATTAGGGCTTGAGGCTTACAACATCTTGGAAGGCTTCGAAGGCGATCCAAATGAATCCGCGCATCGCGGCCTCAAAGGGGGCTGGCGCATGCGCGGCTTGCCGTGGCGTCAAAACTAAATCGACCATGACATTTTTAGCACTTGATGTGGGCAACACGCGCCTAAAGTGGGCGCAGTACGACACCCCTGCGCCCAGAGCCAAATTGCTAGGGCATGGTGCTGTTTTTTTAGAAAACATTGACCGTTTGGCCGATGAAGATTGGCGCGATTTGCCAGAGCCCACGCACATGTTGGGATGCATCGTGGCGGGCGAGGCGATTCGCCGGCGTGTTGAAGAACAAATGGAGTTGTGGGATTTAACGCCTCATTGGGCTGTTTCATCGGCCTCCGAGGCGGGCATGACCAACGGCTATGACCATCCCACACGCTTGGGCGCAGACCGCTGGGTAGCCATGATTGGCGCACATGCACGCATGCTGCAAGAGGTGGGGCAAAACGCGACGCGACCGATGGTGGTGGTGATGGTGGGGACGGCGGTCACCGTTGAAGCGATTGACGCGACGGGAAAGTTTTTAGGCGGTTTGATATTGCCTGGGCACGGCATCATGTTGCGCGCTCTTGAGTCCGGCACAGCTGGTTTAAGGGTGCCCACGGGCGAGGTGTGCGAGTTTCCAACCAACACCAGCGATGCGTTAACGAGTGGGGGCACCTACGCCATTGCGGGCGCCGTGGAACGCATGGTGCAGCACGTTCGGCAGCATTGCGGCGCAGAGCCTATGTGCTACATGACGGGGGGAGCGGGCTGGAAGATGGCGCCCAGTATGTCCGTGCAGTTTGAGTTGGTCGATACGCTTATTTTTGATGGCCTGCTCGAGATTGCCAAACATCGCTTGAGCCACCACGCCCCCGTTTGGCCTTGAAACTTTAGGTTGCAGGATAGCCCTGCATGACAGAGGGGTAGGTCAAACGCTAGACTGTGGTGCATGAAAGTCATAGATTCCATCGTCACCCAAGCGGCCGGTATTGCTGCCATTCGCAAAGACATTCACGCTCACCCTGAGTTGTGTTTTGAAGAGGTACGCACCGCAGATGTGGTGGCGCAAAAGTTGACTGAATGGGGCATTCCCATTCACCGTGGTTTGGGTAAAACCGGTGTCGTCGGTATTTTGAAAAACGGCACCAGCGACCGCGCCATTGGCTTACGCGCCGACATGGACGCCTTGCCCATGCAAGAGTTCAACCAGTTCGCCCACACCAGTCAGCACGCTGGCAAGATGCATGCGTGTGGTCACGATGGGCATGTGGCCATGTTGTTGGCGGCCGCACAGCATTTGGCAAAGCATAAAGATTTTGACGGCACGGTGTATTTCATTTTTCAGCCCGCAGAGGAAGGTGGCGGCGGCGCTCGCGAGATGATTCGCGATGGCTTGTTTGAGAAATTCCCTATGCAAGCGGTCTACGGCATGCACAACTGGCCGGGGTTGCAAGAGGGGCAATTTGCATTGAGCGCGGGGCCTGTGATGGCCTCAAGTAACGAATTCAAAATCACCATTCACGGCAAAGGCTGCCACGCCGCTTTGCCGCACAACGGCATAGATCCTGTGCCCATTGCATGCCAGATGGTGCAGGCGTTTCAAACCATCATCAGTCGTAATAAAAAACCAGTTGATGCGGGTGTCATTTCAGTCACCATGATCCACACGGGCGAAGCCACTAACGTGGTGCCCGACCATTGTGAAATTCAAGGCACCGTGCGCACGTTTACCTTGGAAGTGCTCGACATGATTGAGCAGCGCATGCGCGAAGTGGCCGAGCACACCAGCGCCGCATTTGGCGCAACCTGCACGTTTGAGTTTGAGCGCAATTACCCGCCCACCATCAACCATGGTGCGGAGACTGAGTTTGCTCGTGCAGTGATGGCCACCATCGTCGGCGCCGAAAACGTGATACCGCAAGAGCCCACGATGGGCGCGGAAGACTTTTCGTACATGTTGCAAGCAGTGCCGGGGGCTTATTGCTTTATTGGCAATGGCGACGGCGTGCACCGCGAGATGGGACACGGTGAAGGTCCGTGTACTTTGCATAACCCCAACTACGATTTCAATGACGCTTTAATTCCGCTGGGCGGCACGTATTGGGTGCGCTTGGTTGAGGCGTGGCTGAAAAGCTGATGTGTCAATAAGCGGCGAGCAAGGCACTTAAGTGCGCTTTGTGGTCTGCGCTGGCGTAGGGGGTGAGCAAACCCAACACGCTCTTTGCGCCGCGAAGTAATGAAGCTTGGGCGCTTTCAGGCTCTAGCGCATGACGTGGGTCGCGCACATATTCGTAGCTCAACCACCACGTCAAGATGACCACCATGTGCGTCGCAGTGGCCTCTCGGTCTGAGACGGTCATCTCCAATGCGCCTTCGTGCTCTAGGCTGTCTAAGAGTGTGCGAAACGCGGTAGTTTTATGCAGCAACGCATCTTTAATATGCGTTTCTAGGCGACGGTTTTTACTCAGTAAATCGTTTAAATCGCGATACAAAAAACGGTATTGCCAGACCAATTCGAATAGCGTGTGCATGAAAAACCAAGCGTCTTCAACATCGTGAACGCCAGGCGCAGCCTCTAACAATTCGTTCAGAGCGTTTTCGTAACGATTGAAAAGCGCGGTGACCAGCTCCTCTTTGGCAGGGTAGTGGTAATAAAGATTGCCCGGGCTAATGTTGAGCTCAGACGAGATGAGCGTGGTCGAGACGTTGGGCTCGCCAAAGCGATTGAAGAGGTCGAGCGTGACCTCCAAAATCCGCTCTG
>CAZEAQ010000174.1:0-3061 GCA_964510145.1 uncultured Bordetella sp.
CATATGGTGGCGCAGCAATGCGACTTGGATGTAGGCGACTTCATTTGGACTGGCGGCGATTGCCACATTTATAGCAATCACCATGAACAAGTTGCGCTGCAGCTGAGCCGCGCACCTTTTGCCTACCCAACACTGAATATCAAAAGAAAACCCAGCTCCATCTTTGACTACCAATACGAAGATTTTGAGGTCTTGGACTACCAATGCCACGATGCCATCAAGGCACCGGTCGCCGTCTAAATTCATGGCGCTCAATTTAATTTTTGCGCGCGCACGAAACGGCGTGATTGGTCTTCGCAACACTTTGCCTTGGCACTTACCGGAAGATTTAGCGCATTTCAAGCAAACCACACTCGGGCAACCCGTGGTCATGGGCCGTAAAACTTGGGATTCGTTACCGCCTAAATTTCGCCCCTTACCGGGTCGCATCAATATCGTCGTTACGCGTCAGCCTAATTGGCAAGCAGATGGTGCTGTGGTTGTTCACTCGTTAGGCGATGCGCTTCAACATTGCCCGCCAAACTGTGAAGCGTGGGTCATCGGCGGCGCCGAAATTTATGCACAGGCCATGCCTTTGTCAGACCATGCCGTGGTGACCGAAATTGACGCAGACTTTGATGGCGATGCATATGCACCCACGTTTGATGCAAGTTGGCAAGAGGTATCGCGTGTATCCAACGTTGCGAGTAACGGGCTTGCTTACAGTTTCGTCACGCTAAAGCGAACACACTCATCTTAAAAACCATGCAACTTGCTACTTGGAATGTCAACTCGTTAACGGTACGTTTGCCGCAAGTTTTAGATTGGCTGACAGCCAACCCTGTCGATGTTTTGGTTTTACAAGAAACTAAAACCACAGACGATAAATTTCCGCGTGAGGCCATAGAAGCTGCTGGCTATCACGTTGCTTTTTTTGGCCAAAAAACATACAACGGCGTTGCGTTGCTCTCACGTCAACCTTCCATTGATGTGATCAAAAACATTCCAGGTTTTGAAGACGACATGGCTCGCGTGATCACCGCCACGGTGGATGATGTTCGTGTCGTTGGCGCTTATTTTCCGAACGGGCAAGCGCCCGATAGCGATAAATTTATTTACAAAATGAAATGGCTTGAAGCACTTCAAAACTGGCTCAAGCAAGAGTTAACACAACACCCCAAATTGGTTCTCATGGGTGACTTCAATATCACCGTGGATGACCGCGATGTCTGGGACCCAGTTGCCCTTAAGGACACCATTCATTGCACCGTTCAGGAACGTGAGCACTTCCAAGCGCTGATCGATCTTGGCTTGAACGATGCGTTTCGATTATTCGATCAAGCTGAAAAAAGTTACAGCTGGTGGGACTATCGCGAGTTTGCATTCCGCAGGAATCGCGGCCTGCGCATTGATCACATTTTGGTCAGTGACGCCTTGAAGACTTCGGTTCAAGCATGCGTGATTGATAAAGCGCCTCGTAAGAATGAGCGTCCTAGCGATCACACCCCCGTGATCGTCACTTTGTCTTGACCAATCAAGAGCGCTAATCGTCTAAACCAAGCTCTTGAATTTTTCGGGTGATGGTGTTGCGACCGATCCCTAGTTTTTGAGCAGCCTCTATACGACGACCGCGCGTATTCGCGAGTGCAGTTTGTATCAATCGAGCTTCAAAACGATTGACCAAAACTTCCCACACATCCGTGCGACCCGATACCAACAAACTCATGGCTTCAGCCTCTAGGCCTTGTTCCCAATCGGCTCCTGGCAGATTGAGCACGATCGGCGAGACGGCTGAAGACATTACCGTGGCATCGCCGTTCGGCACTGAGGCGGTCACACCATTCGACGTGTCTGACATCGGCGAAACATCGTGGTGAACATGATCTTGATTCGCTTGACTCATGACGCTCAGTGATTCAATGACATCGCCTTGGCCCAAAATTTCGGGCGGCAGATCTTTGGGCTCAATCACTTGCGCGGGGGCCATCACCGTGAGCCAATGACAAATGTTTTCTAACTGACGGACATTGCCCGGAAAAGAAAAATTGTCCAGCAATGCCTGCGCCAATTCGGAGATTCGTTTTGGCTCCACGCCCAATTGTTGTGCGCTCTGCTGCAAAAAGTGGCGCGTCAACATGGGAATGTCCTCTTTGCGCTCACGCAAAGCTGGTAAACGTAAACGAATCACATTCAGTCGATGAAACAAGTCTTCACGGAACACTCCGTCTTTCACGCGCTTTTCTAAGTCTTGATGCGTGGCTGCAATCACGCGCACATTGGCCTTGATGGCGTTGTGACCACCCACTCGATAGAAAGTGCCGTCACTCAACACGCGTAACAAACGTGTCTGCAAATCAAACGGCATATCGCCGATTTCATCTAAAAATAAAGTGCCCTCCTCGGCTTGTTCAAAGCGGCCGCGACGCGTCGTTTGCGCCCCTGTAAAGGCGCCACGCTCATGACCAAACAGCTCGCTCTCCAACAAATCTTTAGGAATCGCCGCGGTATTGATAGCCACGAATGGCCCTTTGTTACCCGCATCGCCACGCGGTGAATGCTTGTGCAAAGCACGCGCCACCAGCTCTTTACCTGAGCCACTCTCGCCGGTAATCATGACCGTTACGTTGCTTTGGCTCAATCGACCAATGGCTCTAAAAACATCTTGCATCGCGGGTGCTTGGCCCAACATCTCGGGCGTTGCATCTTGCAATTCAGTTTGCGATTGTTCCTGTTGACTTTCCTCTAACGCACGACGAATCAAAGCCACCGCTTTAGGCAGATCAAAGGGTTTCGGCAAGTACTCAAACGCCCCGCCTTGGAATGCTGAAACCGCACTGTCCAAATCAGAAAACGCCGTCATGATGATGACGGGCAGCGTTGGCAAACGCTCTTTCACCTTCGTCAATAAATCAAGTCCCGAACCACCGGGCATGCGAATGTCGCTGACCAAAATTTGAGGTCCATTCTCCTCAGTCACCGTGTCGAGAGCTTGCAGCACTTCACGCGGGCTAGTGAAACTGCGAGTCGGCAGGTTCTCGCGCAACAGCGCTTTTTCCAGCACGAAGCGAATTGACTGGTCGTC
>CAZEAQ010000175.1:0-3046 GCA_964510145.1 uncultured Bordetella sp.
CTGCACAGCATTGGCGACGCGGGTCGTTTGATCGAATATGGCGATGCGGATGTGATGATTGCGGGCGGCTCGGAGTGTTGTATGTCTCCGTTGGGAGTGGGTGGGTTCGCTGCTATGCGGGCACTGTCTACTCGCAATGACGACCCTGCTACAGCCTCTCGCCCATGGGATCGCGATCGGGATGGCTTCGTTTTGGGTGAAGGTGCTGGCGTGCTGGTGCTCGAAGAATACGAACACGCCAAAGCCCGTGGAGCCAAGATATACGCTGAGCTTGGCGGCTATGGCATGAGCGCTGATGCAGGACATATGACTGCGCCAAACATGGACGGCCCACGTCGCGCGATGTTGAACGCTTTGCGTAATGCAGGCGTCAATGCAGACCAAGTGGACTATTTAAATGCGCATGGCACATCAACGCCTTTGGGCGATGTGAACGAGACCAACGCGATCAAAGCAGCCTTGGGTGATCGCGCTAAGAAAATTGTTGTTAACTCAACCAAATCGATGACGGGTCACCTATTGGGTGGCGCGGGCGGCATTGAGAGCGTCTTTACGGTTCTTGCGATTCACCATCAAAAGAGCCCGCCAACGATCAATATCTTCAATCAAGATCCTGAGTGTGATCTTGACTACTGCGCCAACACAGCACGCGACGTGAAGATAGACGTGGCCTTGAAAAACAATTTCGGATTTGGCGGTACCAACGGCGCTTTAGTTTTTAAGCGCGTTTAACTTTATGCACGGCGCCCCATCGGTTGCTTATCCGGTGGGGCGTTGCGCTTTTCAGAAGCTTGTTTTTGGGGCGCTTTGCTTGTCAGTGCTCGCCGCAGAGTTGAGTTGGCTAATGTTGCAAGCGTTCTCAGGGTGGATGGTTCTCAGCTGGATATGTGTGGCGATAGCACTGGCTTTAGGAACTTCATCCATCCGTGAAACAGGTGTGCTCACTTGGGACGGTCGTGCTTGGTGTTTAAGTGGTCTTGGTCGCGAATCAGAATGGGGTCAATTTTCTGTGTCGTTTGATCTTCAAGAGACCTTGCTTTTGCAATGGCAATCCACATCTATTCTTCACATGAATCGTTCGCGTTGGTTATGGTTAGCCAAGGAACAAGCGCCAATGTTGTGGCTCGATTTACGTCGCGCTGTCTATCAGCGTCAAAATATTGATTGAGGTAAAAAAATGGCACGTTTATTCACATCAATAAATTCTTTGCCCCGTCGCTTCACTTATTTTTTATTGGCTTCAACCCTGGCCGTTGGCCTAGTGGGTGCGCCGCTCTCCAATGCGCAAGCCCAGTCTGTGCGTGGACTGCCTGACTTCACGGAGTTAGTCGAGCAAGTGGGGCCCTCTGTGGTGAATATTCGAACCATGGAAAGAGTGGCAGTTTCTAATGGGCAAGGCAACGCCCCAGACGATGAGGTGCAAGAGTTATTTCGTCGTTTCTTTGGCATGCCGTTTCCGGGGCCGAACCCCGGTTTGCCGAGACAGCAGCGCCCTAATCGAGGACAGCCTCAAGCAGAGGAGCAACCGAAGGGCGTAGGTTCGGGTTTTATTTTGTCGTCAGATGGTTACGTGATGACGAATGCGCATGTGGTCGATGGCGCAGATCAAGTGCTCGTAACGTTGCCCGATAAACGTGAATTCAAAGCCCGCATCGTGGGTGCAGATAAGCGAACCGACGTTGCGGTCGTCAAGATTGAGGCAACGGGCTTATCGGTCGTCAAAATTGGTGACGTCAATCGACTCAAAGTGGGTGAATGGGTCATGGCCATTGGTTCGCCCTTTGGATTAGATAACTCCGTGACGGCCGGTATTGTGAGTGCCAAGCAGCGAGACACGGGCGATTACTTGCCATTTATTCAAACGGATGTCGCGATTAACCCCGGCAATTCTGGTGGTCCGCTCATCAATATGCGCGGCGAAGTGGTGGGTATCAACAGCCAAATTTATTCGCGATCTGGCGGCTTCATGGGTATCTCGTTTGCGATTCCCATTGATGAAGCGGTGCGGGTCAGTGAGCAATTGCGTGCGACAGGTCGGGTTCAGCGTGGGCGCTTGGGTGTGCAAATAGACCAAGTGAGCAAAGAAGTGGCTGAGTCTTTGGGCCTTAGCAAAGCGCAAGGAGCGTTGGTGCGTGGTGTTGAGCAAGGCTCGCCCGCAGAAAAGGCAGGCCTGGAGCCAGGCGACATCATTTTGAAGTTTGAAGGCAAGGTGATTGAAAAATCAACCGACTTACCGCGCATGGTGGGCAACACAAAACCTGGAACTCGAAGTGCTCTTCAAGTCTGGCGTCGTGGCGCATTGCGTGACATGCAAATCACGGTTGGCGAATTTGAGGCAGAGAAAACGGCTAAGAAAGCATCTACTCCCGCAGAAAAACCATCTTCTGCACAAGCGGCATTTAAAGTTTTGGGCTTGACGGTTACTGAGCTCACGGATGCGCAGAAAAAGGAGCTCAAGCTCAGAGGTGGGGTTCGTGTTGAAAGCGTGGCCGAGCCAGCGTCTCGTGCGGGAATTCAAGAAGGCGACGTGATTTTGGCGTTAGCAAATATCGAAACAGCCTCCGTATCCGCCTTAGAGACGGTGTTGTCAAAGCTTGATCGAAGTAAACCCGTCACAGTGCTGATTCGAAGGGGTGAATGGGCGCAGTACACCGTGGTCAAACCCAACCGTTAATTCCCCAAGCTGGAGTAGGGAATACGGTGTTTAAATTTTTAAGGATAAAAATATTTTAAGTTTGCACTCACTAACTTAAATAAGGTTTTCAATCTCTTTTTGTATAGAATTGAGGGGCTGATTGTGCTTTTGCGATATATCGCAAGTTCAAAACTCCACGATATGGGATGAACTAACTCACTTCACAGGTGCTCCACAGATCACCCACAAGTTGTTAGAAAAACCCGATGCAAATTGTTTATAAGTTGTGGATAAATTCATGTTGCGAAGCCGCAACGAGGTCAAAGTTGTCCAGGGACTGCTGTTCAATTCGGAGATTTTGCCTACAATGAACTCCCAACTTATGCAGTTGCCATTGCTTGTTGGTTCTGG
>CAZEAQ010000176.1:0-3018 GCA_964510145.1 uncultured Bordetella sp.
GCAAAAGAGCGTTTATCTAAACTTAAATGATTGACCTCGCTAGCCTCAATTCATGGGTCCTCTGGGCCTTTTTTTTGAGTGCCTTGGTATTGGGTTTCATCACGCAGCGCACGCACTTTTGCACGATGGGTGCGATTGCCGATGTCGTTTACATGAACGACTGGACCCGAGCAAGGCAGTGGATTCTTGCTGCGGGTATTGCCATCATTGGCTTCGCGGCTCTCTCAGATGCCAAGCTGATTGACCCCGCGCAAACACTTTATTCATCGACTCGTTTGCTTTGGTTGTCAGACATCGTGGGTGGTTTGATGTTTGGCTACGGCATGGTTTTGGCCTCAGGCTGCGGCAACAAAGCGCTGGTTCGAATGGGCGGTGGCAACCTTAAATCGTTGGTTGTTTTTTTAACCATGGGCCTCAGCGGCTTTGCCACACTCAAAGGTGTAACTGCCGTATTGCGTGTCAACACAGTCGACACCGTGCTTGTCAATATGCCTGATGGTTCTAGCTTGCGTATGTGGTTGGGCGGCGCATGGGTGGCCTATGTTTTGGGCGCTGCATTATTGGTGTTTGCATTGCGTGGCAAAGACTTCATCGCGCCACAAAATTTGTTGGCTGGTTTGGGCGTTGGCGCAATCTTGGTTTTCTTGTGGTGGATAAGCGGCAACCTTGGTTTTGTACCCGAACATCCAGACACTTTATTGCCCACCTATTTAGGTACGAGTTCTGGTCGAATGGAAGCGTTGTCGTTTGTAGGGCCTGTGGCGCAAACACTCGATTGGTTTTTGTTTTACAGCGACGCCTCCAAAGTTTTAACAACGGGCGTTGTTGCCGTGTTTGGCGTGGTTGCGGGTTCATGGCTCTCGGCCATCACGCATGGCACTTTTCGCTGGGAGGGTTTTGCCAACCCCACGGATCTGGGAAACCACTTGATCGGCAGCGTGTTGATGGGCGTAGGTGGTGTCACCGCCATGGGATGCACATTTGGTCAAGGGTTAAGCGGTCTATCGACCCTCAGTTTGAATGCGTTCATCGCAACAGCCGCCATTGTGGTTGGGGCAGTTGTCGCTTTGCGCCGTCAAGCGGCAAGTTTGTAAATTGACAGACACCCTAGTTGACGCCGACTATCAGCGCCGTTTTGGTGGGCTTGATCGTTTGTATGGCGTATCGGGTGCCGCTCGTATTCGTGCTGCGCATGTTGCAGTTGTGGGTGTGGGTGGCGTGGGCTCATGGGCCGCTGAAGCCTTAGCGCGAAGTGGTGTAGGGCGCTTAACGTTGATTGACTTGGACCATGTGGCAGAGTCCAACATCAATCGTCAAATTCATGCGCTCGACAACACCGTTGGGTTAGCCAAAGTGCAAGCCATGAAAGAGCGTATTGCACGCATCAACCCAAGTTGTGTGGTGACGTGTGTTGAAGAGTTTGTAGAGCCCGACAACTGGCCGCACATATTGGGCACAACAGTTGATGCAGTCATTGATGCTTGCGATCAAGTAAAAGCCAAAACAGCGATGGCTGCGTGGGCTATTCGTGAACGCGCTTTGTTCATTAGTGTTGGGGCTGCGGGAGGCAAACGTTTGGCGCACAAAGTAGACATTGATGATTTGTCTAAAACCACGCATGACCCTTTGCTGGCACAACTGAGATACCGACTCAGGCGTGAACACGCAGCGCCTAGAGATGGAAAAAAAATAGGCCTTGCATGTGTGTTTAGTCGCGAGTCGGTTGCGCCCCCTGATGCGAGTTGTGAAGTGCAAGGCGATGGCTCATTGAACTGTCATGGCTATGGTTCTGTTGTTGCTGTCACTGCAACATTTGGACAGTGCGCAGCAGGTTGGGTGTTTGACCAAATTTGTTCCGCGTAATTCGCAAAATCAACAAAACTGGGTTATACTCTCAGGCTTCGCAAGATAGACGAAAACATCGTTTGTCAAGCGTGATGGGACCATAGCTCAGTTGGTAGAGCAGCGGACTTTTAATCCGTTTGTCGTGGGTTCGACCCCCGCTGGTCCCACCAAAATTTAATGAAAAAAGGACTTAGAGAAATCTAAGTCCTTTTTTCTTGCCTAAATTATGTTTAGCCATTGTCTTTAATGCCTTGACAAGTGTGCAACACCCCAGTGCATCAGATCCACTCATTAAGCCAAACGGTGGTTTGCCTTCCGGCAGTTTGTTCTTAGAATTAATTTGTTTTTAAGAGCCAATACAACCGCGGAGATAAATCGTGAATTTGATTGAACCGAAATTTAGTAAAACAATCGCTTTAGTTTGTGTTGTGTTGGCTTCGCTCTTGCAAGGTTGCGCCTCACCAAAGTACAACTATCGGCCAGCGATGGCAGATGTGAGTGAACCGCCGCTTAATGCGATTAGCCAACGTGGTGTCGGTGAAGAAATGGTCAAGCAAGGTAAGTTCATGATGCTTGATTTATTAAAAGTAAATACTTCTGTCAGAGTTGCTTGGGCTTATACCGTCGAGCCAGGGTTATTCCGTTTTACTGGAAGTGATGAGCTTTCGAATTACTACCAAATTGGAGGAATGGGAGACGAGTCTGGTTCAATTACGAGGGCTGCGCTCGCAGATCCCTATAAATCAATTATGTTGAAACACTCTCCGAAAGAGTTGTGCGTCATAACTTTTATTAATGCATACGTATGCAAAGGTGATTTAGAAGGCAGTGTTTCTATGATTCAACGTCCTGTTTTGTATGAGAACTCACTTCAACAAACGCTCATTTACAACGGAAGAATTGGCAACCGAATTAGTATTGGATACAGAGAGTTTTCTAATAACTATGCACGCCCAGCATTCAACAACAACGTTGACTATGACTTAAACGAGTCATCAATCATTGGCTACAAAGGGGCTGAAATTGAAGTGCTTGAAGCGACCAACAGGTATATTAAATATCGTTTAATTCGCAACTTTAATTCTGTCAATCAACCAACTCCTTCCATGCCAAGTGAACGTAACAACACGTCACAGGATAAGAAGCAGGATAGCGTTTGATTTTGAATATCAC
>CAZEAQ010000177.1:0-3001 GCA_964510145.1 uncultured Bordetella sp.
TTGATGACGGCTGTTGCCCCGGTGTTGGTCGCCCTCAACATAGGGCGCCCCATTTCTAGGGCACGCATGCGCGAAATATGCAAATGCTGATCAATGGCGACTGTGTTCCCAAACCATGCAATATTGCTAAGGTTCACCATCATCGTCGGTGCGGTTTGCGGGTCAGAAAAACCGCGTGCTAGCTCTTCACCAAACAAGTCTTCGTAGCAAATATTGGGCGCAATACGCTCGCCCTTCCAGAGCAATGACGTTTGCACCGCATCACCTCTAGAAAAATCGCCCAGTGGAATGTTCATGAGATTGACGAACCACTGAAACATAGGGGGCACAAACTCACCAAACGGAACCAAATGATGCTTGCTGTATTGGTAATGCGGGGTTGCATCTGAATGGTTAGATTGCGCCGGCTGAGGCGCTAATCCAATCACAGCGTTACTGAATTGAGGTTTCCCTTGTTCGTTCTTCGTGACTAAAGGCAAGCCGATGAGCGCAGCATGTTGACCTTTTGAAAAGTGTTGCTCAAGTTGTCGCCAATAGCCCTGTGGCAATTGCTCTGGAATGAGAGGAATCGCTGTTTCTGGCGTCACCACCAGATCACTTTGACTATTTAAAAGTGCATCGCGATAACCGATCAATGCAGTTCGAACTCCCTCTCCAAACTTCAAGTCTTGGGGAATATTTCCCTGCAATAAAGTGACCCGTAGTGGCGCATCTGATAACTTCAATGTCGCTGAACCTTGACTGGGCGAAATAGCCCATGTGAAAGCCATTGCCATTGCGATCGTGGCGATGAAGGCCCAAGTTTTGTGCTGCTTTCCAGTTTGCAAATTACGCACAGCGGCAATAGACATGACTAAGCCAGCACTGATTGCACTCATCCCATAAACACCAACCCAAGGCGCCCAATGTCTCAAGACACTGTCAACATGGGCATAGCCTATTGCGCCCCATGGCAAACCTGTCCAAAGGGTGCCGCGTGCGATTTCCGCCAACATCCAAAGTGATGCAAAAGCTAGGGCCTTCGCCACGACTCCCACTGCTTGTGGCCTGATCGCACGGTAGATTGAGCAGGCGATTGCATAAAACAAAGCCAGTCCTGCGGCTAATAAAAACACGGCCATTGCAGCTAGTGGCGCAGGCATGCCGCCATAGGTGTTCATAGATATGAATAACCACCACATACTGCCAATTAACCAAGCGAGTGAAAAGACCCACGCTTTTAGAAATGCTTCTGCAATGGTTTGTGTTCGCTCTAAATAAAATGCAAACACCAAAAGACTAGCCAACTGCAACCAGCCCTGCGCATCGCCTTTGATAACGCCTTCGAATGGCCATGCAAGCGCCAGCGCTTGAACGTAGCCTGCTAGAAATAGCGGCCAAAGTGACGTCACCATTCGCAAGAAATGCACGTTCAAATTACCTATTCTTTAATGATTGGCGCAGGATATACCTTGAACCACTTCACGGCGCCCCCTCGAGTGTGAAGCACTTCAAACCTTAATTTATTGAGCTCAAAGTGCTCTCCTCGCCGTGGCACATGACCCATGGCATGCGCGATAAAACCACCGATGGTGTCAAAGCTTGTTTCGTCACTTTGCTCTGCGGCGCTTACCTCTAAGTGTGTGCCAAATGCTTCAGCGACTCTATCTAGGGAGGCGTCCCCACTGACTCTGTAGGTTTGATCGGCTAGCGCAAAGATATCGCCAACATCCTCTTGAATGTCGAACTCATCTTCAATATCTCCCACAATTTGCTCCAACACATCTTCAATCGTGACGAGTCCTGCGATTTGACCAAATTCGTCGACAACTAAAGCCATGTGATTACGTGTATTCCTGAACTCTCGAAGCAAATCATTCAGCCCCTTGCTTTCTGGGACAAACATGGGGGGACGCAACAGCGTTCTAACATTGAGCGATGGCGCACGTTGTAGCTTAAGCAAATCTTTGGCGTGCAAGATGCCAATTAAATTGTCCCGTTGATCTTCATAAACAGGGAATCGTGAGTGCGCGGTGTCAATGATTTGGTGAAGACTTTCGTCGATAGATGCATCGATGTTGATGAGATCCATACGAGGAGCGGCCACCATAATTTGCCCAGCAGTCATGTCTGCCATGCGCAACACCCCCTCCAACATCAGTCGACTCTCGCCACCAATGACCTGGTTTTCTTCTGCGTCTGAAAGCGCTTCTAAAAGCTCTTCACGCGAATCGGGCCCGGGATGAATAAACTCAAGTAAACGTTGCCAATAGCTACGCTTATCTTCTTTCTCTATTTCTTTGGAATTCGGGGGTATCACAGTTTTGCAGCAATCACTGCGAGAGTCTGACAACCCCTAAGCATAGCCCAAGCTTTGGGCTAAATTTCATTCTGCAGACTGATGCCGCGCGTGTCTTACGCCCTGTCGAATTTCGTTCACTTGTGCCAAGAAATCCCAAAAACGTTTTGCGTCCTCTTTTATGCTGTAGTTTGCTTTTGCATATTGATCGACGATTAATTCTGTCACGCGGCTGTCTAAGTCTCTCTCAGGTAAGCGGAGATATGCCTCTGTTTCGGCGCCGTCTCGTTCAATCGTTGCTCCGCTTTTTCGAGCAATGCGAATCATTGGCGCGTTTTCACTAAGCGCGTGGATATACATTTGGTAGACCTCTTCGTTACGCGCGTGAATAACGGCACGTTCAAACAACCTAGCGCCATACCCACGTCCACGCGCATAAGCCTGAACGGAGACACCAAATTCAGCACTAGGTTCGCCCGCCCCCTCTTTCATAAACGCGAGATGTGCCATGGCCACAATTTTGAGGTTGCGATTAAAGATTCCGTAGATCTCATCCCGATCAAAGTTGAGACCATTTAAATAACGCTTGATGTGTTCGTCAGTCGCGGTATATCCAAATCGCAAGTAACGATCATGCTCCGATAGGGACATCAAATGCGCTTCAATCAAAGATAAATGCTCAATTCCCAGTGGTGAAATTGGAACAAGCACACCATCATGACT
>CAZEAQ010000178.1:0-2931 GCA_964510145.1 uncultured Bordetella sp.
AATTGTTGGATGGCTCAGCCGGCAAGATCGATCTGCAAACAGGTGTGGATTCTGGCGATTTGATGACCATTGGTTTCGGTTCAGTGAAAACCAAAGACATCGGTTTGGGTTCTCGTGCATCATTGTCATCCAATGCTGTAACAACCGCAGCCTTGACTACAGGTGATGTATTGATCAATGGTGTGCAAGTCGGCGCGTCTCTGGCCACCGATGATGACCTCTCTTACTCAAACAAGGATGGTAGTGCAATTGCTAAAGCCGCAGCCATCAACCGTGTGTCAGACTTGACAGGCGTCCGTGCCACTGTAGAAAAAACAACTGCCTACGGCAGCAAGATGACTGGTGCAGCACTTACTGGCACTATCACTATTAACGGTGTTGCTACCACTTCTTTCTCTACTGTGACTGACTTGGAAACTTCTCGTGTCACAGTGGCTGATGCGATCAACAAAATTTCTGATCAAACAGGTGTTAAAGCCGTCAACACCCATGATGACAGCCAAGGCATTGTTTTGGTTGCAGAGGATGGTCGCAACATTACCGTAGCCTTTAGCACATTGACTGCTGCTGCCACTGGTGTTGGTGCTGCCGGAACAACTGTGGGTAACTTCTCTTTGAATACAGACGACGGTTCACCTATCACCCTCTCAAGCAAAGTAGGCGGTGCTTTGAGTGCTGCAGGTTTGTCTGCTGGCACTTACGAAGCTAACGTTGCGCAAACTGTGACAAAAGCACGCACTGCTGCTGCAACTGGAGCCGCACCGAGTGATACGACAACCGGTGTTCTGAATGGCAATACCTTGATCATTAACGACGTGCAAATCAGTGCGGCCATTGCTACCGATGATTTATCGTCTGATACAAATGCTGCTAGCAGTACTAAGGCCGCGAGTGCCATCGCCATCGCTGCTGCCATTAATAAAAAGTCTGCTATTACAGGGGTGACTGCCAAAGCTGCACCTAACGTGATTGCTGGTAGCGGCTTTACTGCAGGTGCAGTCGCTGGCATGAACATCAACGGAGTAAGCATCACAACTAGTTTTGATGCCCAGACAACTCGCGCTGAAGTAATTGAGAAAATCAACACTGTTCAAGGTCAGACGGGCGTTGTGGCGACAGCAGGTGAAGGTACGGGTATTACTCTTACAGCAGCTGACGGTCGTAACATCTCTATTGCTGTTGACGGTGGTTCTGCAGCGTCCATTGGTTTGACAGGTGCCACTGTGGGTACCGGTACAACTGCAGCAGATGCTGCAACTACCTACGGCAAAGTCGAGTTGATGTCTGACAAAGAATTCACCGTCAAGAGCGGCAGCGAGGGTAATACCAATTTCGCGTTACTTGGTTTCACTGCAGGTACTTTTGGCGGCGCAGACAACGGCATGAAGATTGCCTCTGTGGATGTGAGCACTCAAGCTGGCGCAACCAAAGCTATTGAAGCAATTGATGCGGCCATCAACAGTGTTTCTGCTGATCAAGCCAAGGCTGGTGCGTATCAAAACCGCTTGGATGCTGTGGTCTCTAACTTGACCGAGTCTACTCAAAACATGTCTGCTTCACGCAGCCGTATCTTGGATACAGACTACGCTACAGAAACCAGCAACTTGGCCAAGTCGCAGATTATTTCGCAAGCAGCAACAGCCATGTTGGCGCAAGCGAACCAGTCGGCACAAAGTGTGTTGAGCCTTTTGAAGTAATTTCCAACGCTTCCTAAGCAAAGCCGAGACGAGAGTCTCGGCTTTTTTATTTTTTTCTAAAGTTTTTCAAGTTCGTGCCGATAGTTGGATAGCCCCTAGGAGTTATTCATGAAAATCGACAGCCTTTCTCGCTACACACAAACGCAGTTACAAGCCTTATCAACAAGCGATATGAGTGCTTTGACCAGCGACGCTTTAAGTACGCTGTCGACTGCGCAAGTGAATCAGTTGAGCACGTCGCAAATTCAGGCAATTGATCCAACTCAGATCTCTGGATTAAAGGCGGTCTCTGCATTAGATACAGCGCATTTCATTTCACTAATTACGGCTCAAATCGCCGCTCTTGGGGTGCCGCAAGTACGGAGCCTAACCACAGATCAGGTGGTGGCTCTGACTACTTCGCAAGCGGGGGCTCTCACAAATGAACAGTTAGGTGCATTGTCGACGTTGCAAGTATCGTCAATGGAGACTGTCGATTTAGCCAAACTAGATTCCGCACATATTAAAGCGCTTACCGCTGCCGCAATTGGGGCCTTAACGACAGACCAGTTCAAAAGCTTGTCGACAGAACAAGTAAATGCACTCACCGAAACTCAAATCAAAGCTTTGAAAACTGGACAGCTTGCTACGTTGACCACAGATCAAGCTGCAAAGCTAGTCACAGCGTCTCTTTCTGTTTTATCTGCTTCTCAACTGGCATCATTTTCCACTGATGCCATTTCGAAATTGAGTACCTCGGCAGTGAATAGTTTGACAACATCACAAGTCAAAGGACTCACAACCAATCAGTTGGTTGCTTTGACGACAGGTCAGGCTGCAAAGCTAAATAGTGATCAGGTCTCGGCGCTGACCACGCTTCAGGTGTCTTCTTTGGCGACCGATGATTTTGCTGCATTGAGCACGGCAGCGATCTCGAATTTGTCGGTCAGTCAATTTAAAGCACTCGGAACAGATCAGCTCGTTGCGCTTACTACTGCGCAAGCCTCAAAGTTGACCACAGATCAAGTGAAGGCTTTGTCAGCTACACAAATAGCGAAAATGGAAACGGCTGACATGGCCAAGTTGGGCACAGCGCATATTCAAGCGTTGAGCACAGCAGCGGTAGCTGCGTTGACGACTGATCAATTCAAGTCGCTGGCAACCAATCAAATAGCTTCGCTTACCAGCTCTCAGATCAAGGCATTGACGACGGATCAGTTGGTGGGGATGACGACAGGTCAAGCTGCAAAACTGA
>CAZEAQ010000179.1:0-2857 GCA_964510145.1 uncultured Bordetella sp.
CGTTTGCACCTCATGAAAGTGGGCGCGATGTTGACTGAATTGACAGATGACCAAGCTGCTTACATTGGCGTGCCTAAAGTCGGTCCTTACAAACCAGACACCTATCGTTACTAAAAAACGTGCGAGCTGATCAGCTGCTCGTTGACCGAGGTTTGGCCGCTTCGCGCTCTCAAGCGCAACGGCTGATTGCCTCGGGCGTCGAGTGGCGAGTTGGCGATCAGTCATGGCAACGCATCGCCAAAAATGGCGATGCGTTGCCACTTCACTGCGAGCTGCAATTGCTCGATGATGCTGAGACAAGATATGTGTCGCGAGGTGGTTTAAAACTCGAAGGCGCATTGCGCGATAGCGGTTTTGCAGTGAAGGGTTTGCGCTGTCTTGATGTGGGGCAAAGTACAGGCGGTTTCACGCATTGTTTGCTGCAGCATGAGGCTGAGCAAGTTGTTGGCATCGATGTCGGGCATGGACAGTTGCACCCCAGCTTGCGCGAAGACAAACGCGTCGTTTGCTTAGAGCGAATCAATGCGCGTGAGTTGAACGTTGATGATTTGCAAACGCCAGATTTAGCAGCAGGCTTTGACTTGGTGGTGGGCGATTTATCTTTTATTTCATTGACGTTGGTGTTGCCCTCGCTGTTACCGCTCTTGCGCTCTACTGGTCATCTATTGATGTTGGTTAAACCACAGTTTGAACTGCAACCTACGGATATTGGTAAAGGCGGTTTGGTCAAAGACTCAGCGAGTTACGTCAAGGTTGAAGCGCGATTGCGTGAGGCTTGTGCGAAATTAAATCTAACCGTGTTGGGTTATTGGCCCAGCGTGATTGCGGGCGGGGACGGCAATCAAGAATTTTGGATCGGTGCGCGTCATTCTTGATGCGCTTGCAAGAGAGATAAATATGACAGCCAATAAGAATTTAAGCATTGAATTTTTTCCACCCAAAACAGCAGAGGGTGCCGAGAAGCTGCGCGGTGTTCGTCAAGCGCTTTATGCGTTGAAGCCGCAGTTTTGTTCGGTCACTTACGGGGCTGGCGGTTCAACGCAAGCAGGCACGATTTCGACGTTGAAAGAAATTTTGAGTGAAGGTATGACGGCCGCGTCACACTTTTCTTGCATTGGCGCAACGCGTGACAGCGTGCGTCAGCAGTTAGCAGAATTTAAAGCGATGGGCGTGACGCGTTTGGTGGCCCTGCGCGGAGATTTACCCAGCGGTTATGGCGCAGGCGGAGAGTTTCAATACGCCAGCGATTTGGTGGCTTTTATTCGTGCCGAAACAGGCGATGACTTCGGCATTGAAGTAGCGGCTTACCCAGAAATTCATCCACAAGCTAAATCTGCGGAGGCTGACCTTCAGGCCTTTGCGACCAAGGTCAAAGCGGGAGCAGATTCTGCAATTACCCAGTACTTTTACAACAGCGACGCGTATTTTCGATTCGTAGAAGATGCTGAAAAACTAGGAGTCACCATTCCGATCGTGCCCGGCATCATGCCTATCACTAGCTCGAGTCAGTTGATGCGTTTCTCGGATGCTTGCGGGGCAGAAATTCCACGTTGGATTCGTTTGCGTCTTCAAGGATACGGTGACGACTTAGCGTCTATCAAGGCTTTTGGCCTAGAAGTTGTAACTGATTTGTGCGATCAACTACTCAGCGCTGGCGTCCCGAGTTTGCACTTCTACAGCATGAATCAAAGCGCTACTACGCTAGCGATTTGTCAAAATTTAGGACTGGTTCATACCTCTTGAGTTGAGAGGTTGTTCGCCTCTTTTATCCGCCAGACTCGACTGTCCAACCGCGTCCGGGGCCGCGTGCGAGGGCCTCCTCAATGACGGGCAAAGCTTCATTCAGTAAAGGCTTGAGTGTGTAAGGCGGGTTGATTAAAAACATGCCGCTTGCACTTAAGCCCGTGTCGCGACTACCAGTGGCTCTGCCAATGGCCAGGGTGGTGTGAATCCAAGGTTTTTTGACTTGACTGCAGAGCAGTTTGAGTTTGCGAGGCAAATCGTGAGCTTCAGGTCGAGGCACGATGGGGTACCAAACGAGATAAGTGCCTGTTGCAAACCGTTTTAAGCTGTCTTGAATGCAATCAATCACTCGGTAGTAATCGTTTTTAATTTCATAACTTGGGTCAATCAAAACGCAAGTTCTTCGTGAACCACTGGTTGACACTGGTGGCGGCAGCAGGGCTTTCAGTGATTCAAAACCATCCGTGCGTGCGACGCTGACCGTTCGACCTGCTTCGAGTTGTTGGATATTCCCCGTGAGCGATTTGTGATCTGTTGGGTGAAGTTCAAAGAGTTTCAGTCGATCCCGTGCTTCATGTCGCAGTAATTTGTGCATGATGAATGGCGAGCCTGGATAAATTTTGTAACTTCCCTTGCCGTTGAAACTGGCGACCATGTCTAGATAGTCCGTCAGGGCAGCAGGCGTTTTAGGGCCACTCAGAGTCTTTAGTTTGAGAACACCCTCAGCAGCTTCGCCGCTTTTTTCAGCATAGTCGCCGTCTAGTCTGTACAGCCCCGCGCCCGCGTGGGTGTCCACAAACTGAATACCCGCATCTTTGGCCATTAAATGCTTCAAAGTCGCGATCAAAGTGACGTGTTTGAGCACGTCTGCGTGGTTTCCGGCGTGAAAAGCGTGGCGATAACTGAACATGGAAGGGATGGTAACCCGCTATTTCAAGAAGTTTTGGGCTAGGTTGCTGTAACTTGTTGATTTTGTTTATAATATTTGGCTCTGCAGCGTTTGAGTGGTCCCGCGGCAGAGGCTTTGAAAAAAGCACTTCCCACCTAAGAGGTTCTCATCAGAAGAACGCCGACCGTGGAAAAGGACCCTACAAACCAACTCTCCTTTTAGGAT
>CAZEAQ010000180.1:0-2840 GCA_964510145.1 uncultured Bordetella sp.
AAGATAGATGGCCAATGGTTAGTCGTGAGTAAGATTTTTCATCGCGTACCCAAGTGATGTTTAACGGGCAACACCCGACTCGCTAACCAAACTAAAAGTAGCACGGGGGCACCCAGCAAAGCGGTGCTTGTGAAGAAAGCTTCGTACCCGTGCGCATCCACATACACGCCAGAAAAGCCAGCCAACCATTTGGGCGCAAGCAGCATCATGGAGCTGAACAGGGCGTATTGAG
The DNA here is from genome assembly GCA_964510145.1 of uncultured Bordetella sp. Taxonomy (GTDB): domain Bacteria; phylum Pseudomonadota; class Gammaproteobacteria; order Burkholderiales; family Burkholderiaceae_C; genus Limnohabitans. The sequence goes on from CAZEAQ010000180.1 coordinate 233, forward strand.
TGGCCGAGTAATTGACATTTGTTAACCCAGACAAATAAGCAATGAAGGCTGCCGACGCAATGCCGCTAGCCAAGTTGTCAGCCGAAATAATCCAAATGAGAGCGGTCAAATCATGGCCACGAGTGGCGAGCCAAGCGAACAATAAATTCGTCAAAGAACTAAGTGCGGCACCCAACATCAAAATGCGCATAACGCCTAATCGCAGAGAGAGTACGCCGCCTATAAATGCGCCCGTCAAAGTCATGATGACGCCAAAAACTTTTGTCACCGCAGCCACCTCATCTTTGGTGTAACCCATATCCACATAAAACGGATTCGCCATGATGCCCATCACCACATCGCTAATTCGATAGACGGCAATGAGTCCCAAAATCAGGACGGCTTGCCAACGATAGCGGCGAATGAATTCAGCAAAAGGTTCAATTAACGCGCCTTGCAACCATTCACGAATATTTCTTGCGGCAGGCAAGGGTATGGCGAGGGGCTCGGGAGAAAAAAGAACAGTGATCACGCCCAAACTCATCGATGCAGCCATCACTAAATAAGCCGTTTGCCATGCATTGTGCAAATAGGCGGTGTTGTCTGAGCCAGCAATTCGTGCAGAAATCCAAAGCACGCCGGCACCGGCCCAAATCATCGCGAGCCGGTAGCCGGTTTGGTAGGTGGCTGCAAGAGCCGCCTGACGCTCTGTGTCAGCAGATTCAATGCGAAACGCATCAAGCGCAATATCTTGTGTGGCTGAACCAAAAGCGACCAGCAACGCACACCACACCACGGGTTCTAAATTTTGTTGTGGATCGAGTAGTGCCATGCCAACGATGCCGCTAATCACAATGATCTGTGCGAACAACAGCCAGCTGCGCCGACGTCCAAGCCAACGCGTCAGAAGCGGGATGGGCAAGCGATCAACCAATGGCGACCAAACCCATTTGAAACCGTAAGCCAGTCCTACCCAGCTTAAAAACCCAATCGTGCTGCGATCAATACCTGCCTCGCGTAAACGAAAACTGAGTGTGCCCAGTACTAGCAAAAGTGGCAGGCCTGCAGCGAAGCCCAGACATAACATGCGCCAAGAGGCGGGCTCTAGGTAGACATGAAATGCCGCCAGCCAAGTGGGTTTTTGACTGGCAACGACTTCCGAAGTGGTTTGACTTGTTGTATCGTTCATAGCCTCTATTTTCAGGCTTTCAAGAAGAGAACATTTCATGCGCTTGCAACGAGTTTTAATTTATCTGTGTATGGCTGGAATCGGCTTTGCAGGTGCGGTCTTAGCGCGTGAAGGCGTGGAGGTAAGTCGAGAGGTTTCGGTCTTTGCTAATTTAGTGCCTGCAGCAGATTTAGAAAAATCAGCCACACAGCATTACAGCGAAATGATGAAAGCTGCCGCGAGTAAAAATGCGCTTGCCCCGAATGAGCATCCCCAAGTTCAGCGTTTGCGACGCATTGCAAAAGATTTAATACCGCATAGTTTGGAATGGAATCCGCGTGCCAAGGAGTGGCGCTGGGAGGTTAATTTAATTGGCTCAACACAAATAAATGCCTTTTGTATGCCGGGTGGAAAAATTGCTTTCTACACCGGTATCTTGACTCAGCTACAGCTGACAGATGACGAAGTAGCCATGGTCATGGGGCACGAGATTGCACACGCCTTAAGAGAGCATGCGCGTGAGCGAATGGGTAAGGCGTCTGCTACGAATGGCGTCGCCACGGTAGGCGGTGCATTGGCCTCTATTTTTCTGGGGGTCAGCCCACAAATTACCGATATGGTGGCTTCACAAGGCGCAAATTTATTGAACTTAAAGTTCAGTCGCGATGACGAAACAGAGGCCGATTTAGTCGGCATGGAAATCGCGGCCCGTGCAGGCTACGACCCGCGAGCCGGAGTCACTTTGTGGCAAAAAATGAGTGCCGCCAATAAAAATGCACCTCAGCAATGGCTTAGCACTCATCCATCTGGAACCACTCGAATCAATGAGATCGAGTCGAACTTGCCAAAAGTGATGCCGCTGTATCAGCGAGCTAAATAAGCCGCTTAAGTGCCACCCACATAAGGGTTGGAACGACGCTCGCGACCAAAAGTGCTTTCAGGTCCGTGTCCTGGAATAAAGACGGTGTCGTCACCCATGGGCCATAAGCGCTGGGTAATGCTGTTAATCAAGTCGTCGTGGTTGCCGCGCGGAAAGTCTGTGCGGCCAATGCTGCCAGCGAACAAAACATCGCCAACAAAAGCTCGTTTAATTTCTGGCGAGTAAAAAACAACATGCCCCGGTGTGTGTCCCGGGCAATGGCGTACTTGCAGAGTGTGTGAACCCAATGTGACGGCGTCACCGTCGTTTAACCAACGCGTAGGTGTGAACGCACGCGAAGGCGGAAAGCCATAACTTGCAGCGGCTTGCGCGAGTCCGTCTATCCAAAACTGATCGCCGGCATGCGGGCCCATGATGGGCAGGCCAAGTTGTTCGGCCAAATCTGCTGTTGCGCCTGCGTGATCAATGTGCGCATGAGTAATCCAAATTTGCTCCAGCGTCACACCAAGGCTCTTGCAAGCGTTGAGCAAAACCTCAAGGTCGCCACCGGGGTCGATGATGGCCGCCTTCATCGTTTCATC
>CAZEAQ010000181.1:0-2812 GCA_964510145.1 uncultured Bordetella sp.
CTGGTGACAACGTGTCGATCACTGTGAAGTTGATCCACCCGATTGCGATGGAAGAGGGCTTGCGCTTTGCGATTCGCGAAGGTGGTAAGACAGTTGGCGCCGGTGTCGTCGCCAAAATCATCGCCTAAATCGCTAAATTTAGGGGCGTAGCTTAGTGGTAAAGTTGCGGTTTCCAAAACCGTCGATGGGGGTTCGATTCCCTCCGCCCCTGCCACTAAAGCTCTAAAAATTTAGTGGTTTTAAAGCCCGCCAAGATGGCGGGCTTCGGTGTCTTAAGTTACGAATAAAACGGTACAGGATAAATTTTCTTCATGTCTGCAGCCAACATTGAAACTGTCTCAACTTCAGCCGATAAGGCCAAGCTTGTCTTGGTGGCGCTGTTGGTCGTGTCTGCAGTTGCGGGCTTTTACTCCTTGGCCGACCGCGGTGTCATATTTCAATGGTTGGCTCTGTTCGGTGGTTTGTTTGCAGCGGTAGTGGTTTTTTTAATTTCGTTGCCAGGCCGTCAATTGGTGGCGTTTGGCGGAGATGCGTGGCGTGAGGTCAAGAAGGTTGTTTGGCCGACTCGAAAAGAGTCGACGCAAATGACGTTGTATGTTTTTGCCTTTGTGGTGATCATGGCGCTGTTTTTGTGGTTGACTGATAAAACGCTCGAGTGGGTGTTTTACGACCTGATTTTGGGCTGGAAAAAATAATGAGCGACATCATTGACAACGCGTTAGCTGGGTCGGCTGCAGCTCCAACTGCATCTGCAAATCCTGATTTGCGCTGGTATGTGGTCCATGCCTATTCGGGTATGGAAAAAGCTGTAGAGCGCAATATTCGGGAGAGCATTGCACGCGCCGGCATGGAGAATAAGTTCGGTCGTATCTTGGTGCCGACGGAAGAGGTCATGGAGATGAAAAACGGTCAGCGACGTACAGCTGAGCGAAAGTTCTTTCCTGGCTATGTTTTTGTCGAAATGGTCATGGATGACGACACTTGGCATCTGGTCAAGCACACGAATAAGGTTACCGGTTTCGTGGGGGGCGCTAAAAATCGTCCTGCGCCCATTTCAGAGGTTGAGGTTCAAAAAATCGTGAGCCAAATGCAAGACGGGGTGGATAAGCCTCGTCACAAAGTTGAGTTCATGGTTGGCGAGTTGGTTCGCGTCAAAGAAGGCCCTTTCACTGACTTTAATGGTTCAGTTGAAGAGGTGAATTACGAGAAAAGTAAAGTTCGCGTTTCGGTCACGATTTTTGGCCGCGCAACACCTGTCGAATTGGAATTTAGTCAAATCGAAAAAACTTGATTTGACTTTGTGTTTGGGGTTTAACGCTTTCCGACTCGGCGTTAAACATGGAAGGTGAGTCGTTAACCCCGGGGAGCCCAAGATCTAAAGATCTGAAGCGTTATTACCCGCAAGGAGAAAAGCATGGCGAAGAAAATCGTCGGTTTTATCAAGCTGCAAGTTCCAGCAGGTAAAGCCAATCCATCGCCACCCATTGGCCCAGCTTTGGGTCAACGTGGTTTGAACATTATGGAATTCTGCAAGGCGTTTAACGCCCAGACTCAAGGCGTTGAGCCGGGTCTTCCGTTGCCAGTGGTGATCACTGCATTTGCAGATAAGTCTTTCACTTTCATTATCAAAACGCCGCCAGCGACGACTTTGATCAAGAAGGCTATCAAGTTAGACAAAGGCTCGTCACGTCCTCACGTTGACAAGGTTGGCAAGATTACGCGCGCGCAACTCGAAGAAATCGCCAAAACCAAAATGGAAGATTTGAATGCTGCCGATTTAGATGCTGCTGTTCGGATCATCGCCGGCTCTGCTCGCTCGATGGGTGTCACTGTGGAGGGCGTGTAAATGGCTAAGTTGACTAAAAAGCAAAAAGCTTTTGAAGGCAAAGTGGACAGCACGAAGCTGTATCCATTGAGCGACGCGTTAAGCATTGTGAAAGAGTGTGCAACAGCTAAATTCGATGAATCCATCGACGTGGCCGTTCAGCTCGGTATTGATGCTAAAAAGTCGGACCAAGTCGTACGCGGTGCGGTGGTCTTGCCTAATGGCACAGGTAAAACTGCTCGTGTGGCCGTGTTTGCTCAAGGCGCTAAAGCAGAAGAGGCGAAGGCTGCTGGTGCAGATGTGGTGGGCATGGACGATTTGGCTGCTCAAGTCAAGGCGGGCGATATGCCTTTTGACGTGGTGATTGCTGCACCTGACGCCATGCGTGTGGTCGGTACATTGGGTCAAATTTTGGGACCGCGCGGTTTGATGCCTAACCCCAAAGTGGGCACCGTGACGCCTGATGTGGCAACGGCTGTTCGCAATGCAAAGGCTGGCCAAGTTCAGTTCCGCGTTGACAAAGCCGGTATCGTTCACACAACCATTGGCCGTCGTTCATTTGATACCGACAAGCTCAAAGGCAACTTGGCCGCTTTGGTTGAAGCGCTTAATAAATCTAAGCCGGCTTCAAGTAAAGGTGTATATCTGCGCAAAGTCGCTGTTTCGTCCACGATGGGCGTTGGCGTTCGCGTAGACATTCAATCATTGAGCGCTTAATAGCGTTCTTCAATCCGGGCATCGCGAAAGCGTTGCCCAGAGTGGTGGGCTGAATTGATTTGTAAGAGTCAACCAGGCCATCCAAGACCGTTGGTGTGGAGCTTGATTTCACTTAATTGAATGACCAACGCAGATGGCGATCCCGCTAGATGGATTTTTCCTGACAGTTAGGTCGCTGCAAAAGTGGCGTGTTCTAGAGCATTGAATGCTCGAAAACACATTTAAAGGAGTAGACCTTGAGTCTGAATCGCAGTGAGAAAGAAGCGGTCA
>CAZEAQ010000182.1:0-2786 GCA_964510145.1 uncultured Bordetella sp.
ACCTTTGGCGAACTCTTTGACGCATTGAGGAAATAATGGCTGACGAAAAAGACGCTGCTGCGCAAGCGCCGGCAGACGCCGAACAAGCTGAAAAAGACGCTGCGGCTGAGGCCGCGGCGGCGGCAGCGCCGCCAGCCGATGCGCCTGCAGAGGATGCGGCACCCGCGCCCGTCATCATCATCAAAAAAATCATTGATGACGGACACGGCGGCGCTCACGGTGGTGCTTGGAAAATTGCGTTGGCCGACATGATGACGGCGATGATGGCCTTCTTCTTGTTGATGTGGCTGTTGGGCGCCTCTAACGAAGACCAGCGTAAAAGTATTGCTGACTATTTCAAACCCACCTCACAAAGCTTGGTGGCCATTGGTCAACTCGCCGGCTCAAATGGTGTCTTAGGTGGTCGCTCCATCATCGACCCCGATGGCTTCCCCTTCGCTGCCAAACAAACAGCGTTGCTTGAGCGTTTAACCCCTCGCTCTGAAGGCGGCCCGAACCCGAGCACCGACCCGGGTCAAGAAAATAACAACCCGTACTCAGACCCAGACAAACTCACGCCTGAGCAGAAAAAAGAAATTGCTGCTGCGCAAGAAAAAGCTGACTTTGACAAACTCGAAAAAGAAATTGAGCAGAAGTTGTCTGAGAACAAAAAGCTCGGTGGTTTGAAAGACCAAGTTTCTGTCACACGAGACAAACAAGGTTTGCGTATTGAGATCATCGACAAAGCCGACTTCGCCATGTTCCCTAGCGGCTCCAATGGCATGCAAGGCAAAGCTGCCAATTTGATTGCCGAGATTGCCGCCTCGTTGGCTGACATGCCCAACAAAGTAGCGATTCGTGGACACACCGACAGCGTGCCGTTCCAAAACAAAGAGGGACGCAACAACTGGTCGCTCTCGGCAGAGCGTGCAGAGGCCACGCGAGCGTTGTTAGAAAAGAGCGGTATCAAAGAAAGTCGCTTTGCACGCATTGAGGGTGTGGCGGACACAGATCCTTTCAACCCCAAAGACCCGCGTGACCCGCGAAACCGGCGTATGAGCATTACGGTGCTCTACAACGACCAAGATTAAAAAAAGGAGCCTCTTGGCTCCTTTTTTTAGGCTGAACGCAATTCGTATTTGTTAATTTTTTCGATCAACGTGGTGCGTTGCAAGTTCAGCAACTTGGCGGTGCGTGACACGTTGCCAGAGTTGCGGTCGAGCGCTTGCTCGATGATGCTGCGTTCAATTTGAGCCATGCGCTCTTTCAGCGACAAACCTTCGGGTGGTAAATGCGGCATGCCTTGCGCCAGCATGATGATGCCCTCGATGTCGTTTTCTTCTTGCTCCGGCTGGTCTTGCATCTCTGCCAATACTTCGGGCGGAGGTGTCATTTCTAACTTAGCCAATAAAGGAGCTTTGGCTTGCAGTTCGGCTTGAGCTGAGACCAAACCTTTGGGCAACAAGGTGGGCGGAATGGCGCGTAAATCTAGTTCTTGGCCTGCGTAGAGCGTGCTAAAACGGTCAACCACATTCGAAAGTTCTCGAACGTTACCGGGCCATGCATACTTTTGTAGAGCTGCCAAAAAATCGGGCTTGAAGCGAATGGGCTGCTTGCCGAAGTTGGCGCATTTCTTTGCGAAAAAAGTTAGCAATTCCGGAATGTCTTCGGGTCTTTCGCGCAGCGGGGGTGTCACCATAGGCAACACATTGAGGCGGTAATACAAGTCTTCGCGGAATCGGCCCGCTTCAATTTCTGTCTCTAAATCGCGATGTGTTGCGGCGACGACACGAACATCGACAGGAACCTGTCGGGTTCCACCAATGGGGTCGACCGTTCGTTCTTGTAAAACGCGCAGTAATTTGACTTGCATGTCCAACGACATGTCGCCAATTTCATCTAAAAAGATGGTGCCGCCATGCGCTAATTCGAAGCGTCCAATGCGGTCTGCCACAGCGCCAGTGAACGAACCTTTGCGATGTCCGAAGAGTTCGCTTTCTAATAAATCTTTCGGAATGGCAGCGCAATTAATAGGCACAAAGTTTGCGCCACAGCGGTCCGATTGGTCGTGTAGCAACCTTGCTAAAAGCTCTTTGCCTGTGCCACTTTCGCCCGTAATCATGACGGTTGCGTTGGAGTTAGCCATCGTTGCCACCAGCTCTTTGAGGGCAACTGCAGACTGGCTAGAGCCAATAAATTGAGTCGTTGGTTTCATGTCAAAAATTCCTACACCACATTGTCGATAGCTCTGAAAAATGCACAAGACCGAAAAAAGTATTCGTCTTGAAAATTGTTAAAGATGCAGGCGTCAGTGCCGAATCATGGGGGAGACCTTCCAAGGACAAAAACATGAACCGCATCACCTTTTGGGCTGTCACAGCCGCCGCCTTATTGCTGAGCGCTTGCTCTAGCCCGCCACCGCCACCGCCGCCACCGCGTGACGACACGGTCAACATGATCAGTCCGATGACTGAAAAGCGTGAGACGTTGACGGCCACGGGTTATGCAGTGATTAGTATTCAAAATCACCGTAACCCCGCACAGCAGCGTTTGTTGGCCATCCGCGCCTCCAAGCTCGACGCCTACCGTGCGCTGACCGAACAGGTCTACGGACAACAGCTCGATGCCAGCACCACCGTGGCTGACATGACGGTGATGAGCGATACCTTTCGCGCTCGTGTGGAGGGTGTGATTTATGGTGCCGTGTTGGTCAGCATCACCCCTGTGGGTGACGACACTTACGAGACCACGATGTCGCTCGATCGCCAAGTGGTGAACGATTTGCGTGCGCTCTACATTGCTCACTT
>CAZEAQ010000183.1:0-2781 GCA_964510145.1 uncultured Bordetella sp.
AGGCGGTGAGCAACTACACCAACTCCATCTTGGCCAACATGGAAGTGACCGATGAGGGCTACGACGAAGCCTTGCTGCTGGACACTTCGGGTTTTGTGTCTGAAGGCGCAGGTGAAAACATTTTTGTGGTGAAAGACGGCGTCATCTACACCCCCGACTTATCGGCCGGTGCGTTGAATGGCATCACCCGCAACACGGTGTTTCACATTGCCAAAGACTTGGGTTTAGAGATTGTGCAAAAGCGCATCACGCGCGACGAGATTTACATTTCTGACGAAGCGTTCTTCACGGGTACGGCGGCCGAGGTCACACCCATTCGTGAGCTTGACCGCATCGAACTCGGCTCTGGCAGCCGTGGCCCTGTGACTGAAAAAATCCAAACGGCATTCTTTGACATCGTCAACGGACGCAACCCCAAATACGCACATTGGTTGACCAAGGTCTAATCATTCGCAGGAAGCAAACATGAGCAACACAGTGGAACTCTTGGCCAAAGACTTGAACGGTCATGGCGGTGTTTTTTGCCCGAGCGCAAAAGCGGATATGAAGCTTTGGAACAGTCACCCCAAGGTGTATTTGGATGTCGCTAAAACTGGCGAAGCCAAATGCCCATATTGCGGCACCGTTTACAAATTAAAAGCCGGCGAACACGTTGGCCACGGTCATTAAAAACGCTTTGAATAAAAACGCGCTGGTCATCGCCCCTCAGTGGATTGGGGACGCGGTGATGACTGAGCCGCTGTTGCGCCGCTTAGCTGCACGCGGCGAGCGCTTAACCGTTGCCGCATTGCCTTGGATCGCCCCGGTGTATCGAGTGATGCCGGGTGTGGCAGAAGTCATTGAAATGCCCTTTCGCCATGGCGGTTTGCAACTCTTCGGGCGCTGGAAACTTGCCCTGCAATTGCGCGGTCATTTCGACGTGGCCTATGTGTGTCCCAACTCTCTAAAAAGTGCGTTGTTGCCTTGGATGGCGGGTATTCCTCGTCGCGTGGGCTACACCGGCGAAATGCGTTTTGGATTGCTAACCGAGCGACTCGATAGCCCCATGACTGAAGAGCGCCCGCCCATGGTGGAGTGGTATGCAGCGCTCAGCTTGGTGGGGCAAAACCCCACGCAACCGATGAAGCTAACGGGCGACTTGCGCCCCGTTCTTAAAGCGCCTGTGGGCTTGCTCGATGACGCGCTAGAAGTGCTCACCAAGATGATGCCGTCGCTGCCAACATTGGCTCGCAACAGTTATGTGGTGTTTGCGCCGGGTGCCGAATACGGCCCTGCCAAACGTTGGCCAGCGAAACACTTTGCAGCGCTGGCGGCCAAGATAGATCGGCCCGTGTTTTTATTGGGCTCCACCAAAGAGTTTGATATTTGCCAAGAAATTGCCAACACCGTGAATGCCTCGCAGCGTGGGCATTGCCACAACTTGGCAGGCAAAACAGAATTGATGCAAGCCTTCGCACTCATTGCCAATGCGTATCGCGTGATTAGCAATGACTCGGGTTTGATGCATGTGGCTGCGGCGTTTGGCGTGCCGCAAGTCGCGGTGTTTGGTTCGTCTAGCCCTGAGCACACGCCGCCATTGAACGAGCGTGCGCGAGTTGTTTGGCTGCGTGTTGACGCGCAATATCAGCCCCCCTTGGCTTGTGCGCCCTGTTACGAGAGAACTTGCCCACTTGGGCACACACGTTGTTTAGAAGACGTGTCTGCCGAACGTGTCTACCGATTACTCTGAGGTAAATAATCCCTATATAGTAAATTTGTTGAATAGAATGAAATATTAAGTTTCTATTCTTTCAACTTAATATTTCTATATCAAAAGGGATTTACCGTGCGTTACTCCATCAAATATTCTTTTTGCGCTGCACTTTTAGCGCTTTCTCTGGGTGCTTCCGCACTCGCTGCGTCAGTGGTTCGCGTCGAAACGCAGCAAGGCGCGCTGCTTGGGCAGGCCGACGAAATGGGCGGGGTGAGCTTTAAAGGCATTCCTTATGCGCTGGCGCCAGTGGGCGACTTGAGGTGGCGAGAGCCTCAGCCTGCAAAGTCTTGGTCGGGCGCGCGTGATGCCAGTGCTTGGGGCGCTAAGTGTTGGTCAGCAGCAGCCTTTGGTGGCCCCATCGACACCGCCAACACCAGCGAAGATTGTTTGTTTTTAAATGTGTGGGCGCCTGCAGTCACAGATAAAAAACGACCAGTGATGGTGTTTATTCATGGCGGCGGTTTTCAGTTTGGTACAGCCTCTGATGAAGCGCTGAGTGGCGCATCGTTGGCCCAAAAAGGCGTGTTGGTTGTCACGATCAATTACCGATTGGGTGTGTTGGGCTATTTGTCGAATGCAGAGTTAGACAAAGAATCTAAGGGTCACCAGTCAGGCATGTATGGCACGTTAGACCAAATAGCCGCATTGAAATGGGTGCAACAAAACATTGCAGCTTTTGGCGGTGATGCAAAAAACGTGACGATATTTGGTGAATCTGCTGGCGCACATTCGGTGGGTATTTTGATGGCGTCGCCTTTGACAAAAGGACTCATTCACAAAGCGATTGGACAAAGCGGTGCTTTTTGGGAGAGTGAGAACGGCGACATGAAGTCCAAGATGGCAGCACAAAAAATGGCGAACGCATTTGCCACCAAGATGAACGTGAAGACTGTGAAATCGATGCGTGCAATACCTGCACTGGATTTACAAAATGCAACGCCATGGACATTTCAAATCGATCCGAGCGTAAGTAACTTCTCACCGAGTGTGGATGGTTATGTGTTGCCGGCGACACCATTTGTGCAATT
>CAZEAQ010000184.1:0-2778 GCA_964510145.1 uncultured Bordetella sp.
TCGTGTCTTCACTACCGTCGCCAGCTGCTGCACCGCGCAAATCAAATGCACTGCCAGCCACTGTGGACGTGATCAACACTGCTGTGCTGTCGTTGGGGTCAATCGAAGCAACCACGTTTTTCAAGGTTGACTCTGCATTGATCGCATCGCGCATCAATATCGCTGCAGCTGCGGCCGTACTACCTGCCGTGATAGTGGCAACAACAGATACGCCATTGATCATGACGTTGGCTGTTCCAGCCGCACTAGACCCTGCGCCCATTTTGACTTTAGAAACCTGAGCAGCAGCACCGCCCTTGTCTAAACCGAAGTTGGCGGCAGACAAATCATCTTGACTCGAGTCGAACCAAACCGACATGTTGCGACCGTCTGAAGACAAGGTCACGCCGTAGCCGTTATCAGACGCGGTCACACCATGTTGACCCACTCGTTCGTTGATAGCCGCCACGACTTTGTTGCGACGATCGGTGCCCGATTCGTTTTGTACAAAGTCAACTTGTATTTCAATTCCGTTCACCCACAGAGATTGTTTGCCACTCAATGGGATTTCAGTTTTGGTGTAAGTGCCTGCCGAGACAACTGGATTCGCTTCGGCGCGAACACCCGTCATCGTGGTGCTGTCATTGATGGCAGCCGCCAAGGCTTTGGCACTTGAGCCAGGGTCGCTGCTGGTCACGGCCACATTTGAGAAGCGGTCGTCAGCAGGTGTGCTGGGGCGAATCTTGATGCCGTTGATCATCAAGTCATCCATACCCAAGTTTTTAAATTGAGCGGGCGAATTAGCCGTCAACTCTTGGGTGGCAATACCAAAACCAGCGCTTGCGCTCTTGCCTGCTGTCATGGTGAATGCAGTGCCAGGAATCTTGGCGGTCAGAATGATTTCGCCAACCTTTGAACCCACCGAAGCAAAAACGCCTAAGTTTTGATCGTCGTTAATTTGTCCAATCAAGTCGTCACGCACATCTTGCGAGGAGGTGAGTGTGTTGTCTGACGTGAACGAATATCCGTTAATCACGACAGTGGCTGTTTCACCGGCAGTGACCGTGCCTGAAATTAAGACCCGATTCACTTGCGCAGCAGCGGGTGCCACGTTTTCTCGTGCTTGTGTATTGAGCACCGATTCGTTCTTGGTGTAATTTCCGGCATCTAAACCTGCACGACTGATGTCACCTGCAGAGGTAGAGGTCAACACCACCGGCGCTTGAATTTTGGATTCGAGCGAAATGGTGGAGCTTTGTACGCCTTCACGCATACCAATGCGATCGCCGAATACGCCTGCGTTGTCAGGTGTTTCAAAACGCACTTCAATGTTGCGACCATCCGCCGCGACCAAAGTGACGCCTTTGTTTTCTGAACCTGTGTCGATGGCTTTCACGCCAGTTTTATCGCTAATCAGGTTAATCGCACGCACCACACTTTCGCGTGTGGCTTGTGGGTTGTTGAGTACCGTGTTGATATTGGCCGATGCATAGCCGTTGATAAACACCACACCAGAAGTTACCGATGAACCTGTCATCGCCTTGCCGGTGAAAACGTTTTCGTTGACTTTGGCAAACACACCTGTACCAGGCACCGATGTCATGTATTGCGCTGTGGTGTTCACAGTGCTGGCTAAACCTGTTGCGCCAGGAGCAATATCTAATGCAGCGACGTTCCCCTCTGATACCGGGAAATCAATATTAATGACTGCAGAACCTTTGGCATGTGTAACCAAACGACCTGTGGTGCCATTAAATTGTGGGCTTGCTTGGAGAGCAGCTGTAATTTTTTCGGCTGCATCTGCAGGCGTTTTATCAGCCGCAGTCAATGTGACCGTGACACCTGCAATGACGATATTGCCTGGCATAGGAGTGCCAGAGAAAGTAATGGACTGCGACTCGCCTTGGCTGATGCCTTGATCCACCGCCATGCGGTTAATGGCCGCAGCTTTAGCAATCGCACTACCTGCAGCGTTGTTACGTGGTGACAACATATCGTCAGCCGCAACCGAAGGGCCAATGTTGATACCGTTAATTTGTAAGTCACCTGAACGCAATGTGGGAATGCTGCCAGACACGTCAACGTTCACTGCCAGCGCGCGTGGTGTTGTGACTAAATCAAGTGCTGTTCCAGATGAGTCACGGAAGGTGTAGGTCAAGTTATCAGAGATAACCGAGCTGTTCAATCCAGCCGTTGTGTCAAACGATACGACTCCTGTCGCACGGTCGAGCACACCCGTCATTGCAATAGTTTTGTTGTCTTGTGTCAAAAAGCTGGCTGTGACTGTCGTACCACCAGAGGCCAATGACATACGTAAAGAGCCACTCTTCAAGAATTTACCGTTGTTATCGAAGACTTCGGACGCTTGCGTCATCGCCTCACGATCGACTGTGATCGCTGATGCGCTCAAATTAGTTGAACCCAGAGTCACTTCGGTATCTTCAACATCACCATCTGTGCTGTTGTAGGTCACCGTCAGTTTGTTGGTAGCCGAATCGTAGGACACGCTTCGGCCTGAGTTACTGCTGAAGTAAGCGGTATCGCTCAGAGACGAGGCTAGTTTTGCACCCACGTTATCTAGGCCAGCTAAAGCCTCCGTGTCAGAGATATGCACTGTCTGGCCCGCCACCGTGATGTACCCCTCAGCAGGCGTGCCAGATAGCGTGAATGACTGAACTTCACCTGTTCCGGTACCCGTAATGGTTCTCGTTGTAGTGGGTTCAATAAAGACACTACCGAATTGATTCATCGAGGTGGCCTTGAAAACCGGCATCTCACCCACTTGTTGTCCAGCGGTAC
>CAZEAQ010000185.1:0-2773 GCA_964510145.1 uncultured Bordetella sp.
ATCAATCTCTATCGCCACGTTGTCACAAGACATCGGCAAACCCTTTTTTTGTTCGCTCAAACACCCACCAGCCTAAAGCCAAAATCAAACTCGAAATCATGAAATAAATCAAAAGCCCGGACCAATTCGGCATGCTCCCGAAAAGCAAGATTGCGCGCAACTGCTCGACCAAAAAAGTCAGCGGATTAAGGAACAACCAAGGTTGAATGAATGCTGGCAACGCCTGTATCGGGTACAGGATTGGAGCGCTAAACATCAGTGCGGTCGATACCAAGCCAATCACCTGCCCTAAATCCTGCAAATACACCCCCAAAGCCCCCAACAACCATGCACAGCCAAGTCCAAGAAAAATCAAAGGGATTAACAACAGCGGCAAGGTGAGTGCAGAAATTGTCAAATGCCCGTTTAAAAGCAACTGCAGCACAACCAGCACACAAAGGCTCACGATCATCTGGAATGCAACGGAAAAAACAACCACGGCGGGCAAGGCGTGCATTGGAAAAACGACTTTTTTGACTAAGTTTGATTGCGTCCTAATCACCGAACACGCTCGGATCAAAACATCCGATAAAAATCCATGCAGGATGAGTCCCGCGAACAGAATCAAAGCGTAATTTGACAGTCCTGCATTTTGCTCACTCCAACGGGCTTTAAAGACATAAGAGAACAAAAAGGTATACAACGCAACCGTCAACAAGGGCAAGATAAATGACCAAAAAACGCCCAATACTGAGCCTTTGTAACGCGATGAAATATCACGCCACGTCATGCGCACGACAAGTACTCTTAATTGCCGTAGATCAGCATGCATATGTGCAGCGTCCATTAACAAAGGCGGGGGCGCGAAACATGGTTCGCGATAAAAAAATTAACAAATGTTGCATTTAGCCAAAAAATATGCGGGTATGAGCCAAATTATTTATTTAATTTTCACCAATAGAGCTCGAGGGCATTGATGCAAAGACCCCCTTGCGAATCCACGTCCGAACCTCGCGCTATCTTACTTTAGCGAAACTCCTTCTGGTAATTGATCGCACTCAGCGTTAAAGTGCAGTTTTATGTTTTGTTTGAGAGATCGTCCAAATGTCAACCAAAAACCCCTTCGACCCCGCCGCAATGTCTGACAACGTGAAAGAGCAAGCCCAACAAATTTGGCTGGCGGGCTTGGGCGCATTTGCCAAGGCGCAACAAGACGGCACCAAGGCATTTGAAAAGTTGGTGAGCGACGGCATCACCATGCAACGCAAAGTGCACACCACCGCCGAAGAAAAACTGGCCGAGGCCACGCAAAAAGCCACCCAAGCGGCCCACACCCTGAGCGAGCGCGCCACCGGCCAGTGGGGGAAGTTGGAAGGCATTTTTGAAGAGCGCGTAGCCAAGGCCTTGCACAGCTTAGGGTTGCCATCGGCAACAGAAATGAAGGCGCTGCATGCACGTGTCGCGGCGCTCGAAGCACAGCTGGGGGCGAAATCGAAAGCCGCCGCTAAAACCACCACAAAACCTGCAGCCAAAAAAGCGCCGGCAAAGAAAACGACCAAGCGCTAACCAAGCACGACACCTGACGTTCCATGGCAAAGAAAGCGCCGCGCCGTACCGCTGAGCGGATTTTGGAGGTCACACTCGACCTCTTTAACCGCTTTGGAGAGCCCAACGTGTCAACCACGTTGATCTCATCCGAACTCAACATCAGCCCCGGCAATCTGTACTACCACTACCCCGCCAAGGAGGAGTTGGTCACCGCGCTATTCAACCGCTACGAAACAGCGCTGCACGAACTGCTCGAGGCCGCGCCTGGCGTGCATGACGTGGAAGACGCGTGGTTTTTCATGCACACGCTGTTCGAGTTGGTGTGGCAATACCGCTTTTTGTACCGAGACCTGAACGACTTGCTCAGCAAGAACCGCCGTCTTGAAACCCACATCAAAGATGCACTGCTGCACAAAACCACGGCCTTTCGTACCCTGCTGGACAGCCTAGAACATGACGGCGCCTTGGCCGTCACCGTGTCTGAGCGTGAAGCCACGGCCACACACATGGTGGTGATGCTGACTTGGTGGTTGAGTTACGAATATGTGCGTGACCCGCGCCATGCACTGGAGCCTGAAAGCGCACAAGCATCGCTGCTGCGCGGCGCCAAGAGTGTGCTGGGCTTGTTGCTTCCGTATGCCACAGCGGAACACAAAGCGCATTTGAACGGATTGCTCTCTGCCTACTGATCTTCAATAAAAAGGGCCGCTTAAGCGGCCCTTTTTATTTCAACCAAGCCTCCACCAGCTTGACCCAGTAACTGGCGCCCAACGGAATGAGCGCGTCATTGAAGTCGTAGTTGGGGTTGTGCAAGGTGCATGGCCCTTCGCCATGGCCGATTTCGCGGTGCACCCCATCGCCATTGCCAATGAAGCAATAGGCGCCTGGTATTTCTTGCAGCATGTACGAGAAGTCTTCCGCGCCCATGGTGGGCTCTTGCGCGGTCACGTTGTCTGCCCCCACGATGCCTGCCATCACCTCGCGCGCGAACGCGGTTTCTGCGGGGTGGTTGATGGTGGGCGGGTAGTTGCGCTCAAACTCAAACGTGCACGTGGCACCAAACGCTGCGCTGGTGTGTTGCGCAACGTCGCGCATGCGTTGCTCAATCATGTCCAGCACATCGATACTGAACGTGCGGACCGTGCCTTGTAATTCGCAGTGGTCAGGCACCACGTTGGTGGCCTCGCCTGTGTGAATCATGGTGACCGAAATCACGCCCGCATCGACCGGTTTTTTGTTGCGACTG
>CAZEAQ010000186.1:0-2760 GCA_964510145.1 uncultured Bordetella sp.
CTTAGTTGCGTGTGCGACGGTCAAACCGATTTATTACAAAGATGGCAGAGAAGCTCAAAGCATTAGCTGCTCGAACGGAAGTTGGCTTCAGTGTTACGAGGCTGCCAGTGCAAAGTGCCAAAAGTCTGGATACGAAATTCTTGAGAGGTTGACTGGGCGCGACTATGGGTTTTGGACTGGGGGAGAAACTAAAGAAATGATCTTTGCTTGTAAGACAAGTAATTAATAGGGCTAGTTGTTTAGGGCACTTTAAAAATAAAACTAAGTGCCCAAATACCGTCAATACTTTTTTTAAAAGGTGACGGACCTTAACCCCAGCACTGACTCCGCAGTTAGGGCTGCTTGGTTCCCCACCTGACCCGGTTGGCTGCTTCACCATGTGGGAAGGCCCGTCGCTTTCTATTGTAGGTCACATAGAATGTTTGGCTTATGTCTTACCTCGTGCTCGCTCGTAAATATCGGCCTAAAACCTTCACTGAAATGGTGGGGCAAGAGCACGTTGTTCAAGCACTCACAAACGCACTGACCACGCAGCGTTTACACCACGCCTATTTGTTCACGGGCACACGCGGAGTTGGTAAAACAACTGTTTCAAGAGTGTTGGCAAAGTCTCTTAATTGCCAGGGCTTAGACGGCAATGGTGGCATCACAGCCGAGCCTTGTGGCGTTTGCCAAGCGTGTTCAGATATTGATGCGGGTCGATTTGTAGATTACACAGAGCTAGACGCGGCCTCTAACCGTGGTGTTGACGAAGTTCAATCGTTACTCGAGCAAGCGGTTTACAAACCTGTACAAGGCCGTTTCAAAGTCTTCATGATTGACGAAGTGCATATGCTGACCAACACCGCGTTTAACGCGATGTTGAAAACGCTTGAAGAGCCGCCCGAATACCTTAAGTTTGTTCTAGCCACCACCGATCCGCAAAAAGTACCGGTGACTGTGCTGTCTCGTTGCTTGCAGTTCAATTTGCGACCCATGGCACCCGAGACCGTGCTCGAACATTTAGGGCATGTGTTGAAGCAAGAAAACATAGAGGCAGAACAACAAGCGTTGCGTTTGTTAGCGCGTGCGGCGCGAGGTTCTATGCGTGACGCCTTGAGCTTGACGGATCAAGCAATTGCTTATGGTGGCGGTGCATTGAAAGAGGCCTCGGTGCGTCAAATGCTAGGCAGTGCCGATCGTTCGCACGTATTTAGTTTGATCGAAGCATTGGCGCAAGCAGATGGCCGCGCAGTGGTGGAAACTTCTGAAAAATTACGCATTAATGGACTAAGCGCGGCAGCCACGCTTGAAGACATGTCGATGGTGTTGCAGCGCATGGCGGTGATGCAGGCGGTTCCATCTTCTATAGAGCCCGATAGCACCGATCCAGAGGCTACAGAAATTGCGCGTTTGGCAGGTGTGATGCCTGCAGATGAAACGCAGTTGCTCTACAGCTTATCGCTGCATGGTCGCCAAGAGCTGGGTTTAGCGCCTGACGAATATGCGGCGCTCACCATGGTGCTGCTGCGTTTATTGGCTTTTAAGCCCCAAGCAGTTTCTGCATCGGCTGAAAAAAAAACTCTAACTAAACCTGCGCCAGTTCAAGCGATTCCTTTGCGCGAGATGCCTCAGCGAAAAGAGGCGACACCGCCTTGGGAGGAAGCCGAACCACAAAAAGAGCCGCCTACAAATGCGCTCACAGAATCCAAACCAGAGCTTGATCACGACTCAGATGCTGCGGTTGTTGCGATGCCTGTACTTGAGCAAACAGAGGCAAGCGCCAAATTAGAGCAACCTGACACAGATTCATCGCATTTAACGCCCACTGCTGAGGGCGATTTTTGGCACAGTGTGGTCATGCAAATGTCTTCGGCTGAAACGATCAATGCGTTGGTGCGCGAGTTGGCCTTGCAGTCGCAGTTGGTCGCGCGTGATGTGGATACTTGGCTGCTGCGTGTGGAGCGAGAGTCGCTAAATAGTGCAACCAGTCGAGAGCGTTTGCAAGCCGCATTGGCTGCTGCAGGTCATGATGTACGCCTAATGGTGGAGGTCGGGCGTGTGCACGACAGCCCAGCCAAACGCAATGCAGCGGCTGCGGCGCAACGTCAATCAGGGGCTGAAGAAATCATTCTTAACGATCCATATGTGCAAAGTTTGATGCGTGACTTCGGGGCAAAAATTGTTCCGGGTAGCATTAAACCGATCTAAATTTTTTAGTTTGTAAAGGGAAGACACATGTTCAACAAAGGACAACTCTCGGGTTTGATGAAACAAGCCCAAGCCATGCAAGAGAACTTAAAAAAGGCTCAAGAAGAATTGGCATTCGTGGAAGTCACCGGCGAATCTGGCTCCGGTTTGGTCAAAGTGCTCATGACTTGTAAACACGAAATTAAACGCGTCACGATAGACCCAAGTTTGCTTGCTGATGACAAGGACATGCTTGAAGACTTAGTGGCTGCCGCCTTCAATGACGCCGTTCGCAAAGCAGCAGAAACAAGCGAAGCGAAGATGAGCAAGCTCACCGCAGGTTTGCCTGCCGGTTTGAAACTGCCGTTTTAAGCTTCGATTGATAGATGAGTGATATCTCTGTGCTCGAAGGCCTGATTCAGGCCTTGCGACGTTTGCCCGGCGTCGGGGTGAAATCTGCATCGCGCATGGCGTATCACTTGTTACAGCATGACCGCGAAGGAGCCGAGCTAATTTCTCAAGCGCTGCACCAAGCTGCCAGTCAAGTTCAGCACTGCGAGCGTTGCCACACGTTTACAACGCAAACAATTT
>CAZEAQ010000187.1:0-2680 GCA_964510145.1 uncultured Bordetella sp.
CGCGTGAGCCCAACAACATGGCGCACATCAACTTGAGTCGTGAGGCTGACGCTGTATTGGTCGCCCCGGCCAGTGCAGATTTCATGGCCAAGTTGCTTCATGGACGAGCGGATGATCTGCTTAGTTTGCTGTGCCTAGCGCGTCCTATAGAGCGTGTGCCACTCATCTTGGCGCCTGCAATGAACCGGGAAATGTGGCTGCACCCCGCGACTCAGCGCAATGTGACGCAATTAAAGGCCGATGGCGCTTATGTTCTGGATGTTGGACAAGGAGACCAAGCTTGTGGTGAAACTGGCGATGGCCGAATGCTTGAGCCAGATGAAATACTTGAAGATCTCGTCGCCTTCTTTCAACCGAAATTGTTACGCGGGCAAAAAGTGTTGGTGACTGCCGGGCCTACTTTTGAGGCGATCGATCCGGTGCGTGGGATTACCAATTTATCGAGCGGAAAGATGGGTTTTGCCATAGCGCGAGCCGCGAAAGAGGCTGGCGCAGAAGTGACTTTGGTCGCAGGTCCTGTTCACTTAAATGCGCCCCGAGGCGTTCGTCGCATCGATGTTCGATCGGCCTTAGATATGCAAGCGGCTGTGCTTGCAAATATCAATGAAACAACAGTTTTTGTGGCGACCGCTGCGGTGGCCGACTGGCGCGTCAATGAAGTGCCCGCACAAAAAATTAAGAAAGATGGTTCGGGCCATATTCCGAATCTGGCATTTGTTGAAAATCCAGATATCTTGGCTGGAGTGGCTCAGTCTGCAAGAGCTCAATCGGGAGATTTATATTGCGTCGGATTTGCAGCTGAAAGTCACGACTTAATCAAAAATTCAAGCGCTAAACGCGAGAGAAAAGGCGTTCCGCTTTTAGTCGGCAATATCGGCCCCGCAACCTTCGGATTGGACGAAAACGCGCTTTTATTGGTCGATGCGTATGGCACCAAAGAATTACCACAAGCCAATAAATTAAAGTTAGCTCGCCAGCTCATTGGCGAAATTTCTTCACGATTGAAAAAATAATTGCAGCGATGAAACTAGACGTCAAGATTCTCGATCCCAGAATGGTCGATCAACTCCCCCAATACGCAACCCCCGGCAGTGCAGGTCTAGACTTGCGAGCCTGTTTAGATGCCCCACTGACGTTAGAGCCCAATGCTTGGCAACTCGTGCCAACAGGTATTGCGATTCACTTGGCAGACCCAGCTTATGCCGCTTTGATATTGCCGCGATCAGGTTTGGGGCATAAGCATGGAATCGTGCTTGGCAATCTTGTGGGATTGATTGACAGCGATTACCAAGGACAGCTTATGGTGAGTGCTTGGAATCGCAGTGACGTTGCGTTCACGTTAGAACCCATGGAGCGATTGGCTCAACTGGTCATTGTTCCTGTGGTGCAAGCTCAGTTCAATGTGGTCAGCGAATTCAACGGCGTGAGTGAACGGGGCGAGGGCGGCTACGGATCAACTGGTAAAAAATAAAAATCAGTGCAGGTGATGACCGCCAGGCGCTTGGGGTTCAACTTTAAAAAATCCTGTTCCGAGTGTTCCGCGCTCTTGCTCCTCTTGCGTCGCTTCACGCACAGAAGCTACTTCGAGGTGAATTCGAATAGCAATGCCTGCAAGAGGGTGGTTTCCGTCTAAAACGACGTGCTCTGGATAAAGATCCGTCACGGTGTAGAGCAAGTCTTGGGGCGCATCTGGGTTGCATCCTTCGGGCAGGGCGTGGCCCTCAACGGTGTGTCCTTCTTCCAACTCTTTGGGAAAGCGTGAGCGAGCTTCCAGAAAAACAAGGTTCTCGTCGTAATCGCCAAAGGCTTCTTCGGGCTCTAGATGCAAGTCTATTTTTGCTCCAACGCCGTGTCCTTGCAACGACTCCTCAATCTTGGCTAATAAATCGTCGCCGCCGACTAAAAATTCGATGGGTGTATCGAGCTCATCAAGCACCTCGCCCAAGGTGTCTTTAAGGGTCCAAGTTAAGCCGACCACGCAGTGTTGAGATATTTGCATAGGGCAAAATTGTCGCACGATGAAAGTAAATAAACCTTTGACTTTGTTAGGCGGAATTAGCCCTGCCGACTTCATGCGACGTTATTGGCAACGCAAGCCCTTGCTCGTCCGTCAAGCAATTCCAGATTTCCAGCCCTTACTCAGTCGCAAGGAGTTGTTTGATTTGGCTGGCAAAAACGATGTTGAGTCAAGGCTTGTGGTGGGGGCTGATGGCGGGCATCGAAGCTGGGAAATGCATCGAGGCCCGTTTAAAAGACAACAAGTTCCTAAGTTATCGCAACGCGATTGGACGTTGTTGGTTCAAGGTGTTGATTTACATCACGAGCGCGTGGCGTCATTGATGCAAGATTTTCGGTTTATTCCAGACGCGAGGCTGGATGATGTGATGATTAGCTTCGCCACAGACGGCGGCGGAGTCGGGCCACATTTTGATAGTTATGACGTTTTCTTATTGCAGGCACAAGGGCAACGTCGCTGGCGCATTGGGCGGCAAAAGAATTTAGAGCTTGTGCCAGATGTCCCGCTAAAAATATTGGCGAATTTTGAACCTGAGTTTGACTACGTTTTGAATCCTGGTGATATGTTGTATTTGCCCCCACGTTATGCACATGACGGCGTCGCGATGGGTGAGTGTATGACCTACTCCATTGGGTTTCGTGTGCCACAGATGGCCGACTTGGC
>CAZEAQ010000188.1:0-2671 GCA_964510145.1 uncultured Bordetella sp.
TGTGCAACTGTTCCAGCACACGGCGATAAATATTTTTCAAAGGCTCTAAATCAGCCACTGCGACACATTCATTTATTTTGTGAATGGTGGCGTTGGGTGGGCCAAGCTCAATCACTTGTGGGCAAACTTGCGCAATAAAGCGGCCGTCGCTGGTGCCGCCTGTGGTGGAAAGCTCGGTCTCGATGCCAGTTTCGTCACGAATGGCGCTTTGCACCGCACCCACCAAGTCGCCGGGTGTGGTGAGAAAAGGCAGTCCGCCAATGGTCCACTTCAGGTCGAAATCTAAATGGTGTTTTTGCAGCACGGCCGTTAAGCGTTGTTGCAATTGATCGGGTGTCGACTCGGTGCAAAACCTAAAGTTAAAGTCCACCACACACTCGCCGGGTATCACATTGCTTGCGCCTGTGCCCGAATGAATGTTGCTCACTTGCCAGCTTGTAGGCGGAAAAAATTCATTGCCTTTGTCCCACTCAATCGCGACTAAATCTGCCAGAGCAGGGGCGAATAAATGAATCGGATTTTTGGCAAGTTGCGGATAAGCAATGTGACCTTGCACACCTTTCACGGTGAGTTTGCCGCTCATGGTGCCGCGTCTGCCGTTTTTAATCATGTCGCCGGTGCGTTGCACTGAGGTGGGTTCGCCCACGATGCACCAGTCGAGTTTTTCGCCTCGCGCTTGAAGCGCTTCACACACTTTGACGGTGCCATCTAGCGCAGGGCCTTCTTCGTCACTGGTGAGCAAAAACGCAATGTTGATGTTGGGGTCTGAGCATGCGGTTGCAAACTCTTCGCAAGCAACCACCATCGCCGCTAATGAGGCCTTCATGTCGCTAGCGCCGCGCCCAAACAATTTGCCATCGCGGTGTGTCGGCGTGAAAGGGTCGCTCGACCATTGGTCCATCGGGCCGGTGGGCACCACGTCGGTATGACCGGCAAAGACCAATGTTTTGGCATTGGGTTTTGAGCTGCGCTTGATCGCCCAAAGGTTGCTCACGCGAAACGTGTCTGGGCCGCTGTCGATGCGTTCGCAGGTAAAGCCTATTGCGCTGAGGCGCTTAGAAATAATGTCTAAACACCCCGCGTCCTCCGGCGTGACCGAAGGGCGCGAAATCAAATACTCAGTGAGTTGAAGGGTGTTAGACATTGACTGAACGAATCTCTTAACTGTCAGTCGCTATCAGTCGCGCAACAAATCGTTGATGCTGGTTTTAGAGCGCGTTTGTGCATCCACGCGTTTCACCACGATGGCGGCATACATGCTGTAAGGGGCGCCGTTGGCAGCTGTTTTAGGAATGTTTCCGCTCACCACCACCGAGCCGCTGGCTACTCGACCATAGCTAATTTCGCCAGTGGCACGGTCAAAAATAGGCGTGCTTTGACCAATGAAAACGCCCATGCCAAGCACCGAGTTTTCTTCGATGATGACGCCTTCCACCACCTCAGAACGAGCGCCAATAAAGCAGTTGTCTTCAATGATGGTGGGGTTTGCTTGCAAGGGCTCTAAAACGCCGCCAATGCCCACGCCACCCGACAAGTGAACGTTCTTACCAATCTGTGCGCATGAACCCACGGTGGCCCATGTGTCGACCATCGTGCCAGAGTCCACATACGCGCCAATGTTGACGTAAGAGGGCATCAAAATTGCGCCCGATGCAATGAAGCTGCCACGACGCGCCACAGCAGGCGGAACGACGCGCACGCCAGCGGCTTTCATTTCTTCTTCGCTGAGGTGAGCGAACTTGGTTTTCACCTTGTCGTAAAAACCTAAATCGCCTGCTTTGATGATTTCGTTGTCGTTCAAACGAAAGCTCAACAACACAGCTTTTTTAAGCCATTGATGCGTGGTCCATTGACCCACGCCATCACGCGTGGCAACGCGAAGGCGACCCGCATTGAGCTCGCCGATCACATGGTCCACAGCTTCGCGCACTTCGTGTGCGGCGTTGGTTGCGTTGATGTTGGCGCGGTTGTCCCATGCGTTGTCGATGATGTGTTGAAGTTGGTGTTGAGCCATGGTTGTCTTCTCTTCGTTGAAATTAAAAATTTTTGATGAATGCCACGATGCGTTGCGCAGCTTCTAAACACTCAGCCGTTTCGGCCACCAAGGCCATGCGAATTCGGCCTGCGCCGCCACCTTCGCGTGCCAAGTAACTGCCTGGCAAAACCGTCACATTGTATTGAGCCAACAAATCTCGGGCGAAGGCCTCGTCGTCTCGCACACCATGGCGCTCGGGCACAGCTGCCCAAAGGTAAAAGCCGGCATCGGGCAATTTCACATCCATCACGTCGGCGAGTAGCGGGGTGACGGCGGCAAATTTTTCTCGGTACATCGCGCGGTTGGCCACCACATGCGCTTCGTCGTTCCAAGCCGCAATGCTGGCCGCTTGCACCATGCCACTCATAGCGCTGCCGTGGTAGGTGCGGTAGAGCAAAAATTGTTTCAAGATATCAGCGTCGCCTGCAACGAAACCACTGCGCATACCAGGCACGTTACTGCGCTTAGAGAGGCTGGTAAAGGCCACCAAGTTTTTAAAGTCGCTGCGGCCTAATTTGGCAGCTGCTTCTAAACCACCGAGCGGCGGTTCGTCGCGGAAATAAATCTCGCTGTAACACTCATCGCTGGCAATCACAAAGCCGTATTGATCGCTCAGGGCAAACAGTTTTTCCCAAT
>CAZEAQ010000189.1:0-2664 GCA_964510145.1 uncultured Bordetella sp.
TGGGGTGCGACACCTTCATCATGGTGGCTTTGACGTGCAACGAGAACATCACGCCAGTTTTGTGTGCATCTTCGATTTCCTTGGCGTAGAACTCTTCCAAGGCTTTCTTGCTCATGAACATGCTGTCAACCACTTCGCGGTCGATGAGCGAAACTTTTGGCTTCAAGACAATCGCTTTACCGCTCTTGGTGATGAGCTCCATCTTCACGTCACGGGCTCTGTCCAAGGTGATGGACTTTTCGCCGTGATAGAAATCACCATGGTGCATGTGCGACACATGCGAGCGCGAAGCTTGGCTCCACTCAGCCATGCTGTGTGGGTTTTTGCGAGCAAACTCTTTCACAGCACGGGGAGCGCGACGGTCAGAGTTGCCCTCGCGCAAAACAGGATTTACCGCTGAACCAATGCACTTCGAATAACGCGCTTTGATCGCTTTTTCTTCTTCTGTCTTGGGCGAATCGGGGTAATCGGGCAAGGCATACCCTTTGGACTGCAACTCTTTAATTGCCGCAGTCAGCTGGCCAACAGAGGCGCTGATGTTGGGCAATTTAATGATGTTGGCTTCTGGCTTCAAAGTCAGTTTGCCCAGCTCAGACAAGTTATTCGTCACACGTTGCGACTCGGGCAACAAGTCCGAGAACTCGCCCAAGATGCGAGCTGCAACAGAGATGTCGCTCGACACCACGTCAATGCCAGCAGGCGCAGCAAACGTGCGAATAATGGGCAGGAAAGAAGCCGTTGCCAACAAAGGCGCTTCATCAGTCAGGGTGTAAACGATTTTGGATTTTTCAGCAGCCATTGCTCAGTCTCATTCTTAGTTGGATAGGGGTGAAAAGTTACGAATTATCCACGGCACTTTAGCCCAGCGCCCCTGCGCTTTGCTTACGACTCAAACCGCTTCAAACTCTTATTCCAAAATGGCATATATGTAGAACTAACAAATAGTTGGTTTTGGCATAAAGAACGCCTACAGTGCCTGCCATGCAAGATTTAGGTTTCATATTCGCTGGCTTTTTCGTCGGTCTCATCGTGGGTTTAACCGGCGTGGGCGGCGGCTCGCTCATGACGCCTATTTTGATTTTCTTCTTCGGCATCAAGCCCTATTTAGCGGTGGGTACCGATTTGCTGTTTGCCGCATTTACCAAAGCCGGCGGCACGTTTAGCTTTGCCCGTCAACGCTTGGTGCCTTGGCGTGTGGTGCTGTCTTTGTGTGCCGGAAGTTTGCCCGCCTCGGGCGCCACCCTTTGGGTGCTTCACAACATTGGCCCCTCCTCCCCCGAGGTTCAGCACGTCATGACGTTCACCCTCGGATTGGCGCTACTGTTGACCGCCAGCGCCATGCTTTTTAAAGTCATTCGCGGCAAAAAAGCGCCCGTCCTCTTGGCCGACGAAAACTTAGACCAAGCCACCCGGCCTCGTCATTGGGCGCTGCCCATCTTGTTTGGCGCTGTCATTGGCACCTTGGTTACTCTGACCTCGGTCGGCGCTGGAGCTATCGGGGTGACGGTGCTTATGATTCTGTACCCACAGTTACCCCTGTCGCGCATTGTTGCGGCAGACATTGCCTACGCCGTACCCTTGACGTTGGCGGCCGGTTTAGGCCACGCATCGCTTGGCTCGGTGGACTGGCCTTTGTTAGCCTTGCTTTTGTCAGGCTCACTGCCCGGTATCTGGGTGGGCTCGCGCTTGATGCACAAAACACCCGAGCGCGTGATTCGTTCCATTCTTTCTGTTCTGCTCGCTTGGGCGGGTAGCAAGCTTGTATTTGCCTAATTTTTTCTTTGAGTTTTTAGATGTATCAATACACCGCATTCGATCAAGAGTTTGTTAAAGCCCGCGCTGCGCAATACCGCGATCAACTCACCCGAAACCTCGCAGGAAAACTGGGAGACGATGAGTTTCGTCCGCTGCGACTGCAAAACGGCTGGTACATCCAACGCTACGCGCCCATGCTGCGCGTTGCTGTGCCTTATGGCGAACTCAACAGCGCTCAACTGCGCGTGCTGGCGCAAATAGCGCGCGATTACGACACCCCTTCGCCAGAGCTTTTAGCGCGTGCGCAAAGCACGCAAGACAAGATCGACACAACCTCGACCACGCCCATCAAAGCCCCCAAACTGACCACCAATTACGGCCATTTCACCACCCGTCAAAACGTGCAGTTCAATTGGATTCCGCTCGACAAAAGCGCCGACGTGATGGACTTATTAGCCAGCGTGAATTTGCACGGCATTCAAACCAGCGGCAATTGCATTCGCAACATCACCAGTGACGAACGCGCGGGCATTGCGGTTGACGAAGAGGTCGACCCACGCCCCTACGCCGAAGTGCTGCGCCAGTGGAGCACCTTGCACCCTGAGTTTGCGTACCTTCCCCGTAAATTCAAAATTGCCATCACCGGCGCTGCTGAAGATCGCGCGGCCATCGAGTGGCACGACATCGGACTGCGCTTAATCCGCAACGACGACGGCGAGGTGGGCTTCAAAATTTATGTGGGCGGTGGCATGGGCCGCACCCCCATCACCGGCACTGTGATTCGCGAATATTTACCTTGGAATCAAATCATCAATTACCTCGAAGCGGTGGTGCGTGTCTACAACGCTTGGGGCCGTCGCGACAACATTTACAAAGCGCGTATCAAAATTTTGGTCAAGGCCGAAGGGC
>CAZEAQ010000190.1:0-2625 GCA_964510145.1 uncultured Bordetella sp.
TTAGGCGCTGAGTCTTTCAACACCACGTCTTGACGCGAGTAACCCTCGGTGTTGACGTTAGCAATGTTGTTACTGACGGTGCTTAATGCACGCTGATACGCACCAATCGCATTGCTGCTGATGCCGAGCATGTCACTCATTTAAGGCCTCCAGAGAATGGTGCCTTGAACTCTTGCAAGCTCTTAATGCGTGGGGGTTGCAACAGAGGTATACCTTTGACATCTGCCGGATTGGGCAAAGGCATAGGTTCTGGTTTAGTCGTCAATGGCAAGCCTTTGCCGCGAGCCTTCAGCATGTCGGCTGCAGTAGGCTGGGCAGTGGTTTGTTGCTTCACAGCACGCGCCATGAAATCAGCCACGCCAATGGCGCCACGCTTGGCCATTTGCAACGACACCTCTTTGTCGAACATGTTCTCAAACGTCTCGAGCGCATGCGACTGGTTGTCTTCGTCCTTCATGGGCTCATTCGCCTCACGCATGGACTTGAGCATCATTTGAATGAAGAGACCTTCAAACTGTTGCGCCGATTCTTTCAGCGCCTTGTCTTGGTTTTGTTGCGCTTGCCCACGCAACTCACCCAAGCCCGAAAAGTCCATATAGGACCGGGCGGAGGTTGTGTCGATGGGGCTACTCATGAAAGTCTCTCTTCAGTGCAACTGCATTTAAATAATGACCAACTCAGCGCGCAAGCTACCTGAGCTCTTGAGTGCTTCAAGAATGGCAATCAGCGCAGAGGGGGTGGCACCCACTTGGTTAACCGCATCCACAATTTGACGCAGCTCCACACCCGGTTGGAACAAGAACATAGGTTTGTTCGGCTCGGCCACTTGAATGTCGGCGTTCTGCACGCCAGCAGTCTGTCCACCCGCCAATGCATTGGGTTGCGACACTTCGTTGGTCGCGCTAATCGCCACCGATATGGTGCCGTGCGACACAGCTGCCGCCGTGACCCGCACAGAGCGGTTAATCACCACCGTTCCTGTGCGTGAGTTAATGACAACACGCGCAGGAGGCTCACCTGGTGTGACTTCGAGAGCCTCCACCATGCTCATAAATGCGACACGTTGATTCAAGTTTTTAGGTGCTCGTACCGATACCGATACACCATCGATGGCTTGTGCAACGTCTCCGCCAAATTTTTTATTGATTGCGTTGACGATAGAAGTCGTAGTCGAAAAATCGTTTTCACGAATGTTGTAAATCACGTTTTCCGATGTCTCAAACGGCGTATCCACAATGCGCTCAACAATAGCGCCGCCCGGAATACGCGCCGACGTTGGCACACCAATTTGCACCTTTGAGCCTGCGGCGCTGGCGTCAATACCAGTGGCTGTGAGCGCGCCTTGTGCCAAGGCATAAATTTCGCCATCCACACCGCGCATCGCGGTCATGATCAAACTACCGCCACGCAAGTTACTGGCTTTACCAATGGCCGAAACGTTGACGTCAATGCGTTGACCCGGCTTAGAAAAACCGGGCAATTCGGCCGTCACTAAAACGGCCGCTGTGTTTTTAATATCGACACGCGCTGCGGAGGCTGCGGTCTCAAAGTCGGTCAATGGGCCGTCAATACGCACGCCCATTTGCGACAAGATGGCTTTCATGCTTTGTGTCGTGAACGGCACAGACGCATCGTCACCCGTCCCTTGTAAACCGACCACCAAACCGTAACCAATCAATTGGTTGGGGCGCTGCGAAGCCAAGGTCGCCAAGTCTTTGACGCGGTCAGCACTTGCAGTGCCTGAAGCGACAACGCACAGCGCTGCCAAACAGACTTGCAACAAAATTGAAATTCGTTTCATGGTGTTTACGTCTTAGAAAGGCCAGAACTTACTGATTAAGCGTGTGCCCCAACCTGAGCGAATACCGTCGTTCAAGTCACCTGCGCCGCGATAGGCAATTTGTGCATTCGCCAATCGGCGTGATTGCACGGTGCTATTTGGGCCGACGTCTTCAGGGCGAATGACGCCTGAGACTTGAATCACTTCAGTGCCTTCGGAGAGGCCCAATTTTTTCTCGCCACGAATGACCAAATTACCGTTGGCCAAAATTTCAACCACCGTCACAGCGACAGAGCCAGACAACGACGCTTGCTGATCTGCTTTGCCGGTGCCTTTGTTGCTGTTGTTGTTTTCGTTCAAGTTCACGCCATTCAACCAAGGCTTGACTTTGCCAAGCTCGGTGCTCATACCTGTGGGCAATGAGTTTTTAGATTCGCGTTTGATGTCTGAGTTTTGTGTGCGCGCGGACTGCGTCGACTCGTTCAACAACACCGTGATGATGTCGCCCACTTGGTAATTACGACCACGGCCAAACCAAGCGTCGCTTTGACGATTGCTATAAATTCCACCCGTTGCCACTTTGGCTCGATCAGAGGCCAAGGGATAGACGGGTTGAAATTCGGGCGATGGACGCAGCACCATATCGACAGGCTCGGTCATACAGCCTTGCAAGAAGACGACCAAACCAAGGAGTGCGAAATATTTTTTGTTCTTCATTACGAACCTCTATCAAACGTTTTGGTTCAAGAACTTCAGCATGCCGTCGACGGCAGAGATCGCTTTAGAGTTAATTTCGTAAGCGCGCTGGGTCTCGATCATGTTGACCATTTCTTCCACCACGTTCA
>CAZEAQ010000191.1:0-2508 GCA_964510145.1 uncultured Bordetella sp.
CAATTTCGGTTTTCACCGCCCACATGGTCAAGTCGATCTGAGAGCCGCTGCTGATACTGGTCTTTAACCACACCTCGCCTAACGCACGACTGTTCGTGTGCATGTTCACGATCAATGGGTTTTTAGATTGCCCCGGTTTGTTGCCCTTTTGTTCGAACTGAAGTTCGACAGGGTCTGCATCTCTAAACGGTATGACAAATGAAAAATTCAAGTCGCCCTTTTGCAGGTCTTGCGCTGACTTGACTTGCGCGGCCTCCAGCTCATCGAGCGCGTGGCTGAGCTGGTCTTGTGAGTCCTCACTCTCTTGCTCATTCACGCGCGAGCGTTCGGCCATGAGTAAACGCAACAACACCTTGGCGTTGTCTTGCACCGCCTCACCTTCCGCCAAACTGGCTTCGCTGGACTTGAGGTGTCCCAGAATGAAGCGACGCAAACTTTGCGGTTGCAAACTTCCCATGCTTAAACGCTGCGCAGCAATGCGTTTTTTAAGTTCTCCTGCGTCTTGCACCGGTACCAAACTCTCCATCACCCCGGGGCGTAGCAAGCTCAATAAATTGACAAACCCGTTGGGCTGAAAAAGCAAGGTGTTGAGTCGCGTGGGTAATGTGGTTTGCGGTGCCTCAGCACCCGCAAAACTACCGGTGTGCAACAACTGCAATGCCCATTTGCCAGAGGGCAACAACTGCGCTCTCAGTTGCGCTAAATCGCCTTCTTTGATGTAGGGCGAGAGGGGTAAATTAAAAATGTGCTCGTTTAAAACCAGCTTGAGCTGGTCGTTGCGCATGGCTGCGGTGGCTTGAACAATTTGGCCATCATGCAATCCAAGTTGTCGCGCTTGGACAGCATCGACATAGGCCGTGCGCATGTCCACATGCACGGGCGTCACGCGCGTGATGGCATGAACTGCCTCTGGACCGACGATGGCCATCACGGCCCTTTAAGGGAAGCGCACCCAGTTTTTGCGCTCGTTCATGTCCAAGTCGGCGGTGGAATATCCACCCCCTCGCACGCCGTATGCGCGGTTGCCACCACTGACATAGCTGCGCAACAAGTCATCATGGTTCGGAACCACAATGACCGAGCCCGCCATCAACACACGCGGGGGTGACTTGGTAAATGCTTGTGGGTTTTGCTGAATAAAAGCATTGCGCAAAATCTCAATCTTCAGCGGGCTGTTGGGCATGGTTTGACGAATCACTTTGTCCAACGTGTCACCCGAGAGAACTTGATAGGTGCGTCCGCCTGGCGTTGCGGCCATCAAAGGCAAGCTCAAAAAAGTGAGGCAAAGCAAGGCACGCAAAGAGTTAAAGGGCGTGGTCATATCAATCTCTCCGGTCAATCTTTAGTAGGTATAGGGCCAAGCCACCCAAGCACCTTTGAAGGTTTGCTTGCGGCCAGCCACTTGTTTCAATTCAGCTTGATAGGGTGTGACAGATTTAACTTCGGCCAGTACCGCTGCGTCAAGTGCTTCAGGTTCTAACGTGTGACGCGGCAAAACACTGGAGTCCGCAATCATCAGTTTGTCACCCACTCTCAAACCGGCTGTTTCGCCCGCACTGATGGTCATGCGGCTTGAGGAAATTTGAGCTTTTGATTTACCTTTGGCTTTTGACGGAACGGTTTCAACCGTGGTTTCCGCTTTTTCAATCGCAAAACTTTGGGGGTCACAACCTAACAGTTGATCGAGCTTGGCGCTGAATGCAGTGACCGATCGGATGACTTCATCCATCGTGTCGCTGTCCGTCTTAGGTGTTCCCACTACGAGGCCGGGCATGCGGGTCGGAATAATTTGATCTTGCCCTTTGTAGAACGCTTGGTTTCGACGAGGGCCAGTGACTTGCCACTGCAAAGTGAAGCCAGAAAAATCATCTGACACCCCGCCCATCGGCACAGGCGCCACCGTGATTTGCAAATGCCACTGAATGTTTTCTTCACCTCGGCTGTAGGTGGCACGGTCATACGCGCGGGTGAAAATGGGCACCGAAATCAAGCGCCAGCGCTGTGCGGTTGTTGCCTGTTGCAACAGTTGTTCGCGAGCTGCAAAACCAATTTGCTGCGCTGGGTAGCGTTGGGCAGGCATTAAATCTGGCGACAAATTTAAGCCCACCGTCATGGCATGACGCAGCGACCCTTTCGCTAACGGCGCTTCGCAACGCGAAGGTTGCACAGCGTCGACACGCGCAATGTCAAGCTCGGCCTTAGGCTCTTGGCCCGCAGCTTGTGTGTATTCCTTCACTTGCAAATCGCGCAATTTAATTTCTGACGAAAAACGATTCATCTCGCGCATCGCGCCATTGCTCTCCATCCAACTGGTAGCGCTGACGCGCGTGTTGGACTTCATGGCGGCCTCCACCACCGCTTCGCGAATGGCTTTGAGGCGCTGCTCTGAGCTAAGGTCGGCCGCTGTCGCGTTGCTCATCGCCATGAGGCTAGAGAGCAATGCAACGATTGCTGCGGAACGATGAAACGGAGTACGCATGATTAACGACGACGTGTGTTTAAGTGAGC
>CAZEAQ010000192.1:0-2508 GCA_964510145.1 uncultured Bordetella sp.
CAATTTCGGTTTTCACCGCCCACATGGTCAAGTCGATCTGAGAGCCGCTGCTGATGCTGGTCTTTAACCACACCTCGCCCAAGGCACGACTGTTCGTGTGCATGTTCACAACCAATGGGTTTTTAGGTTGCCCCGGTTTGTTGCCCTTTTGTTCGAACTGAAGTTCAACAGGGTCTGCATCTCTAAACGGAATGACAAACGAAAAATTCAAGTCGCCCTTTTGCAGGTCTTGAGCAGACTTGACTTGCGCGGCCTCGAGCTCATCAAGTGCGTGGCTGAGTTGGTCTTGTGAGTCCTCACTCTCTTGCTCATTCACACGCGAGCGCTCGGCCATGAGTAAACGCAACAACACCTTGGCGTTGTCTTGCACTGCTTCGCCCTGCGCCAGACTGGCTTCGCTGGACTTGAGGTGACCCATGATGAAGCGACGCAAACTTTGCGGTTGCAAACTTCCCATACTCAAACGCTGCGCGGCGATGCGTTTTTTGAGCTCACCCGCATCTTGCACTGGCACCAAACTCTCCATCACCCCGGGGCGCAACAAGCTCAACAAATTGACAAACCCATTGGGCTGAAACAACAAGGTGTTGAGTCGCGTGGGCAAGGTGGTTGGCGGCGCCTCAGCGCCCGCAAAATTACCGGTGTGCAATAACTGCAATGCCCATTTGCCAGAGGGCAACAACTGCGCTCTCAGTTGCGCTAAATCGCCTTCTTTGATGTAGGGCGAGAGGGGTAAATTAAAAATGTGCTCGTTTAAAACCAGCTTGAGCTGGTCGTTGCGCATGGCTGCGGTGGCTTGAACAATTTGGCCATCATGCAATCCAAGTTGTCGCGCTTGGACAGCATCGACATAGGCCGTGCGCATGTCCACATGCACGGGCGTCACGCGCGTGATGGCATGAACTGCCTCTGGACCGACGATGGCCATCACGGCCCTTTAAGGGAAGCGCACCCAGTTTTTGCGCTCGTTCATGTCCAAGTCGGCGGTGGAATATCCACCCCCTCGCACGCCGTATGCGCGGTTGCCACCACTGACATAGCTGCGCAACAAGTCATCATGGTTCGGAACCACAATGACCGAGCCCGCCATCAACACACGCGGGGGTGACTTGGTAAATGCTTGTGGGTTTTGCTGAATAAAAGCATTGCGCAAAATCTCAATCTTCAGCGGGCTGTTGGGCATGGTTTGACGAATCACTTTGTCCAACGTGTCACCCGAGAGAACTTGATAGGTGCGTCCGCCTGGCGTTGCGGCCATCAAAGGCAAGCTCAAAAAAGTGAGGCAAAGCAAGGCACGCAAAGAGTTAAAGGGCGTGGTCATATCAATCTCTCCGGTCAATCTTTAGTAGGTATAGGGCCAAGCCACCCAAGCACCTTTGAAGGTTTGCTTGCGGCCAGCCACTTGTTTCAATTCAGCTTGATAGGGTGTGACAGATTTAACTTCGGCCAGTACCGCTGCGTCAAGTGCTTCAGGTTCTAACGTGTGACGCGGCAAAACACTGGAGTCCGCAATCATCAGTTTGTCACCCACTCTCAAACCGGCTGTTTCGCCCGCACTGATGGTCATGCGGCTTGAGGAAATTTGAGCTTTTGATTTACCTTTGGCTTTTGACGGAACGGTTTCAACCGTGGTTTCCGCTTTTTCAATCGCAAAACTTTGGGGGTCACAACCTAACAGTTGATCGAGCTTGGCGCTGAATGCAGTGACCGATCGGATGACTTCATCCATCGTGTCGCTGTCCGTCTTAGGTGTTCCCACTACGAGGCCGGGCATGCGGGTCGGAATAATTTGATCTTGCCCTTTGTAGAACGCTTGGTTTCGACGAGGGCCAGTGACTTGCCACTGCAAAGTGAAACCAGAAAAATCATCGGACACGCCACCCATCGGCACGGGTGCCACCGTGATTTGCAAATGCCACTGAATGTTTTCTTCACCTTGGCTGTAGGTGGCACGGTCATAAGCGCGGGTGAAAACAGGTACCGAAATTAAGCGCCAGCGCTGTGCGGTAGTTGCTTGTTGCAATAGTTGTGCGCGCGCTGCAAAACCAATTTGCTGCGCTGGGTAGCGTTGGGCTGGCATTAGATCTGGCGACAGATTTAAACCCAACGTCATGGCATGACGCAGCGACCCCTTAGCCAAAGGCGCTTCGCAACGCGAAGGTTGCACCGCATCGACACGCGCAATGTCTAGCTCAGCCTTGGGTTCTTGACCCGCAGCTTGGGTGTATTCCTTCACTTGCAAATCACGCAGTTTAATTTCTGACGAAAAACGATTCATCTCCCGCATCGCGCCATTGCTCTCCATCCAACTGGTGGCGCTGACGCGCGTGTTGGACTTCATGGCAGCCTCCACCATCGCTTCGCGAATGGCTTTCAAACGCTGCTCTGAGCTAAGGTCGGCCGCTGTGGCGTTGCTCATCGCCATGAGGCCAGAGAGCAAAGCAACGATGGCAGCGGAACGATGAAACGGAGTACGCATGATTAACGACGACGTGTGTTTAAGTGAGC
>CAZEAQ010000193.1:0-2490 GCA_964510145.1 uncultured Bordetella sp.
AATTAAACAAGCGCCTGTTTCACCGGCCAAGTGCTGGTGAACTTGGCGCGTTTCACGCTAAAAAAAGCTTTGACATTTCGCACGTTCGCGTCTTGAGTGAGCAGTCGTTTGGTGAGTGCTAAATAGTCAGGCATATCTGCGGCTTGAATCATCAGCATGAAATCTGGGCCGGGTGAAACACGCCAACATTGCTGAACGCACTCTTCAGCGACGGCGCGTTTTTCAAATGCATCTAAATGCTCTTCGCCTTGCGCATCGAGCGTGACTTCAACCCACACACTCAGCCCATGCCCAAGCGATTGCCCCAGTTTGTCGGCATTCAAAATCGCAATTTGGCGCTCTATCCAACCTTCGTCGGTTAATCGCTTGACTCTGCGAAGGCAGGTGGGTGGCGATATCTTGAGCCGTTCTGCCAAGGCGACATTGCTTTGAGTGGCATCTTGTTGCAAGGCGTCAAGAAGCTTTAAATCAGTCTCATCTAGAAATTCTTGTTTCATAAACGCATTTATTTGTAATTTAATTTCAAAAATTCAAAAGTATGGAATTTTCGTTCATAAATCAATAAAAATAAACAAGAAATTTCTTTTAGTGAGCCCTAATATTCGGTCAGTCCAAATTAGGAGTGCTATTTATGTGCGGCATCGTCGGCGCGGTTTCTACGCGCAACATCGTTCCAATTCTTGTGCAGGGTCTGCAGCGCCTCGAATATCGGGGCTACGACTCTTGCGGCGTTGCGGTGCACTCGGCCAGTTTGGGTGCCAAGCAAGGGGGCTTGCAGCGTGCGCGAAGCACGGCGCGCGTGTCGGAGTTGATAGATCAAGTCAAGGTCGATCACATTGAAGGCGGCGTTGGCATTGCGCATACTCGTTGGGCCACGCATGGTGCGCCTGCGGTGCATAACGCACATCCGCACTTTAGCCATGGACAAGGCGTGGGGGCCGAACACAACAAGGCCGGACGAGTGGCTTTGGTGCACAACGGCATTATTGAAAACCACGACGAACTGCGTGCAGCTTTGCAAGCCAAAGGCTATGAGTTTTTAAGCCAAACGGATACTGAAGTGATTGCCCATTTGGTGGACAGTTTGTACAACGGCGATTTATTTGACGCTGTTAAAACAGCCATCAAACAATTGCATGGCGCTTATGCGATTGCCGTTTTTCATAAAGATGAACCTCACCGCGTGATTGGCGCTCGCGCGGGGTCGCCACTCATTTTGGGTGTGGGCAAAGAACACAGCGAAACTTTTTTAGCCAGCGATGCAATGGCGCTCGCTGGCGTGACCGATCAAATTGTTTACCTCGAAGAAGGTGATGTGGTCGACATTCAGATTGGCAAATATTGGGTGCAAGACCGTCAGCACAAAGCCGTTACACGCGAAGTGAAAACCGTTCAAGCGCACAGCGGTGCGGCTGAGCTTGGCCCGTATCGCCACTACATGCAAAAAGAAATTTTTGAACAACCCCGAGCCATTGCCGACACGCTTGAAGGCATTGAGGGCATCACGCCCGAATTGTTTGGCAACGGCGCATACAGCGTTTTTAAAGCCATCGACAACGTGTTGATCTTGGCTTGCGGCACCAGTTATTACAGCGGCTGCGTTGCGAAATATTGGATAGAAGCAATTGCCAAAGTTACGTGCCAAGTAGAAATCGCGAGCGAATATCGCTACCGCGAATCGGTGCCAAACGCCAACACCTTAGTCGTGACTATTAGTCAATCAGGCGAGACCGCCGATACCTTGGCTGCGCTTCGTCATGCACAAAGTTTGGGTATGGATAAAACACTCACCATTTGCAACGTGTCTACCAGCGCCATGGTGCGTGAATGCAAGCTGGCCTATGTCACGCGTGCGGGGGCCGAGATTGGTGTGGCCTCGACCAAGGCGTTTACGACACAGTTAGCGGGTTTGTTTTTGCTCACATTGGCATTGGCTCAAACCAAAGGGCGATTAACGGATGAGCAAGAGGCGGCGCACATTAAAGAAATGCGTCATCTGCCCGCTGCATTGCAGGCGGTGCTGGCGCTTGAGCCGCAATTGATGGCGTGGTCGCAAGAATTTGCGAGCAAAGAAAACGCGCTTTTCTTGGGAAGAGGCACTCACTATCCCATCGCACTTGAGGGCGCGTTAAAGCTTAAAGAGATTACCTACATTCACGCCGAGGCATATGCAGCAGGTGAGTTAAAGCATGGGCCTTTGGCGCTCGTGACCAGTGCAATGCCGGTGGTGACTGTGGCGCCCAACGATGCGTTGCTCGAGAAACTAAAAAGCAATATGCAAGAAGTGCGTGCGCGTGGTGGCGTGTTGTATGTGTTGGCAGATGGGGATACCAAAATTGAAAGCAGCGAGGGCGTGAACGTCATTCGCATGCCCGAGCACTACGGCGTCTTGTCACCCATCTTGCATGTGGTGCCGTTGCAATTGCTGTCGTATCACACGGCATGTGCGCGAGGCACCGATGTTGATAAGCCTCGTAACTTGGCGAAGTC
>CAZEAQ010000194.1:0-2461 GCA_964510145.1 uncultured Bordetella sp.
ATCAGCAGCGGCTCTCAGATCGACTTGACCATGTGGGCGGTGAAAACCGAAATTGCCGAATTGGCTCGTTTCAATGCCAGCGAGTTGACCTACGAAATTGAAAGTGCGGGCTTGGTGATGGGCAGTTTTCAGGTCTACAACGCCCCCCGCCCCGATGCCGCAGACAAACCCAAGCCTCCTGATCATGGTGCCTTGGTAGACACGCAGGCCTAGGCTTTGATGAAGGTCCATCGCCATGCACGATAAACATTACCCGCAAGCCGTCGCGCTGGAATATGGCCGCTTAAAAACGCCAATCGTCAGCGCCAAAGGCGAGGGCGAATTGGCGCGTCGCATTGTGGCCGAGGCCAAGCGTCAAGGCGTGTATGTGTCGGAAGACCCGAGGTTGCTGGCCATGTTGAGCCGCCTCGATATTGGGCAAGAAATTCCAGAAGATATGTTCACCGCCGTCGCCGTTATTTTGGCGTGGGTGTATTGGCTCAAAGGAATGAAACCGGGGGACGAAAAATCCGAGAAGGACGAAGGTCAGGCCTCGGCGTAACCCCGGCCACGACGGCCACGAGAGACTTTGCCCAAACGATCGTAAATTTCGACCGAACTAGCAGGGTCGGGCAACTGCAAGCTTTGCAGAGCGCCACGAATGGCGTCTATTTTTCGACCAATTAGCACTTCGTTGCGGCGATGCATGTCGCGGCAATGTGCCATGTGCGCTTTGAAATCATCCCACTCAGGGCCGAGCGCATCGGCAGACTCGGGGCCTTCGATGCCAGCGAGCCGAGCGAGTTGTTGAAGCAATTCGTTTTTAGTGGCTTGTGAAGCCTCGAATGCATCTAAATTTTGCACTTTCAGATGCTCGAACTCCTGCTCGAGCATGTCCTCAAGTGTCTGTGCCAACGCCGTGGCCTGCTCCAGGGGAGAGGCCTGTACGTCAACCATTGAAGATGTCATCTTCAGTTATCGATCATTTTTTCCAACGCAACAAAGCTCTCGGCAATGCGGCGTGGATTCACGGGGTAGTTACCGTCTTTAATCGCTTGCTTAATCGCTTCGATTTTGGATCGGTCAAAGTCTGGCTGAGCCATGACTTTTTGGGCGACGTTGCTCAAGCTCACTTTGTCTGCTCCTGGGGCGGCCTTCTCTAGCGACGGCGCAGGCGCATCTTTGGCTTGTGCTGCCGAAGAGCTTCTTTTATCGACTTTATCGATCGCGCTGCGAAGCGCTGCATTCGATTGCGTCATTCGTCCGTAGTTTGAAATAGCGTCATTCATGATGGTTCACTTTCTTTAACCTGTTAGCAGGTCAAACTTTTTCACAACACTTCAATCGACCCCAAATTCTAGAACTTGAGAGTTTTTTTGAAATAATTTTTAAATACAACTTTTCACCTCAGTTTTGCCTCATTCGGACCGGTAATCACGCCTGTGAGTAATCGACCCGACTCGACATTTTTTAAGCGGATTTGGTCACCCAAACCCCCATCTTGTGTGGCTTCTGCACGCATGGTGATCGAGAACCCCTGACCTTCACCCGCTTTGACGTGCACCTCTTGACCGCGCTTGACCAAAATGGCCGTGCGAACGTCATAAGAGCGCAATGGGGTGTTGGGCGTTAAGTCCCGAATCAATTGCATGTTATTTAATACATTTGAATCAGAAATGATTTGGTTTTCCATTCCCGCAGCTGGCATTTCGGCCGTCGTGAACATGGCGGGCGTGATGACGGTGCCGCGCTTGAGTAATTCTTTCGAGACCAGCACTTTATGCAGCACCGGTGCAGCTGGGCCAGCTGGGTTGACAGGTGCTGGCGCATTGCCCGCGCCGAGGCTGACAAAAAGTTGCCATTGAGGCTGCGTGCAACGCACACGAACCGCCGGTTGATTGGGAAAAGGCTGTTCAAACTGCAGTTTTTCTTGACAGTTTTGAACCGTCACGCGTGCATCAACAGGCACCACATGAAGCGTTTTTCCCTTAAATGAAGGGTGCGTTGCAGCCCATTCTTGAGCCTGCGTTTGCAGGCTTTGAAAGGGCGTGGTCTCAGACGTCAAATCGGCTGCAAACCCAATACCGGCGTGGCATACAAGAGCTGCGGCACACCACCACGCCGTGCGTTTGGCACGTCGTGTGTCGGTATTTTTTAGGCACAGCATTTGCATAGTCTTTGGGGCAGGTGTTAAAGATTTGACATTGAGTTCATTTCCACACCTTGATGCAAGAACGAAGCCAACTTTTAAAACGGACCGAAAACCGGAGCCAGCCATGCGACTCGACCCGTCCTTGAACACGCAGACGAATCTCACCGATTCGGCCAATTTGCCCAGTTTGCCCAGAAGCCCTTTGGCTTACGCGCGAACGGCGCCTGCGTTCGCGCGTGCGATGGCTAGCGCCAACTTATCCGGCTCGTTGGCACCCGAGGGCAGCACTGCTCCTTGGAATGCCACGGTTCAATCGGGCCAAACACTCAC
>CAZEAQ010000195.1:0-2459 GCA_964510145.1 uncultured Bordetella sp.
TGTTGATCTCACCGTTGTGCGCCACATAGCGATAAGGGTGAGCCAAAGGCCACTCGGGGAAGGTGTTGGTTGAAAAACGTTGATGCACCAAACCCAAAGCCGAGACACAACGCTCGTCTTGCAGGTCAGTGAAATACGTGCCCACTTGATCAGCCAACAACAAGCCTTTGTAAATGACCGTGCGGCTCGACATGCTGGGCACGTAATATTCTTTGCTGTGCTTCAAGTTGAGATGCTGAATGGCTGCACTCGCTGTTTTGCGAATGACGTACAACTTGCGCTCCAGAGCGTCTTGCACGATGACGTCATTGCCGCGGCCAATAAAGATTTGGCGCATCACAGGCTCTTTGGCACGCACGGTGGGCGACATGGGCATGTCTTTGTTCACCGGCACATCGCGCCAGCCCAATAAAACTTGGCCTTCAGCCAACACAGCGCGCTCTAACTCTTGTTCGCAAGCCAAACGCGATGCGTGCTCT
This sequence comes from uncultured Bordetella sp., assembly GCA_964510145.1. Classification (GTDB taxonomy): domain Bacteria; phylum Pseudomonadota; class Gammaproteobacteria; order Burkholderiales; family Burkholderiaceae_C; genus Limnohabitans. The sequence continues at coordinate 480 of CAZEAQ010000195.1, forward strand.
TTCGGCAAGAACACCATGCCCACGCCGTACTCGCCGGGCGCTGGCAAGGTAATGCCTTGCTTGGCCATTTCTTCGCGATACAAAGCATCGGGTAATTGAATCAAGATGCCCGCGCCGTCACCCATCAGTGCATCTGCACCCACGGCGCCACGGTGATCGAGGTTCTCCAAAATCTTGAGCGCTTGACCCACGATGGCATGACTCTTTTGACCTTTGATGTGAGCCACAAAGCCCACGCCACAGGCGTCGTGTTCGTTGGAGGGGTCGTATAAACCCTGAGATTGCAGTTGTGCTTTAGTGGCAGCCGTGGACATGGCGCATTCCTCAAAAATTCAGCGGGACTGGGAGGATACTGCACTGCACCATTTGTGCCAAGAAAAATAATTGGGGTCAGATCCTAATTATTTAATGCCTGAATTTTTCATTCCATTAATTGGGGACAGATTAAGTGTCCTTGGCAGACAAAGACTGTGGCCGCCCTGCCTTGGTTTTATGCAAACGTCTTGCGGTTTGTTGCTGCAAATCGGTGCTGAACCCCTCATCGCCCAACGCCCAACCAGCGAGCGTAGCGTTGGTTAATGCACTCTGCTGGTCCGCGCTAATGCCGTTTTGCACCAATTCGGCGTATGCCGCCTCACGCGCAAACGGCGTGTTGCCCAAGCCCCAATAAAGCGCATGCGGCGTCACCAGCCGATCTGTTCGCCGACCGGTGTAGTGCGAAAAACTTGACCACGCGTAATCTTCGGGCTGAGCGACCATGTTTGCGCGGACTGGGTTGAGGTCGATATAAACCATACAAGCCAGCAAATACCGATCAGTTTGGATGAGCGTTGAGCGATAACGCCCCTCCCACAACGTGCCCGAGCGGCTATGAATTTTGTTAAAGGTTTGCACATAACTGCGCCCCACCGCTTGCATCATTTTGGGTAGGCCTTGGTCTTTTTGCGGCGTGAGAAGCAAGTGCAAATGGTTCGTCATCAACACATAAGCGTGAATGTCTACGCCCTGCGCACGGCTGTGCTCGAACAACAAATCGAGCATGCGCTGGTAGTCGGCCGTGTTTTTAAAAATGTCTTGCCGATTGTTGCCACGCAAGATGACGTGATGCGGATAACCGGTGACGGTGAGACGAGGAAGGCGAGCCATGCAGGCATCTTAATTGGGATCTGACCCCAATTAACTGAATCGGGAGGTTTTCAGTTCTTGCAAGCCGAACTCTTGCAGCAAAGCATCTAGGCGTTCGGCAGAGTTGCGCTTTTTCTGCCCTGTGTATTTGGCCAAGATGAGTTCGTTTTTCATGCTGTGCTCCCAACCCACCAGCTCGGTCACTGTGACTTGATAGCCCTGCGCTTCTAGATACAAACAGCGCAAAACATTGGTGAGTTGACTGCCCATTTCACGGGTGTGCAGCGGGTGGCGCCAGAGTTCGGCCAACGGCGTGCGTTGCAAATTGAGCGCTTTGTTTTTGTTGAGTGCTCGCGCCAATTCGGCTTGGCAGCAAGGCACGAGCACCATGTATTTGGCTTGTTTTTGCAAGCCAAACGCAATCGCGTCGTCGGTGGCGGTGTCGCACGCGTGCAGCGCGGTGACGACATCTATCTGTTCGGGCAAGGCGTCACTGTTCGCTGACTCGGCCACGCTGAGGTTGAGAAACTTCATGCGCTCAAAGCCCAAGCGTTGCGCCAACGCCTTAGACGACTCAACCAATTCGCTACGCGTTTCGATGCCGAAGATCGAGCCTTTTCCTAAAGCTTTGAAAAACAAGTCGTAAATGATGAAACCCAAATACGACTTACCGGCACCGTGGTCCGCCAAGGTAGGGCCTTGCTCGCTGGCTGGGAGTTCGGTTAACAACTTTTCGATGAACTGATACAGGTGATAGACCTGCTTGAGCTTGCGACGTGAGTCTTGGTTGAGCTTGCCATCGCGCGTGAGGATGTGAAGCTCTTTGAGCAATTCGATGGATTGACCGGGGCGAAG
>CAZEAQ010000196.1:0-2455 GCA_964510145.1 uncultured Bordetella sp.
CCTTCAAGCGTAATGCGCGTCCAGTGCAGCCTTTGAACGGTCGCAAGATCAACGCGAACTGATCGTTCTCGTACACGGCTAGCCCCACAAAAATGCCTGCTCTGATTCGTCAGAGCAGGCATTTTTTATGCGTGGTAGGTTTGTGTTGTGCGCAATGTTTAAATTCGTGGCTTCAACTGAACTTGGGTGGTGGCGAGGGCAGTGTGTACAACAAAGGCATGGCCACGGCCACTAACAAGAACACCATGACTACGAAAATCAGCATGAGCTTGAAGAATTCAGGGGAGTCTGGAAACTTATTCTTAGGCGCTGGCGGTTGTTCCATTTTGAAAGCTGGCAGTGGCTTGCCCAAGCCGTCTGTGATGGCATGTGAAAGAAACACATTCACCACTGGCATACCGTTGGCTTGTGCGCCACTGAGTGTGGCGGCCACTTTCAGGGCAGCTTGTACTTTCATGTCGCGGCTGGCGAATTGGCTGTAGCCGCCTTCTTCGAGCTCACGCACTTGGCCAATGCTTAATCCACATAAACGAGCCACGCGCGCATGGTCGAGCTTGCAAAGAACGCGAAGGCGGAGCATCGCTTGAGGGTCGATCAGTTCGGCGTGCATATTGTGTCCGTTTTGAATGGTGGAAATACACCTCAAGGCGTATAGACCAGAAAGTTGATTCTCGTAACAATATCGACAGATTTACCAATTAATCGACTTCATAACTGCGCTAATTTGATGAAATTTCAAAAAATAAGAGAAGGCGACCACTCGGTCTCCTGTGTGGGGTTGGGTTGTTGTCAAGTCATGAAATTCATGACACCAATTTCAATTCGTCACAGAAAGTGAAAAATGAACGATCAAAAAGACATGTCCAAAGAAAACAGCATCTACATCGGTGAAGGTGTGGTGTTCAGTGGTTCGATCAAAGCGCCCAATCAGGCCATCATTTCGGGCAAGTTTGATGGGGAATTGGAAGCGCGCGATGTGTTGATCGGTGCTTCAGGTGTGGTGACGGGTACCACCACAGCGCAGTTCGTGGATGTCAAAGGGGAACTGAACCAAACCGTGACCAGCCGCGAACTGCTGATTGTTCGCAACACAGGCCGCGTGAGCGGCGCTGTGACATATGGCGAAATTGAGATTGAGCGCGGCGGTCAGGTCAAAGGCAACATGACCCAGCGCTAAGGCTGCGCTTAGATCAGTTTGAGGCGCTCTGAAGAGGGCACCACACGTGTCAGGCGTACGCCATATCGGTCGTTGACCAACACGATTTCACCTTGGGCAACCACTGAGTTGTTGACCAGCAGGTCGAGGGGTTCGCCCGCAATGCGGTCGAGTTCTACCACACTGCCTTGGGTGAGGCGCATCAAATCTTTGATCTTGATTTGTGCACGGCCCACTTCGATCGACAAGTTCACCACGATGTTTTGCAACACCTCGGGGTTGATGTTGCCGGGCATGGTGGGCTTGAAGTCTTCCAAGCTAGGTTCGACTTCTTCAGTCGCTTGTGCCTCGACTTCCTCGTGCGTTTCGTGCTCAGCTTCTGCAGCTGCTGCTTCGGCTTCGTCGTGTTCTGGGGTTGGGTTTTCTTTTTCGTCAGTCATGATGTGATCCTGTCTCAGTTTTTGCCGTGAACATGTTCGTGGTCGATTTGTACCGCCACTTGTGAGCCGCGTGTTCCCACATTGACATGGAAAACGGGGACGCCATCGGTACTCATCAGGGCGGTATCGTCTTTCTTGAAGAACAACAAATCGCCTTCTTGCAGATGGTTCAAGTGGTGCAGCGTGGTTTTGATTTCACCCATGGTGACTTGCAATTCCAGCTTCGCATCGCCCACCGCGTCAGCAAGAGCTTTTCGCCATTTGCGATCTGATTCTTCATTGCCTTCACCGCTTTGCACGCGGCTGCTGAGCAATTCGCGTATAGGTTTGAGGGTGGCATACGGGTAGACCAAGTCGATGAAGCCTTTACCCCCGCTGGCGGTGGCATCGGCTTCAAAGCGGCTCAACACCACTAAGTCGTTTTCGTCGGCGATTTGTGCGAACTGAGGATTGATCTCAGAACTCACATGCTCGCATTCGATCGGCATCAGCGGGCCCCACGCCTCGGTGAGCGATCGGAAGAACACTTCAAGAATGATCTTGATGATGCGAGATTCAGTAGGGGTGAACAATCGGCTGGGTGGCAATTCGCCCACGCCTTTGCCAAAACCACCAAAGAAGCTGTCGAGCGAACTGAACACCACATTGGGGTCGATGATGATCACCGAGTTACCCCGCAGGGGGTTCATGCGAATGATGTTGACCGACAACGGTGCGCGTAGGCCTTTGAGGTAGTCACCGAACTTCAAGATTTGCACACGTGTGGGGTTCACACGTGGGCTGGTACGCAGCACTTCGAGCAAACCAAGACGGAACAGTCGGATGAAACGCTCGTTGATCATGTCGATCGACGAAACGT
>CAZEAQ010000197.1:0-2419 GCA_964510145.1 uncultured Bordetella sp.
ACGGCGCCACCTTGCCCGGCATGACCGTGGTGTGCGGCGACAGCCACACCTCCACACACGGCGCATTTGGCGCGTTGGCGCATGGCATTGGCACCTCTGAGGTGGAGCACGTCATGGCCACGCAAACGCTATTGGCTAAAAAAGCGAAGAACATGCTCATCAAAGTCGAAGGCACTTTGGCCAAAGGCGTGACGGGCAAAGATGTCGTGCTGGCCATCATCGGCAAAATTGGCACGGCAGGTGGCACGGGTTACACCATTGAATTTGCAGGCTCTGCAATTCGCAGTTTGAGCATGGAGGGCCGCATGACCTTGTGCAATATGGCGATTGAAGGCGGCGCTCGCGCAGGGTTGGTGGCCGTGGACGACAAAACGATTGAGTACGTCAAAGGTCGTCCGCTCTCACCCACCGGTGTGGAATGGGACCAAGCAGTGGCCTACTGGAAAACGCTGCACTCCGACCCCGACGCCAAATTTGATGCGGTGGTAGAGCTCAAGGCCGAAGACATCTTGCCGCAAGTCACTTGGGGCACCTCGCCCGAAATGGTGCTCGACATCAACGGCAGCGTGCCCGACCCCGACAAAGAAAAAGACCCCAACAAGCGCGGCGCGATAGAGCGTGCCTTGACTTATATGGACTTGCAACCCGGCAAAGCGCTGAACGATTTGTTTGTTGACAAAGTGTTCATTGGCTCTTGCACCAACAGCCGCATTGAAGATATGCGCGAAGCCGCCTCGGTGGTCAAAAAACTCGGCCAAAAAGTGGCGAAGAACATCAAGCTCGCCATGGTGGTGCCCGGCTCTGGCTTAGTCAAAGAACAAGCCGAAAAAGAAGGGCTGCACGAAATTTTTAAAGCCGCTGGCTTTGAATGGCGTGAGCCCGGTTGTTCCATGTGCTTGGCCATGAACGCTGACCGGCTTGAGCCCGGTGAGCGCTGCGCCTCCACCAGCAACCGCAACTTTGAAGGCCGTCAAGGCAATGGCGGACGCACGCATTTGGTCAGCCCCGCAATGGCTGCTGCGGCCGCTATTCATGGCCACTTTGTTGACGTGCGCAAGTTCGCTTAAGGGAAGAAAACAACATGCAGAAATTCACCCTTCACAAAGGCATCGTGGCGCCCATGGACCGCGAAAACGTGGACACCGACGCCATCATTCCTAAGCAGTTTTTAAAGTCCATTCGCAAAACGGGCTTCGGACCGAATTTGTTCGACGAGTGGCGTTATTTAGATCACGGCGAACCGGGCGTGCCTGAATCGGCTCGCAAGCCCAACCCAGACTTTGTGTTGAACCAACCGCGCTACAAAGGCGCCTCTGTGTTGTTGGCGCGTAAAAATTTTGGTTGCGGCTCATCGCGCGAACACGCACCGTGGGCGATTGACCAATACGGTTTTCGCGCGGTGATCGCGCCAAGCTTTGCCGACATCTTTTTTAACAACTGTTTTAAAAACGGCTTGCTCCCTATCGTGTTGCCCGAGGCAACGGTGGATTTGTTGTTTAACGAAACCCATGCCTTCCCCGGCTATGAGTTGACGATTGACCTGGAGAACCAAGTCATCGTTCGCCCCCAAGGCGAAACCATTCCCTTTGAAGTGCAAGCGTTCCGCAAATACTGCTTGCTGAATGGCTTTGACGACATTGGTCTCACCCTTCTTCACTCAGACAAGATCAAAGCCTTTGAAGCTGAACGCTTAACCACCAAGCCCTGGTTGGCTCACACGATGTAACGAATGACAGAAAGAAAAAAATGAAAATCGCAATCCTTCCCGGCGACGGTATTGGTACAGAAATCGTGGCCGAAGCGGTCAAGGTGTTAAACGTTCTCGACCTCAAGTTCGAAACCGAAACTGCGCTGGTGGGTGGTGCTGCTTTTGACGCACACGGACATCCACTTCCGGAAGCCACTTTGAAGTTGGCGCAAGCTGCTGACGCCGTTCTTTTTGGCGCAGTGGGCGACTGGAAATACGACACACTCGATCGCCCTTTGCGCCCTGAGCAAGCCATTTTGGGTCTGCGTAAAAACCTCGGTCTGTTTGCCAACTTCCGTCCTGCAATTTGTTACGAACAACTCGTGGGTGCATCGAGCTTGAAGCCCGAGCTCATTTCGGGTTTAGACATTTTGATCATTCGTGAACTCACGGGCGACATTTACTTTGGTCAACCGCGCGGTCGCCGTGTAGCAACCGATGGCCACTTTCCCGGCGCCGAAGAAGCGTTTGACACCATGCGTTACAGCAAACCAGAAATCGAGCGCATTGCACACGTTGCTTTTCAAGCTGCACGCAAACGCAAAGCCTCGGGCACCGAAGGTCGCGTGACGAGCGTCGACAAAGCCAACGTGCTTGAAACCTTTCAGTTCTGGAAAGACGTGGTGTCTGAAGTCGGCAAAGAGTATCCAGACATCGTGCTTGACCATATGT
>CAZEAQ010000198.1:0-2404 GCA_964510145.1 uncultured Bordetella sp.
TTGAGGTAATCCATCTTGCCCACATCCACCCCGTTGTGGCGCAAGATGTTGTAGGCCGTTACGGTGTGGAAATACAAATTAGGCAACACCCATTGCTTTAAATAAGCATCGCCCTTCATCTTTAGCACCCGCTCTGGCCCTGCGGGAAACGACACCACTTTGTCTTCACTTCCCACCAAGCTTTCGGTTTTGATGTGGCGCAAAAAATCTATGGTTTTTGCAATACGTGCTTGCAGCTCGTCAAACGTCGTTTCTGTGTCTTCAAACTTTGGAGCCTCTACACCACTCAATCTAGAAAAGCCGTTTTTAGCCACATCGCACGCAATTTGCACTTGACGCGCCAGCGCAAACATATCGGGTGCCAATCGGCTGCTCGTCAAGACCAATGGATCGATCTTGCGTGCTTGGGCAGAAGCGGCGCCTTTTTCTAAGATACCGCTTAAGGCTTGAAGTGTGCGAATGAAGTCTGAAACAGAATGGGCAATTAGGGACATGGTTTTCTCTTTAATGAAGGTGAGTGAATGTAAGTAAAGATCCGAATTAAACCCGAATTCATCGCAATCACAATACAGCATCATGCAAACAAAAAACTCATCTCTGCTCAACTCCGCCCTTAACCGCCGTCAGTTGTTGGCGCACACCGCAACTTCTGCCTTGGCTTTGTCGCCGGCACTTTGGCCTTGCTCCTCTTTGGCTGAAACGGCTTGGCCCACCAAGCCTTTGCGCTTGGTGGTGCCCTTCGCCCCCGGGGGCAGCAGCGAAATAGTGGCGCGTGCTTTGGCCGGTGAAATGGCCAAGACCATCGGACAAAACGTTTTCGTCGAAAACAAACCCGGTGGCGCAGGCAACATCGCAATGCAAGAAGTAGCCAACGCGACAGACGACCACACACTCATCTTGGGTCACATCGGCACGCTGGCCGTCAATCAATACATTTTTCCAAAACTGCCCTACGACCCCAATAAAGACTTCACGCCCATCACGCTCATCTCTAAAGTGCCTAGCCTTTATGTTGTGCACCCAGACTTGCCCGTGAAGAACCTCAAAGAATTTGTGGCCTACGCCAAAGCCAATCCAGCCAAACTGAACTACGGGTCAGCTGGCAACGGCAGCGCGGGGCACTTGGCGTTTGAGTATTTAAAAATGACCACCGACATATTTGTGCTGCACGTTCCCTACCGCGGCACTGGCCCCATGCTGACCGACCTCATGGCGGGCCGCCTTCAAGCTGCAGCCGTCGGCGCACCGGCACTACTGCAGTTCATCAAAGCAGGAAAATTGCGCTGCATTGCCACGGGCACCAACGCCCGTTTACCGCAGCTGCCCGATGTGCCCACCGTGGCCGAGCAAGGCTATAAAGGGTTCGAGATGACGCAGTGGTATGGCCTGATGGCGCCGAGCAAAATGCCCAAGGCCCACATCGACAAGCTAGAAAAAGAAGCCATCGCTGCCGCACGCGGCAGAGTGGTCAGCGACAAACTGAGCCAAGACACCGCAATAGCCGTGGGCAACACGCGCGCCGAATTTGAAGCCTTTATTAAGCTGGAACAAGCGCGCTGGAAACCCGTGATTGCACGGGCGCAAATTAAGCCTGAAGGGGTTTGATAAAACTCTGAGCTTGCTCTAGAGCAGGCTCATCATTTGCGCCTAGCCATCCAGTATGCTCACCGGCTCGCACACCTCATTGGTCTTCTTTTTTCTTCGTTCTGCACCCTATGTCTAGCACTCACGCCACCGGTTTTATGGTGCTTCACAGCAACCAGTTAGAGGGGTTGCGCGAGTTGATGGTGCAGTTCATTCGCAACCACCCACTCCCCCCCTTAGCGCCCGAGGTGTTGCTGGTGCAAAGCAACGGAATGAAGCACTGGGTAGAGCTAGCGCTTGCCAAAGAGTTGGGCATTTGCGCGGCTACACAGATCGAATTGCCCTCTAGCAAACTGTGGCAAATTTATCGTGCCGTTCTTGGTGCAGACCAAGTGCCCGCGCACATGCCGCTGGACAAATCGCCTTTGGTGTGGCGCATCATGCGGCGCTTGCCTGAGTTGCTCAAGCAAGAAAAATTTCAACCCTTGGCCAATTATTTAGGCGACCACGCGCCCTACGACCGCCGCGCCTATCAGCTTGCCGCGCAGTTGGCCGATGTGCTGGACGGCTACCAAAACTACCGCGCCGATTGGCTAGAAGATTGGGCCAATGGCGCAGACCAACTTCGCACGCCTGCGGGGCAAAGCACCACTGCGCTGCCTGCTGCGCAAAGCTGGCAACCCGCTTTATGGCGCGATTTGGTGGCCGACCTCTCTGACGATGTGCAGCATAGTTTTAGCTCTCGAGCAGACGTGCACAAAGCGTTCATGGCCAAGATGAACACCCTCGCAGAAGGCGAACGCCCTGCGGGTGTGCCGCA
>CAZEAQ010000199.1:0-2384 GCA_964510145.1 uncultured Bordetella sp.
CCGTTTTTCAAGAGGTCACGGCGATAAACCGGGGTGGCAACATAGTCACCCGCGCTTCTGAAATACACAGGCTTGTTGGCGCGAAAGGCAGCTGCATCGGGTTTGTCATGACCTTGCTCAACCGCATTGCGCGGGGGTTTGCGCATGCGTCCCAAAACCGTGACCCGCAAACTCACAATATCAGCAGGTTCTTTGGGAGCGGAAGTGCCATAACGCACTTTGTGCACATCGTCAAAATGTTTTTTGATGGCGCTTCTGTCCTTGCGCACAAAGTTTTCTTGCGGCAGATCAACCGTCACCGCATGCTCTTGACCAAAGTAACGCATGTCCGCAGCGCGTTCAAACACAATTTCATCCGGGCGAATTTGGGATGCGCCAACGGCGGCCCGGCCTTCGTCTTCCATCTCTTTGTAAATGGCTTCGATTTCTTCGAAAGACAAGCCGTCTAAGCGACGAAACACTGATCGCACATAGTCGTAACGCAGGTCACTGAACAACATGCCGTAGGCAGAGAAATAACCAGGTGCATAAGGAATCAACACCTTGCGAATACCGATTTCGCGGGCAATGGCAGAGGCGTGCAAGGGACCAGCGCCACCGTAGACCACCATCGTGAAACTGCCTGCATCTAGGCCACGCTCAGTGGTCACGGCTTTGACGGCATGCGACATTTGCGTGACCGCGATGCGCAAAATACCGTCAGCTGCCTTGGTGGCATCTAAGCCCAGTGGCTTGGCCACTTTGTTTTCCATGGCTTCTTTGGCACGCTCTAAATACAAAGGCATTTCGCCGCCTAGGAAGTTGTGTTCATCCAGACGACCCAAAATCAAATTGGCGTCGGTCACGGTGGGCTCTTCTCCCCCACGACCATAGCAAACGGGACCAGGCATGCTACCTGCCGAGCGCGGCCCCACGCGAAGCGAATTGCCTAGCTCGACACGCGCAATCGAACCACCACCGGTTCCGACTTCAAAAATATCCATCATCGGAATTTGAATGGGCAACGCTTTTTCGTAACCACCAATGAGCGCACTGCCTGTTGTGAGTGGTCGCCCTTCACTGATCACGCCCGCTTTGGCTGTTGTGCCGCCCATGTCAAACGCGATCGAGTCAGGCATGCCCAATTGCGCACAAATGGCTTGCGCACCAATCACGCCGGCTGCAGGTCCGGACTCCAGCATGCGAACACAGTCTCTGCGTGCGTGCTCCACTGGAAACAATCCACCAGTGGATTGCACAGCATAAAAGTCGCCTTTGAAGCCTTTGTCACCCAAATGGGTTTGCAACTCGCCCAAATAATCAGAAACGCGAGGGCCCACATAGGCATTGGCCACAGCGGTAGAAACACGCTCAAATTCTCGGTATTCCTGTGACAACTCGTGCGACGCTGTCACAAATGCGTTGGGCAACTCTTCTTTCAAAATGGCTTTGACGCGTCGCTCGTGGTCTGGGTTGCGATACGAGTGCAGCAACAAAACCGCCACGGCTTCGATATGCTGCTTTTTCAACGCTTTTGCCAGCGCACGCACGCCCTCTTCGTCTAACTTTTTATGCAAAGAACCGTCAGCACGCAAGCGCTCTGACACTTCATAGCGCAATGAGCGCGGCACCAATGGCTGATGCTTAGAGAAAAACAAGTTGTAAGCATCTGGGCGGTTCACGCGCCCAATTTCGTAAATATCGCGAAAGCCCTCAGTGATCAGTAAAGCCGTTTTGGCCCCATTGCGCTCAAGCAAGGTATTGATGGCAATGGTGGAGCCATGCAAAAAAAGGTAGCCGTTGGTCAAATCAATGCTCGCACTGTCTAGGGTGTTTTGAATGCCCTCATGCAAGTGACCGTGGGTTGACAAGGCTTTGCCAAATTTGATTTTTCCGCTCTCTTCATCAAAGCAAGCCATATCGGTGAACGTGCCACCGATATCAACTGCGATGCGCAGCGCATTTTTGTCTTGAGACATTCAGAGTTTTCCTTTTTCAAGCTTCATTGGTCACGATGTTGCGCAACGTGCCCAGTCCCGTGATGTCGATTTCAATGACATCGCCGGCCTTCATGTAGAGGGCTGGCTCACGTTTATCGCCCACGCCACCAGGCGTGCCTGTGGCAATCACATCGCCTGGTGACAGAACCGTGAAACCAGAGAGGTATTCGATGATCACAGGCAGCGTGAAGATGAGATCAGCCAAAGAGGCGTGCTGCATGACCTCACCATTGAGCCGCGTTTGTAAAGTCAGTTGATTGACATCTGGGATCGCCTCGCGGGTTGCCATGAAGGGGCCCAAAGGTCCCGTGGCGGGAAAATTCTTTCCGGGCGTCCATTGGTGGGTGTGGCGCTGCCAATCACGGGCCGTGCCATCGTTGAAGCATGCATAGCCTGCAATGTGTT
>CAZEAQ010000200.1:0-2372 GCA_964510145.1 uncultured Bordetella sp.
TAGCCAAAGGCGAGGAGCCGCCCAAGCGCCCTAAGCGCAAAGATCCAACGAATGTGCGCAACTTCAAAGCTCCAACCCCTGGCGCTTTGATCGTTTGCCCAACTCGTGAATTAGCCCAGCAGGTGGCGCATGATGCGATCGATTTGGTTAAGCACTGCCGTGGTTTACGCGTCGCAAACGTAGTAGGTGGCATGCCTTATCAGTTGCAAATTGCTAAGCTGCAAAACGCAAATTTAGTGGTTGCAACGCCCGGACGTTTGTTAGACCTTCAGCGCTCCATGCAAATTAAGCTTGAAAAAGTTCAGTTCCTAGTGGTGGACGAAGCCGATCGCATGCTCGATTTGGGATTTGCCGATGACTTGGCTGAGATCAATCAATTAACCATTGATCGCAAGCAAACCATGATGTTTAGTGCCACATTTGCACCGCGCATTCAACAGTTGGCTACGCGTGTGATGCGCGAACCACAGCGTGTTCAAATTGATTCGCCACAAGAAAAACACGTCAATATTCGACAAGTTTTGCATTGGGCTGATAACGCACAGCACAAACGTCGTTTACTGGATCATCTCTTGCGTGACACGACGATTAATCAAGCCATTATTTTTGCCAGCACTCAAATTGAATGCGATGGTTTAGCTAACGACTTGCAGCAAGAAGGTTTTTCAGCAGTTGCCTTGCACGGTGCGTTAAGTCAGGGACTTCGCAATCGTCGCCTGATGGCTTTGCGTCAAGGACAGGTTCAGTTTTTAGTTGCCACCGATGTTGCCGCTAGGGGCATTGATGTGCCAACGATCACGCACGTTTTTAACTTCGGATTGCCTATGAAATCTGAAGATTACACGCATCGAATTGGTCGTACTGGTCGAGCTGGACGTCAAGGATTGGCTGTGACGTTGGCTGAGTTCCGCGACAAACGCAAAATTTACGATATCGAAGCCTATACGCGTCAACAATTTACAGCTGAGGTTATTCCCGGCATGGAGCCAACTCAGCGAGTGGAGCAAAGAGGTAACCGCGATTTCGATAGAAAAGGCGGCGGTAAATTTGGTGGTCCTAGAAACAACTTTGGCGGCAATAAATTCGGTGGTCGTTCAGAGGGTCGTTTCGAAGGTAGATCAGATGCACGTTTTGAAAATCGCTTTGAAGGCCGTCCATCAGAAGGTCGTGCGGATAGTCGCTTTGAACCTCGCCAAGGCACGCCTCGCGGGCATTTTGCAGAGCGTGCGCCTTCTTCGCGTGGTCCTCGTGTTGCGTTTGAAGCAGCTCGCTCGCCGTTTGATAAACCAGCACGTCCAGCAGGAGGCGGTAAGCCTTTTAGTGGGTTTGATGCCAAGAAGCGTGCGCCTAAACCACGCGCTCCTCGTTAAATTTATCAGTAATGGGGCGGCAGTTCGTCTCGTAAATTGTGATGCTGGCTTGTTCCCGATTCGGGAACTTGCTGGCGTAAATGGCTAATTTCTCGAATTAATCCATCAATTTGTTGCTGTTGCTGGAAAACTGTTTGGTTCAGTTGCTCCAGCAAATCTTCGGTGAAGCTAGCTTTTATTTCTAACTCCATTAATCGGTGATCAACAGTATTGAGATGGTCCGTCATGAGATTCATAAATTGCTTTAGTAAGAATGAATTATGAGTAGGAACATGCGAAAATATCTCGCACTTGTGGCCTAATTCAGGGCTTTAACTTTTTATCTGGAAATTCTTATGGGAAACAAAATCGTTACCGAAGCTGATCGCAAACGTTCACCTGCGCCAAAACCTTTGCCTGGTACCGTATTACGCACTGGTGGACGCGGCCAACGTGTCAGTCTTGAGCGTGGTGTTGCTACGCGCAGCAAAAAGAATCCTGGTAAGCGTTCAAGCAAAGGCGGTTAATTTCACCCGAACAAAAAAAGCGTCCCAAGGGACGCTTTTTTGTTGTCTGCAAGACAGTGCGCTATTCAGGCAATTCGATTTTTACTTCGAGAACTTCCAGGTTGTCATGTCTTTCCAGATTCACTTTGATGTCATCTGGATTAATTTTGACGTACTTGGACAATACTGCGACCAAATCTCGCTGAAGTGCTGGAAGGTAATCGGGTTGTGGGTTTCTTCCAGTCCGCTCATGCGTCAGGATGAATTGAAGGCGCTCTTTGGCTACGTTGGCCGTTTTCTTTTTTTCGCCCAATAACAGAGAAATTAACGACATGGCTTACTTTCCGCCAAAGATTCGTTTGAGCAGACCAGGCTTGATGTTTTCAGTGAAGCGCATCGGCACGTCTTCACCCATAAAACGACTTATGACATCTTTGTAGGCCTCAGATACGTCCGTATTTTCAAGATGGACAGCAGGCAATCCTTGGTTCGATGCCGTCAGAACAGTTTCCGATTC
>CAZEAQ010000201.1:0-2352 GCA_964510145.1 uncultured Bordetella sp.
GGATTGTGATTCCTGTTGTCGTGGGTTCGAGCCCCATCAGCCACCCCAAAAATTCTAAAGCCTTGATTCGTCAAGGCTTTTTTCGTTTCAGACGTGCGATAGGTTCCCACTTAAGGGGCCCACATGATTCGGCGATTCGTCTTCAAAAATCAATTGAGCTAGCGCTGTAAGTTAGCCAATTGCAAATAAACGGGCCTTATTTGGCCCGTTTTGCTTTTGTGGGTCTGTCTAGCGACTTGAAGAAGTCTGATGGTTGAGTGTCAAGAGCATCAACGATTTTGAGGATGTTGACTAAGGCCAAGTTGTGTTCGCCCCGTTCAATACCGCCCATATAAGAGCGGTCAATTCCGCAGGCGTCTCCAAACGCTTCTTGTGAGAAGCCCAAGGCTTTGCGATGTGCGCGAACAGCTGAGCCGAAGGCTTCTAAATCTGGATTTCTTATCTTGTTTGGCTTTGGTGAAGGCATGTCCAATGGTCTTAAAAAGGTTGAAAAAACGCCACGGGACTAGACTTCACGGGATTAAATAGCACGGGATATAAATACCTTTGTGCTTGCGATTTATCTGTGTGAAGGCGTGGGGCATTCGCCCGTGAGCATTCTTGAAGGGCATCGACATGAAGACAAAACTATTGAGCATTGCGGCACTGGCTGCTTTATTGACAGCCTGTGGAGGTGGTGGAGATGGCTCAACGGCCAGCACCTCAACTCCCAAAACAGATGCGACCATCACTACTGCGGCGGCGGCAACACAAACCGCTCTTGGCGCAACAGATTTGGGAACTGCTACAACGAAGGTGTATGACATAGCCGCAGATATTGGTGACACATGGCGAATCACATTCAATACCGCCACTAATGCGTATTCAGTCGCAGTGTTGAATACGGTTTATGGCTTGACAAGTGGTTCGGCAGGCACGAGCGGCACTTTCACAAGCACGACTTCGGGTAATCTGACTACTTATGTTTTGACCTCTACAAGCGGGGCTGCAGGTAATTTGACTGTAGACACTCGAACTAAAGATATATCAGGAAAACTGACTGTAGGTGGTAAATCATCAACGGTCATGGGAACTTCAACCGCCGTGAGCGATTTAAGCAAACTGGCGGGCGTGTATAACTTCTTAAGTGCATCAAGAAACGTTTCCAATGGCCTTGTCCCTGATTCACTCGGAGGTCAATTAAAGATTAACGCTGATGGTGCTACGGCAACTTTTTGTGTCGGTGGCACATTTGCTACTGGTTCGTGTGTGGCAGTAGATAGTTCAACTACGCCAGAAACAGTCGCAATGACATTGAAAAATGGCACAAGCACAGGCGTATCAAAGGTGCATATGGAGTTTGTAACAGCTCAAGACGGAACTCACAAAAGCTTTGGCATCGTCAACATTCAGGCGGGTGATTTGGGGCCCATGTTAATCATTGATCAATCCAGTTATAGCCCTGAAGGAACTTGGCGAACAGGCGTTTTCTACGCAGTCAAGGTGCAGCAATTGAATGCCACTGATTTTGATGGTTCTTGGAAATGCTCTAGATATGGCCAAGAGTTTGCTTCACTTTTTTTGAAAACAACAAATGGGAATACAACCAATACAGTTACCGATTATTCTGGTTATTCAGAAGTTGAGAACATGCTATTTAATAAAGTGGTGACACAAAATGGAACAACGCAAACCACTGTCAATGGTTTTGCTGTATCTATCGGAGGGCATGGTGTAAATCTATTGCCGTTGTCTTCAAGTCTTGTAGTGGTTGAGACAAGCAACGCCTACGCACTGGCAGTTTGTCGCAAGCAGTGATCGTAGATAGAGGCGATTGATACGGCTCATTCGCTTTCGATTCAAACACCCAAGAAAGAGGCACTCATGCGAATTAAATTTTTAGCAATTTCAATCCTGTTGACGCTTTCTGGTTGCGCAACCCAAGAAGAGTTTGATAAAAAGTTAAACATTTGGATCGGGAAAACTGATTCCGAGTTGATCGGGAGCTATGGCCCTCCCATGGAAACAATCAAGCTACCAAATGGGGCGCAGTCATTTGTTTACTCTTCTAAACGGCTGATTCAGAGAGCGGAACAGTGGAGCTCAAACAGTTCATATGGCGGAAACAACAAGGGTGCGTCAAGCAGCTACTCAAGTTCATACACCCCAGCAGGGCAAGAGCTTCGTCAATGCACCGTGCGTTTCACGATTGAAAAACACACAGTGACTGCTGTTTCGAAGGCTGGCGATGACTGTAGAGCGTTAAGCCCTGAAATGCAGAAGCTGAACGACTTGATTCAACGCTGATGAATAAGGGATTCCCGTTTGGGAACCCTTTTTGTTTATGACGCCGCATTCACCAAGTTCCTGTGT
>CAZEAQ010000202.1:0-2347 GCA_964510145.1 uncultured Bordetella sp.
CCAGCATTTCGCCAGAGGCGATGCGGAACAACAGGGCGTAACCAATTTGGCCAGCGGCGCCAGTAACGGCAACGCGAACAGGCTTCTTGCTCATGGGAAAAACTCCAAGTAATGATGATTAAAAAAAGGATCTCGACAAGTTTACCCTCGAAAACCCTCGAGGGGGCTGTCTTATGTCTTATAGAAGATATGATATGAGATTGACAAAGAGCTGACGCACCCAAACAAAAATCAATCTATGGTCACCCAATTCACGCCCAACCCCATTGCCCACTCCAGCCCCAATTTGGGTGGCAACGACGCGCTGGGCCTGAACAGCCTCACGCCCGCCTTTAGCCCGCTTTACCAGCAAATTAAAGGCCTGATTCTGCAAAGTTTGCAATCGGGTGAATGGAAGCCTGGCGAGGCCATTCCCAGCGAGATGGATCTGGCCGCGCGCTTTCGGGTCAGCCAAGGCACCGTTCGCAAAGCCATCGATGAATTAGCGGCTGAAAACCTCGTGGTTCGCCGGCAAGGCAAAGGCACATTTGTCGCGACGCACGCTGAACAACATGTGCAATACCGCTTTTTGAAGCTACAGCCCGACAACGGAAACGCCCAAAGCGAAGGTCCTGCCGAGCGCACCATCATTGACTGCAAACGCTTGCGAGCCAGCGCAGACATTGCCCGCGCCCTCAGTCTGCGCAGCGGAGACCCCGTCATACAGGTGCGCCGCGTCCTGGCTTTTTCAGGAGTCCCCACCATTTTGGAAGACTTGTGGCTGCCCGGCACCCCCTTCAAAGGCCTCACCGCCGAGCGTTTAACCAACGCCAGCGGCCCCATGTACGCCCTTTTTGAAACCGAATTTGGGGTCCGAATGGTTCGAGCCGATGAAAACATTCGCGCCGTCAATCCCGACGCTGAACAAGCCGAACTGCTACAGGTCAACCCCCAAACTCCTTTATTAAGTGTCGAGCGCGTGGCTTACACCTACAACGACACGCCCATGGAGCTGCGCCGCGGTCTCTACCGCACCGACACCCACCACTACCGCAACGCCCTGAGCTAGCTTCTCAAAACCCCCACAACCTTGAAACCCTCATGTCAGTTTGACGAAGTGAAATAGAATGAAAAGTTGTTTTCAACTACTGATAAACCCGAAGAAAGACCCCACATGACCGAGCTTGCCAAAAAGCGGCCTGAGTTCCGCAATATCAATGCCCTCAAGGACTTACCCTCCTACCGTCTTCCAGCGGCTGGCATTGTGTCGATCTTGCACCGCATCAGCGGTCTGATCATGTTTTTGCTGCTTCCTTTTGTGATCTGGATGTTCGATACGTCCGTGTCTTCTGAGATTTCTTTTGCAAAATTCTCAGCCGCCTTCAACGTAGGTTTGGGTTTTGTGCCCGCCGTGTTGGTCAAATTGGTGGTTTTGGGCCTTATTTGGGCTTATCTGCATCACATGATTGCTGGCGTTCGCCATGTCTACATGGATGTTTGCCACGCAGTGAGCAAAGAATTCGGCAAGGCATCTGCAATTGCCACTTTGCTGATTAGCTTAGGTTTGACTGCCGCTCTCGGCGCCAAACTCTTTGGCCTCTACTGATTTCTAGGAGCAACAACATGTCCGTCAATTACGGTTCAAAGCGCGTCGTCGTGGGCGCGCACTACGGTCTGCGCGACTGGCTTGCCCAACGCATTACCGGCGTTTTGATTACTCTTTTCACTTTGGTTGTTTTAGCCCAAGTGCTCTTAACGAGCGGCGAAATCGGCTACGACAAATGGGCTGGCATTTTCAGCTCGCAATTCATGAAGGCATTGACCTTCTCAGTCTTTGTTTCGCTCGCCCTGCACGTTTGGGTTGGCGTTCGCGACATTTGGATGGACTACGTCAAGGTCGTTGGCCTGCGTTTGGTTCTGCAAGTATTCACTTTGGTTTGGCTGGTGTCGTGTCTCGGCTGGGCCATTCAGGTTCTCTGGAGGCTCTAAGTCATGACAGCAAAAAGCTCTATTCCCCGCCGCAAATTTGACGTGGTCATCGTTGGCGCAGGCGGCTCGGGCATGCGTGCTTCGTTGCAACTCGCTCGCGCGGGCTTGAACGTTGCGGTTCTCTCTAAAGTGTTCCCCACACGCTCGCACACCGTGGCCGCGCAAGGTGGCATTGGTGCCTCACTGGGCAACATGAACGAAGACAACTGGCACTATCACTTCTACGACACCGTCAAAGGCTCTGATTGGCTTGGCGACCAAGATGCGATTGAATTTATGTGCCGCGAAGCACCTAAAGTCGTCTACGACTTAGAGCACATGGGTATGCCTTTTGACCGCAACCCAGACGGCACCATTTACCAGCGCCCCTTCGGCGGCC
>CAZEAQ010000203.1:0-2346 GCA_964510145.1 uncultured Bordetella sp.
GCCCCCGCGATGACCGTTCAGTACGCAATCGCGACGGAATCCGTCGACGATGGGGATGTTCCGGAGAGCCTCGGCTGGCTGGGTACCGGCTGGGTCATCGGCGGGGCCATCGCGACCGCCATCGCGGGATTCGCCATCGACGCATTCGGAACAGGCGGTGGGTTCGCGGCTGCAGCAATCTTCGCTGCAGCTAAGGAAGGCGTGCTGTCATCGCTATTCAACACCACACTCACTCCACCCACGGTAATGGTGCCAGGCATGGGTGTTCCGCTGAACACAATTGATTGGATCTGCCCTTGGGAAATACCTTGATCAACCGCAATACGGTTGATCGCCGCAGCCTTGGCAATCGCACTACCTGCGGCGTTATTTCGCGGTGACAAGACGTCATCTTGCGCTACCGACGCGCCTACGTTTACGCCGTTTATTAATAAATCACCATCGCGTAATGCCGGAATACTACCTTCCACACCCACAGTAATTCGAACGGAACGTGGATTTGCGACCAAATCAAGATTGCCCCCATCGGCGTCCTTGAGTGTGTAACGTAAGTCTTCACTGATCACGGAACTGTTTAGACCATCCGCTTTCTTGAAAACGATTACGGCGGGACTGGTACTTTCCATCACACCTGTCATTTGAATATGTTCGCCGCTGGTCGCAACATAAGTCGCTGTCACCGCATCATTCGCAGCAACTGCGCTTGGCACGCTGAATTCCAATGCGCCACTTTGTAAAAACTTACCACTGTTAGAGAAAACTTCTGTGGCTTGCGTGACCGCTTTTCGTTCAACAGTGATTGGTGATGCTGTCAGACCTGTAGAACCGACCAACAAACTGGCATTCGGTACATCTCCCTCAACAGCTGAGTAAGAAATATTGAATGTGGCACCCACGCTAGCCGCAAAGCTCGCAGTGTTGCTCTTGAAAATCACTTTTGAACCAGCAATTAACCCAGGGTTAAAAGCGGTCCAGCTGCCAGAAAATTCACCACTACCGTCAATTGGGTTGCCGGGTGATGCGCTTGTCGCGGCATCGGCGAAAACAGTCGCTACTTCTGTAGCGGTCAGGTCTTTCTTCGCCGTAAAAGTTAAGCCAGCTACTGTGACAGCTTGGCCTTTTTTAACAGCAGTAAAGGTTACCTCTGTTTCATAAGACTGTGTCGCAGCTGAAGGCGCTGTAACGCCGCCAGCAGCATTACCTTCCACGGCAGCGGCAACTGTGACTGCTGCGGCACCGGTACCCGTTGCGGCCAGATTGGTACCAATATTAGTACTAGCAGTAGTGGAATAGAAAACAATTTCATGCGAAGCATTGGCTGTACCTGTGTTATAGCCAGTCAATGTGCCTGAAATGGACACACCGGTGAAGGCAGACACATCGATATTGAACGCCGTATCACCCGCAGAACGGTTGCTCAAAATAGTTTCTAAATTCGCAGTGGTAAGTGCAGCAAGGCCACCATTGGTGATGGTCAATCCACCCAAAGTCAGTGACTGACCAGCTGGCAAACCACCCGCAGCCACAGTAACTTTCGCATGCTCACGCAGACCTGCGTCTGCAGATGTCGTCAACACAGGCGAAGTGCCTGTATTAGCAGCTGAGAACACCAACTTGCCATTGCCATCACCGGCAGCAGCAGTTGTGAAATTCGTCAGCTCACCCGTGAAATAGTATTTGGCGCTTTCTGCTGGTGTGCCACCATTGGCCACACCAGCGTAAGCGGTGGCAACCTCTGCAGCAGTCATGGTTGCTTTAGCGATCATCGTCAAACCGCCCACAGTCACTGCTTGACCTGGCGCAGTAATCGCGGCAAAGGTCACTTCTTGTCTGGCATAAGTCCCCGAGACCGTCAAATCGGCAGGCATGCTGTAGCTAGCCGTGATGCCTTTTTGACCAAATAAGCTAGAGGCATTCAACACCGCAGAAATTTCGGCAGCACTCTTAGCGATGGTATTTTCAGTGGATGTGAGTGACACATCGACACCTGCAATATTGATAACGCCGGTTGAAGGTGCTGTACCTGTCAAAGTAAACGACTGAACCTCACCTACACCCGCACCTGTGATGGCCTTCGTTGTTGTCGGCTGAATAAAAACACCACCGAATTGGTTATCCGACGTTACCTTATACACAGGCATCTCACCCACTTGTTGACCGGCCTTGCCATTCAAGACAGAAAAGCCGTTCCACTCAGTGTTGTCAGCAATTTGAACAATCTGTTGCTTGAGTTGTTGAAACTCCAAGTCTAAGTAGCTACGGTCTTCGTTGCTATTGGTGTCGTTCACTGCTTGCACGGCCAACTCACGCATGCGTTGCATCATGTCCGTGATTTCGTTGGTCGCA
>CAZEAQ010000204.1:0-2321 GCA_964510145.1 uncultured Bordetella sp.
ACTTGAGCATGACGAGAGAATCTTTTCCGCCCGAGAAAAGCAGAGTTGGGCGCTCGAAAGCAGCGGCGACTTCGCGCAAGATGAAGATGGTTTCTTCTTCTAGTGCATCGAGGTGTGCGTTGCTCAGGTGGTGCAACTCGTTGTGTGTTCTTGCATTCATATTTTTCTCAACTCTTTATTTTTTAACGTGCAAGCCGCATTCTTTGGCGGCTTCGTCTTCCCACCACCAGCGGCCTGCGCGAAACTCTTCGCCCAAGCTAATGGCGCGTGTGCAGGGCGCGCAGCCCACGCTCGGAAAAAACTGATCGTGCAGCGGGTTGTAGTCAACGTGATGTGTGGCGATGTAGTGCCACACGTCGCCCCATGTCCACTTGGCCAATGGGTTGAACTTGGTGAGGTTCTTAGAGCTCACTTCGCTGTCGTCTTGAAGCGGCACATCAGCACGCGCATTTGATTGCTCTTGGCGCAAGCCCGTGATCCAAGCGCGTTGACCTTTGAGGGCGCGCGAAAGCGGCTCCATCTTGCGAATGCCACAGCATTCTTTGCGCAACTCGATGCTTTTGTACATCGCGTCTTGGCCTTGGGTGCGCACAAATTCAATGACAGATTCATGGGCAGGGCGATACACATGAATCGGGGTGCGCGAGGTGGCCTCTGTGCGCTCTAGCAACGCCAAAGTTTCGGTGTGTAAAGCACCGGTCTCGAGCACAAACACAGGCAGGTCGAGTTTCAAGCTGTTGATGAGATGGGTGATCACCACATCTTCAGCGCCAAGACTTGACGCCTGCGTTGCCGGCGAAAAATCTGTGGCTGCGCGTTGCAATAGCGCTTGTGTTTCGGCAAGCTTGGAAGCGAAGTTTTCGCTGGCGCGTGCGTTCAATGTGGTGGCTTTGCTGTGGCCGTTGGCAGAAAGAAAAGAACTGGCGGTCATGTTTACTTTCAAGCTCAATCCACGCGCGCAAACTTTGGCTCGGCGGTGACCGCATCGCCTTGGTAGAAGGCTTTGTAGTGCGTGAGTAATTTTTCGCCGTGCGCGGCATCTTGGTCTTCTCGCAAAACAGCGCTCGAAAAACCGCTGCGTTGCATTTGTAGCAATTGATCAATCAGCACGTCGCCGTGTGCACGAATGTCGCCCGCGAAGCCGCGGCGGCGCAATATAAAGGCTTGGCTAAACGCGCGACCATCGGTGAACTTAGGAAAGTTCAAGTCAATACGCTCTAACCCTTCGAGGTCTAGCGTTTGCACATCTACGTCATTGGCCAGCGCGCGAGCGTTGGCTTGATCGGGTGTGTGTTGGGTAATGATTTGCAAAGTCATGGCAATTGAGGAATTAATTTTTAAGCCGCACGCGCGGTGGTTTTGCGTGCTGCATTGGCAGCAGTTTTGAACAAATCAAAACCAACGCGATTGAGGGTGCGTGCAAATGTTTCGTGGGTTTCGCGCTGTTCGCGGTACACGTCGAGCACCGCTTCGACCACATCCACCACTTCAGCCGCAGCGAACGATGGGCCAACCACTTTGCCTGCTTTAGCGGGGCCGCTGAGGTAAGAACCATCAGAGCCACCCAGTGTCACTTGGTACCACTCTTGGCCGTCTTTATCGACACCCAAGATACCAATGTGTCCGCTGTGGTGGTGTCCACAAGAGTTGATGCAGCCGCTGATGTGCAGGTCAATTTCGCCGAGGTCAAACAACTCGTCGAGGTCTTGATAGCGTTCAGTAATGGCTGCCGCAATCGGCAATGAACGCGCGTTTGCCAACGCGCAATAGTCGCCGCCGGGGCAGGCAATCATGTCGGTGAGCAAGTGCACATTGGCGCGTGCAAAGCCTGCCGCTTTTGCGGCTTGGTACAAGGCCGCGAGTTGGTCTATGCGCACCCAAGGCAACACCAAGTTTTGGTCGTGGTTCACACGCACTTCGCCAGCGCTAAATTGGTCGGCCAAGTCTGCCGCTGTGGCTAATTGATCTGCCGTCGCGTCGCCGGGCGCTTGTCCTAATCGTTTGAAAGACAGTGTGACCACGCGCAAGCCTGGGTTTTGGTGGCTGGTGACGTTTTGCTGCAACCAGCGAGTGAACTCTTTGTCCGCCTTGGCTTGTGCAAGCAAGGCTTGTTCGGCTTTTTCTTGCACATCGTCGGGCACGAGATCAACCGGGGGCGACACAAAGCAGGCGCTCACGCGATCTAACTCTGTTTGGGGAATGGTGTGATGTGCGCCGTTTTCTAAGATGCGCTCGAACTCTTCGTTGACTTCGTCAAAGTAGCGCTGCCCTTCGGCCTTGACCAAAATTTTGATACGCGCTTTGTAAATGTTGTCGCGACG
>CAZEAQ010000205.1:0-2214 GCA_964510145.1 uncultured Bordetella sp.
TCATCTTTTCGGTCAGTCGGTTTTTTATCCCCCACAGAATTGGCTTTGGGTTTGTCGCTTGCATCACTGCTAAACAAGCCCGTAATCCAACCCCACAAACCAGTTTTTGTTTCCTGTGGCTTAGCACCTGCTTTGTGACCTTTGCTTGGCGTTTGCGCTTTCGCTGGCGCAGTTGGTTTTGGCAAATGTGCGGGCGCGGGTGCGTCAGGTAAAACGCCTTTAATCACTGGGGTTTGTTTGTTAGTTGGCTCTTGTGAACGACGAGTGACCGCAGTTGGGTCTTCAAACTCTTCAGCCATTTTGTAGCTGGCTTCCACGCGGTCTAGGCGTGGATCGTCGTGCTTGAGGCGTTCCAGTTTGTAGTTGGGTGTTTCGAGCGTTTTGTTGGGAACCAATAAAACACTGAGACGTTGCTGAATTTCGATTTTTGCAATTTCAGTGCGCTTCTCGTTCAACAAGAAAGAGGCCACTTCCACAGGCACTTGGGCATACACGGCAGCCGTGTTGTCTTTCATGGCCTCTTCTTGAATGATGCGCAAGATTTGTAGCGCTGAACTTTCGGTATCGCGCACATGGCCCGAGCCGCCGCATCGTGGACAAGGAATGGATGCGCCTTCAGAAAGCGCAGGGCGCAAGCGTTGACGACTCATTTCCATCAAACCAAATTTGCTGATGGTGCCAAACTGAACGCGTGCGCGGTCTTGGCGCAAGGCATCGCGCAAACGATTTTCGACATCGCGGCGATTACGGCTTTCGTCCATGTCGATAAAGTCGATCACGATCAGCCCGCCCAAATCGCGCAAACGCATTTGGCGCGCCACTTCATCAGCAGCTTCTAAGTTGGTGCGAGTTGCCGTCTCTTCAATGTCGCCGCCTTTAATGGCGCGAGCAGAGTTGACGTCCACAGACACCAAGGCTTCGGTGTGGTCAATCACAATCGCGCCGCCTGAGGGCAGGTTGACCGTGCGAGCGTAGGCAGATTCGATTTGATGTTCGATTTGAAAGCGACTAAACAACGGCGTTTCGTCGCTGTACCGCTTCACACGAGCCGCATGTTCTGGCATGACGTGCGCCATGAACTGGTGCGCTTGTTCGTAAATGTCATCGGTGTCAATCAAGATGTCACCAATGTCGTGGTTGAAGTAATCGCGAATAGCGCGAATGACCAAGCTTGATTCTTGATAAATCAAGAAAGCGCCCTTGGTGGTGGTGGCACCATCGATCGCGCTCCAAAGTTTGAGCAGGTAATTTAAGTCCCACTGCAACTCGGGAGCGCTGCGACCAATACCTGCGGTACGCGCAATGATGGACATACCGTTGGGGTATTCCAACTGGTCCATGGCTTCTTTGAGCTCTGCACGATCATCGCCTTCAATGCGACGGCTTACGCCGCCACCCCGAGGGTTGTTGGGCATCAACACCACATAACGGCCAGCCAAACTAATGAAAGTCGTTAGCGCAGCGCCTTTGTTGCCACGCTCTTCTTTTTCAACTTGGACCAATAACTCCTGGCCCTCTTTGATGACGTCTTGAATGCGAGCTTGGCCGACAGAAACGCCAGGGGCGAAGTATTGTTTTGAGATTTCCTTAAAGGGTAGAAAACCGTGGCGGTCTTCGCCGTAATCCACGAAACAGGCTTCAAGAGATGGCTCGACACGCGTCACTACTGCTTTGTAGATATTGCCTTTGCGTTGTTCACGGCCCTCGATTTCAATTTCATAGTCGAGCAGTTTTTGACCATCGACGATGGCCAGCCGGCGTTCTTCCGACTGAGTTGCATTAATAAGCATCCGTTTCATGATGCATTCCTTCACGTTCAAAATGACACACAGGCCCATGACGGGCCAACGATGCCGGAACGGACGTCAAAAAACGAAGGGAATTGCCGCTGAAACCGTCACCACAAGCGCTTTAGCGCAGGGGGCGGTGGTTGGTGGGCGCGTGGATGAGGGCGAGTCGTTGGCCGGGCTTGGCGTACACAAATAAATGGGTCGCACGTCGGGCGGGGCTGTTCCGTTGAGTTGAAGTAAGGCGGGCAACAGCGCGTGTATTCACGGGCAAAAGCCAGTGAACGCAAAGTTCCAACATCATCATTACTACAACCATCGGGCTTGCTTCTCGCTGAGATCCGTTGTTGAGGCCTTCAAAGAACCTCAACAACTTTGGGTATTCCGTTTCAGTGTTTTCTGAGCGTCGGCTCAACTTTTGGGGCGC
>CAZEAQ010000206.1:0-2170 GCA_964510145.1 uncultured Bordetella sp.
CAGCGAAATTCGCCGCATGTTGATTGGCCGCGAGCTGTTTGCCGAGACAATGTAGCGAGGGCTCACGTTTGCGAGCCGTTTGCGCTTGGTAAATGCTGACTATGAATAGACCGATAGAGATTTTGATTTCGCTGTTGCGCGGGATGTACCGCGGGTTAGCCATTGGTTTGGCGGTATGTTTCGCGCTGGGTTTGTGGCTGAGTCTTCCTCGATTACTGATGTTGGCGTATTACTGGCCAACACCAGGCGACGATCTCTGGGCCGAACTATTGGATGCATTACTCATGGGTGGGCGATTCGATATGAAGGTCGCTGCCTCAAGTGTGTTGCTGTTATTTCCTCTGTTGGGCTATTCGCGTACAACGCAAGCAACAGTAAAGGTTTGGGCGACGCTGTTTGCGATATTGGCCGTGGTGAATTTTTATTACTACGGCTTTTATAAAATTCCAATTGACAGTGTGATCTTTGGCCTTTTTGATGATGACACGTTGGGCGTCTTGCAAACCATTTGGCAAGACTTCCCGATAGGGCAAATCGCCATTGTTTTATGTTTAGCGATCATCACTGCCATTTGGGCATCTCGTCGCGCGGCTGTCTACATGGCGCATCTAGTAGATGTCACGCCTGCGAAAGCTTGGCATCTTGCATGGATCCCCGTGCTGCTTGTTGTTATTGTTATGCTTGGCAACGGCATGTACAAAGGCATGCCGCTGCAAACCACGAATACGACAGCCACTAGTAAAGTATTTTTAAATCACGCTGTTCCGAATGGGGTTAGTGCGCTTTATTACGCATGGAACTCCTACAAGTCGTCGGTTGATATCGGGAATGCCGAGCAGGGCGTTAAGGCTTATGGTTTTGCAAGCCCTGTGGATGCCGCAAAGGTATTGGGCTTGAATGCCGCAACGCAAGATGAATTGCAATCCCTTTTGTTAGCAAATGGACCTAATCAGCAAAATGGAAAAAATCTAGTTTTTCTCCAAATGGAGTCTTGGAGCGCTGAGCCATTCAAATACCAATCTAAAGACTTAGACGTATTGGCGGGTCTCAATTCCAAGCTGGGAACGGCTTGGCTGTTCAACAACTTCGACTCTGCGAGTGGCGGAACGCACCCCGCGCTTGAGGCCATTATTTTGAACACCCCCATTTCGCCGATCACAATCGGCAAGTACCGAGATGTGGTCTTCAACTGGGGCTTGCCATCGGTTTTCAAGAAGGCCGGCTATGACACATTGTTTGTGACCTCTGGGTTGTCTGGCTGGCGCGAACTCAATCGTTCGATGCGCATTCAGGGCTTTGATGAGGTGATTGATGCCGCTAGTTTGACTGCCAAATATCCTGGCGCAGGCAGTGGTTTGTGGGGGGTATGGGATGCTTATATGTTTAAGTACATTCAAGAGCGCTTAGAGGCCCAACCCAAAGACAGGCCATTGTTCGTTTATGCGATGTCGACGACGAATCACCCGCCATACGAAATACCAGATGACTACAAACAGTTTCCGTTTGACATCAATAAATGGCCAGGTGATAAAAGTTCAGAAAAGCTGATTCCCAATTTGCAAAGCTATCGCTATGTCAACGACGAATTAGCCAAGTTTGTGAGTGCAGTCGAAGCTGGCAAGTCTGGCGCAAAAACCATGATCGCGGCAACGGGTGACCACAATGTTCGGACCTTTGGGCAATATGTCAGCCCGGAGAGTCAAGTGATGCGTCAGCAAGTGCCGTTTGTGGTTTGGGGGGCTAACCAAGCGATATGCCCACAAGCGTTGCACCAAGCGGCCAGCCATTTAGATATGTTCCCAACCCTGTTTCCTTTGTTAGGAATTCACCAAGGGTATTTATTAACGGGGCGAGATTTGTCTAAGTGCCCATCAGCCAAGGATAAAGGAGATGGCTTGGCCGTCACATTTGTTGGGCAAGCACGTACTGAGCATGCAATGTGGAACGTTGGAAATGAAAAAACAATGACCTGCCAACCCTTAGGAAGTGTGTGTGATTGGCGACTTGATTTAGACGAAAAAGTTCGGGCTCGTTTAGCCTTAATGGATTGGAACGTTCGTTATCGCGTCCAACAAACCATTGAAAAGAAATAGCATGACAACTTCACTGAAGCACTTATTCGACAACAACCGCGACTGGGCCACGCGCATGGAGCGCGAGCAACCCGGCT
>CAZEAQ010000207.1:0-2165 GCA_964510145.1 uncultured Bordetella sp.
TGGCTTTGTCGGCCACGTCGTTGAAGAAGTCAAACATCAACAATGTTTTCTTCAATGCCTCAGCAGCCACACCGGCCACTTCAGCATCATCCAACAATTCAATCAAAGGATGCACGTTGTAGCCACCGACCATGGTGCCTAGCAACTCTGTGGCTTTTGATTTCGAGATCAACCCCACCTTCAATTCGCCATGCGCCACAGCCGCCAAGAATGAGGCTTTGACTTTGGCCGCATCGTCCACGCCGGGGGGAACGCGATGGGTCAACAAGTCCATCAAAAATTTGTCTTCACCAGCGGGTGGGTTTTTGATCAGCTCAATGAGTTCAGCCGTTTGCTTCGCATCCAAAGGCAGCGGTGGAATGCCAAGCGCTTCGCGCTCGGCTACGTGTTCACGGTAGGCTTTCAACATGGTTTTTTCTCCTGTCTATCAAACTAAATCAAATTAAAAAGAGGGCTTATTTCTTTGCAACGCTTGAGGTATCAAACAAGCTTGGGGGCGGCGCTAATTTCATAGCTTCAGCAACGGCCATTTGTGCAGAGCTTTGACATTCGTCAGCCATGCGTTGACCCACTTTGCTGTTCATCAACATCGACTTGTTTGACAGTTGCAACCACATGGCGCCCGCCTGAGCGTCTTCTAAACGGATGGCGCCAGTGGCTGACACCACGGGCACCATTCGAAACACTTGTTTGCGAATTTGCACCAAAAATCCGGTGGACGATTGGGGGTCGGGCGTCACCGTCACCACATTACCAAGTTCACACACCATACGTCCGGTATGAACCAAATCGGCCACGATATCTTGCTGACGAGCATCTGCAACGGGCGATGGCGTCATGGGTGTGGGCACAAAAGCAGGCCGAGTGGCGTGTGTTTTGTGCTTGACCGGCTTCTTGTGCAAAGGTTTCGTCTTAGCGTCAACTGCTTGCGCCGAAGCCAGACCACTCAAAGTCACCATTAAAACTGTCGCGATGAAGGTACGCATCAATATTCTCCTGGTCAATCTTTGAAAAACAACTGGACTTCAGGTGACAAATGACGCCCCGTGCTATGCGCACGCTGCAAAACTTGCCAAAAGAAACGATAACTTGCGCGGTCATGTAACTGTCCCTGATGACTGATAGGCGCCCAATCCGCTGCCTGTGCAGCTAAGACGATTTCGCTGGCGCGGTCAATCTCAGCGGCATTCGGCGCCATCGCCTCCAAAATTGGGCGAATCTGCGCTGGATGAATGCTCCACATCCGCGTAAAACCAAATTCACGCGCCGCTCGCTCAGCAGCCACACGCAAGGCATCGACATCGTTGAACTCTGTCACCACGCAATGCGAAGGCACTTTGCCATGCGCATGACAGGCGCTGGCTATTTCAAGCTTCGCTCGCACCACCAACGGATGCGTGAACTGCGCCGCACCCATCGCGCTTGAAGGAATGGCGCCAGCGTGGGCCGAAACAAAGTCCATCAAACCAAAACTAATCGACTGCACTCGGGGATGTGCAGCGATATCAAATACGCGATGAACCGCCGCAGGCGATTCAATCAACACATGCAATGGCAAATCTTGAGCGCCAACTTCGTTCAATGCCTGTTCGGCCAATTGCACATTGGCAACCGACTCGACTTTGGGCACCATGATGTGCGTTAACCGCTTGCCAGCTTTACCAGCAATCGTGGCTACATCGGCCTGAAAACTCGGGTGATCCACGGGGTGCACACGCACCGCCACTCGCGCCTGAGTATCTGCGCCTAGCGCCAGCTCTGTGACCAACGCCGCATGCTCGGCTTCGCCGCCCACGGGAGCGCCGTCTTCACAGTCGAGCGTGACATCAAAAACGCAAGTCCCAAACTCTTGGGTCATTTCAGCTTGCAACTGCAAGCTTTTGAGCATCCGCGCATGAACGCCGCTGTAGTGGTCACAGACCGGAAGCTGCGCTCCCGAAGCCTGTGCCCCCAGCAAAACGTCGCGCGGATGGCTCACTCTATTGCTCGATCGAGAATTAGATCAAGTGGGCAACACCTGCCTGCTCGTCTGTCAACTCTTTCAATGTCTTGTCAATGCAAGATTGGCTGAATG
Organism: uncultured Bordetella sp.; assembly: GCA_964510145.1. GTDB lineage: Bacteria > Pseudomonadota > Gammaproteobacteria > Burkholderiales > Burkholderiaceae_C > Limnohabitans. The sequence goes on from CAZEAQ010000207.1 coordinate 2,075, forward strand.
CGTCAATTTCTAAACCTTCAACCACTTTGTACTGACCGTTTTCGCAGGTGACGGGGAAACCAAACATCACGTCTTTCGGAATGCCGTACCA
>CAZEAQ010000208.1:0-2158 GCA_964510145.1 uncultured Bordetella sp.
AGCCGGGTTGCTCGCGCTCCATGCGCGTGGCCCAGTCGCGGTTGTTGTCGAATAAATGTTGAAGTTTATTAGTCATTTCTACATTTTCACTTGGGAGGGGTTTCCTTAAGGGAATTCGGTTTATTTGAATTCAAGAGGCCATCAAGCTGCACCTTGGCCGTTGTCTGGTACAGGGCAAATAAGTCTTGCTCCATCGCTTGCACTTGGTCATCGCTCATCTGGCTGTGTCCAAGGCGCTGCGTTAAATCATGCGACAGCCATCCGTTGGGGGTAATCAGCGTCATCACTCTGTCACTCACGCCCAAAGCCGCTGCACGTCCTGGCTCAGTGCGCAAGAGGGATCGACCTACGCTTTTGAAACGTCCTTCCCACCCTGTGACATCGATCAGCGTTGGCAAAAGGTCCGGCTGACTGCTTAATCGCGAATCAACACCCGGCTTCACGCCAGGCCCTACCATTAGAAGCGGAATACGAAACAAATTCCGAGCGTCTTCACGGTGCTCAATGAATTGGCTTGAATGATCTGCCAACAAGATAAATATGGTGTTGTCGTAGTAGCCTGCTTTTTTGGCGGATGCCATGAATTCACCTAGTGCCCAGTCCGCATAAAACATCGCGTTGAGAGAACGCCCAAAGTCTGTGTCAGTGGGAAACTTCTCCCATTGTTTCCCCGGTGTGAACCATGGGCTGTGCGTTGTTGATGTGAATACGAAACCAAAGAACGGACGCTTCATAACGGCAAACTGCTTGCTTACCTCTTGCAAGGTGTTGTGATCCCATGTGCCCCACACGCCGCTGGGTTTCTGCGCGTCGTGCAGCTCTGGCATGTCTTCAGCGCCCAAATAGGTGTCAAATCCGGCACGACCAGAGATTGCATTTAAACGCAAAGAGAGCCGATCACTGGACTGCGCGAACAGAGTTTCATAGCCTTTAGCCTTAGCGACATTACCAATGAAACTGATAGGAAATTGTTCCATGCCATCACCCATGGCAGGCATATCTGGCAGCACTGGCAACCCCGTCATGATGGTGGACAGCCCAACAATAGAACGCTGCCCAGTGGCATAGAAATTGGTGAACAACCGGCCTCGCTCGACTAATTTGTCAAAGTTTGGCGTCGCCCCCAACTTAGGTAGCTGCATTTGTTGTCGCATTGCATCTACTTGTAGCGCCCCCCAGCTCTCAAGCAAGAGAATTACAACGTTTGGTTTGGCTTGCGTGCTCGGCAAAGTGCTTGCTTGTAACTCAAGCGCAGACGTGTTTTTTTCAAAATTGCGCCCCAACAAATTTCGAACACGCTGCTCAGCCGCTTCGTTCGGCATCATTTCCACAGGCGCTAAGCTTGGAGCGGCCAATGCTCGCGTAATGCTAAACGGGCCGTTTAGCACCAAATAGCCTTGTGTGATTTGATTAGAGAAAAAAGCATCGCCCACTGCGATTGGGCGATAGAACACCCCGCCGCGAATGGCCACGAGAGCCGCCACAAAACACCCACCAATCAACAAAACACGGTAAACAATATGACCTTTGAAAACTAAAGCGGGTCGCGTGAACCGTTGCCACACGATGGCAAACAAACCCACGAAGCATAAAAATAACGACGTGACGCCTTGGTACTGCCGCCATGCCAAGCTCAACAAAGTTTTCCAATCCTCGCCAATGGCTTTGATCTCGGAACCGACGTGACGGTGCGTATCTTCAAAATACAGATGGTCCGTAATCATCATCAACACGAGCGCCATCAAAATGGCGTAGACCAACCAAGACCAAAACTGCCCCCACCATCGCCCAACAGCCGAATTGCGAGTAGGCGTAAATAGCAGCATCATGAGTGGCACGAACATCGACAGCGTCATGATGGACAAGTCAAACCGAATGCCAACAAAAAAAGCCTCTAGGGTTTGCGAAACGCTCAAAACCTTAAAGTCTTCAAAGTAACCAAGCCACAAAAACATCCGAGCAAAACTGAAACACCCTAGTGAAACTAGCAGCATCCATACGATGCGAACTTCGGGGCGAGTGGTATCAGCGAGCGAGGTGTCTTGATGTGGATGAGCCATTGAATTTTGCCTTTGTCACATTGTCTCGGCAAACAGCTCGCGGCCAATCAACATGCGGCGAATTTCGCTGGTGCCCGCGCCGATTTCGTAGAGCTTGG
>CAZEAQ010000209.1:0-2105 GCA_964510145.1 uncultured Bordetella sp.
AAGAACCTAAGGCTCGGTGATTGTTTGTCTCAATGACGGCGATAGCGATTGGCACAACCGGGCTCGCCAGATAAAGAGGGCCTCAGCCCTATTTCGTCAAAATGAGCTTGCCAAATCGGGTGGTCTGAAGTTTGTAAATCTCGTTTTGATGGCGAATGTAGAGAACGCCTTGACTGCCCAAAAGCGTATGACTATCCAGCGTTTGAGCCTTTTCGTCTGAGGCTGGGGTGCGAGCGGCGGCGGTCATTTGCGGTGCCGCAGAGGGTGCAGAGTCGGATGGGTTTTTCATGGCTGTACCGTCACAAATCCAATGCGTTGCAAGCCTGCGCGTTTTGCGGTGCTCATGGCTTGCGCGACAAACTCATAAGGCACACGTTTGTCGCCTCGAATGAAAAGCTGTGGCTGCGGAACTTTTTGTGACTCCGCTTGTAGTTGCGCCTGTAAGGTGTCTGGATCTAACGCTTGTTGACCTAAAAAATAGCGCCCTTGTGCGTCGATCGACAAATGCAAGCTCTGCGGCAAGCTATCGCTGCGGGAGCTGCTGGCGCTGGGTAAATCAACTTTGACGGCATGTTGAATAACGGGCAAGGTCATGATGAAAATAACGAGTAAGACCAGCATCACATCCACCATCGGTGTCATGTTGATCTCGCTCATCACTTCGTCGCTGTAGTCGTTGTTATCAAATGACACGCGAGCCTCCTTGCGCAGGTGGAATACGAGCGCCTGTGACAAAGTAGGCGTGCAAATCATGAGCAAACCGATGCATGCGCGCAATGATGAATTTGTTGCCGCGCACCAAGGCGTTGTAGCCCAGAACCGCTGGAATGGCGACGCCCAATCCTAGAGCCGTCATGATGAGTGTTTCACCCACAGGCCCCGCAATGGCCTCAATGCCAGCGTTACCACTTGCGCCAATGTTTACTAACGCGTGGTAGATGCCCCATACCGTTCCCAATAAACCAATGAAGGGTGCGGTGGAGCCAATAGAGGCCAAGAGACCCAAGCCATTTTGTAATGATGTCGTGTGGTCATCAATGTTGTTGCGCAAGCTGCGCGTGAGCCAGTCGCTTATGTCTAGGCGATCGTGCAATTGCTTTTGTGCTGCTTGATGGTGCTCGGTTGCTTCTTGACCTGTTTGCGCCAATAGAAAAAACAAATTACGTGAGCGCTGACTAAGAACCGTTAAACCCTCAGCCAAACTCGTGCAGTGCCAGAACTGTTCGCTATGGATGGCGTTTTCTTTGTGCCTCCAAACATCAAACGCTTTGAGAACGATGACGACCCAGCTGATACATGACATGCTTAAAAGCAGAACTAATAAACCACGAGTGACCCAATCCCCTTGGAACCAGATGTGAGAAAAGCCAAAAGAAGATGACATGTGTTACTCCAAAATAAAACGAATAGGGACGTTGAACCACATGGCGAGCGGTGTGCCCTGGCGTTGACCGGGGACAAATCGCCAGCGTTGAACGGCTTCGAGCGCGGCTTGATCCAGTCGATCAAAACCACTCGACGTTTGAATTTCTGAGCGCTCGGGCAAGCCTTGCGCATTAATCAGCACACGAACGATGACCGTGCCTTGTTCGCCCAGCCGGCGACTTGCGCGCGGGTAATTTGGCGGTGGATTTTTAAGGTAATCCGCGTCAGCAGAGGGCTCTACTAAGTTGGCAGATGGCGTGCGGCTTGAGCTGGTCGATGCCACAGCAGACATGTCGCTTGAGGCTGTGGTTTTGCTGTCTGCGGTGACTTTTGTCGCGGTGGTTTTGGTGGTGACTGCCGCTGGCGCCTCAGAGAACACATCGGCCATCAGAATTTGATTGGACTCGCTAGAGGCGAGAAGCGTTGCGGGTTGAGTTTGCGAAACATACAAAAAGGCAAGATGCGCGAACAGAACAACACCCATCGTCAAAAACAGGCGTGAGTGAGAAATGTGATGTGCGTCCATAGGCGTCATCGCATCCACCCACCCAAGTTGTGATGCGCTTGTAAATGCGCCCGCGAGATGCTGTTCAGGTTGCGGCAGCCACAAAGAGCCATCGTCATCTCTAGCTCATCGCGCAACAAACGGCAAACATGCGCGACACCTTGAGCCCCTGCAA
>CAZEAQ010000210.1:0-2086 GCA_964510145.1 uncultured Bordetella sp.
GGGTCTGTGTTGATTTGTGTGTCAATGAGCTGCTCAACCGTAGAAACGCCATCGCCTGTGATGACTGCCGTTTCGCCGCGAGTGGCTGCGACCACATGATCGCCAACCACAAGAACGCGATGTTCGTCGCCGCGAATGAAACGTTCAATCAATACGCCGCTGCCTTCTTTTTCTGCGGCAGCCCACGCGTTACGCACGCCCGCTTCGGTGCCAACATCCAGCGAGACACCCCAACCGCGGTTGCCGTCCAATGGTTTCACCACCACAGGCAGACCAATGTCTTGCGCTGCCTCCCATGCCTCGTCCGCGTTTTTAACTTGGCGACCCTCTGGAACTGGAATGCCGCATTGCGTGAGCAGTCGTTTGGTTAAATCTTTGTCGCTAGAAATGCTCTCTGCGATGGCGCTTGTTCGATCGGTTTCCGCCGTCCAAATGCGGCGTTGTTTAGACCCGTATCCGAGCTGAACCAAGTTGCCTTCCGTTAATCGAATGAAAGGCGTTTTGCGCTCAACAGCCGCATCCACAATGCACGCCGTGCTGGGACCGAGGCAACGCAAATCGGCAATTTTCTTCAACCGATCAATGGTCGCCGCCATATCGAAGGGTTTGTTATTGGCCGCGGCCATCACGATCTCGCGCGCCGCCAAAAAGCTCTCACGCCCAAGCTCTTCATGCTCGGTGCGAAACACCACTTTGTAAATACCGCGTTTGCTAATTTCGCGGGCTTTACCAAACTCAGCGCGAGCCCCTGCTAAGAGTTGCAACTCAATGGAGACGTGCTCCATGATGTGGCCCATCCATGTGCCGCCCACTAAGCGAGTTAGAAATCCGCCGCGATGACCCACTCCACAGTGGTGCTCAACCAAACCGGGTAGCCATGCATTGAGTCGGTCGTTGAATCCGTCAATTTTGTTGGAAGGGTGATCTTCCATTTCGCCCAAATCAATGAGTGCTTCGATGATGGGTCGATAGGTCCAAATATTGGGGCCGCGCAGATAGTTCATGCGCAAAATTTGAATGTCTTTAAAAGCCATAAATTAGAAGCGTACTAAGGAGGAGTGGGTGTTGATTTCCAGCGGAGACGCCGCAGCGACTCCGAGGGATGCGGCGATACAATCTTTGGCAAATGTGCTGGGATGCAACAAAGTCTTGGCTCCTGCTTAAATTTCAATAATGAATTCTTCTTTATCGGCCTCTCCCAAAGTTGTTTTGCCCGAAGGCTGGCGAACTTTGGTGCTTGCTCAACTGTCTGCTCAAGAAAACGTTCTAGCTTGTCTGGAGGTTGACTTGAATGCCCAATTGCATTTTTCGCTAGGGCTACTCATTGTGACAGACCAGCGTGTGATTTACGGCTCGCAAGAGGGCGCAGGCGACCCCGTTTGGAGCAGCTGGCCACTCGCCGCGGGCCTCAATATGCGGCATACCGATTACGCTGGCGTTGGCACTCTGAGTTTGGAAGACGACGCCCACCGCATCGCCTCTTGGCGGTTTACGTTGACGCACAACGTCACGGCCATGAGATTACAAGAAGTTTTCGCGGCTCACATTGAAGTGCTGACGCACGGAAAAAGTCTTCAATCCAACGTCGATGTGAAGTGCCCGCAATGCAAATTGCCTCTAGAAAGCGTGGGCGATATTTGCCCCGTTTGTAGCCGTGAACAGCATGCGCCTATGTCGACTTGGGGCTTGTTTCGTTTGTGGCGATTTGCGAAGCCTTATCGGTGGCGTTTGCTCGCAGGTTTCTTGCTGACGTTGGCTTCAACCGCAGCCACTTTGGTGCCTCCCTACTTAAGCATGCCTTTGATGGACGATGTGCTTATTCCGTTTCAAAACGGAAAAGATATTGACCACGATTTAGTTACTTTATATTTAGGTGGTTTGTTTGCTGCCGCGCTCTTGGCATGGGCGCTTGGCTGGGCCAAGACCTACATCTTGGCTTTGGTGTCTGAACGCATCGGCGCCGACTTGCGCACCACCGCATACGAGCATTTGATGCGCTTGTCACTTGAATACTTTGGTGGACGTCGCACCGGCGATTTGATGAACCGCATTGGCGCAGAGACCGACCGCATTTGCGTGTTCTTGT
>CAZEAQ010000211.1:0-2081 GCA_964510145.1 uncultured Bordetella sp.
CGAGTAAACAAGGTGGCGTTCATGATGGGATCTTTTCCAACAATGGCAATCAAATGCCCGCCCACTTTTAGCTGTTGCAGGATGGAAGAAGGTACCTCAGAGACCGAACCGCCCAAAATGATGGCGTCAAAGGGCGCATCACCCGCTGCACCTTCACTACCGTCAGCCACTCGGACTTCAACATTGGTTACGCCAGCGCGCTGCAAATTGTTACGCGCATTGCTCGCAAGCTCAGGATTGATCTCAAGGCTAATGACGCGCTGAGCGCGGCCTGCCAATAAGGCGGCTAGATATCCGCTTCCTGTTCCGATTTCTAAAACCTTTTCAACGCCGGTTAATTGAAGGTCGTGCATCAGACGAGCGTCAACGCGGGGCGGAACCATGATTTGTTCATGACCCAAAGGAATTTCTGTGTCTGTGTATGCCAAAGCCTGATAAGCCTGTGGAACGAACAACTCACGCGGCACATGCGAAAGTACGTTCAATACGTCTTTATCAAGGACTTGCCATGGACGAATTTGCTGTTCGACCATATTGAAACGGGCTTGTTCTTGGCTATTCATTTCTAACTCCAAAATCCATAAGTTGTAGCTGGCAAAATTTTAACGGGCAGGGCTGTCTGATGGCGCCCATTTGCGTTTCATCCACTCGGCCAAGTCGTCGAGGTAGCAATAAACCACTGGAACGACTACTAAGGTAAGCAAAGAAGATGTGATGACCCCCCCGATGACGGCCTGACCCATGGGCGCTCTTTGCTCTGAGCCCTCTGATAAAGCAAATGCCAGAGGCACCATGCCAAAAATCATAGCCAAGGTGGTCATGAGGATAGGGCGCAATCTCACTTCGGCGGCAAGCATGAGTGCGTCATGCCGACTGAGACCTGGTTTGATAGAGCCGTCGGGTTGAATTTGTGGCTCACGCGAACGTATGGCAAAGTCCACCAGCAAGATGGCATTTTTTGTCACTAACCCCATCAACATAATCACGCCAATGATGGAAAACATCGACAGGCTTGAGCCGAACAGCAAGAGCGCGAGCACTACGCCAATCAGCGTCAGTGGCAAAGAGGTCATCAAGGCCATGGGTTGTAGAAAGCTTTTAAATTGACTGGCTAGGATCATGTAAATAAACACAATCGCTAAAACCAGAGCTGAAATGGCATAGCCAAAAGACTCTTGCATATTCTTGGTTGATCCACCAAATTGATAGCGATAGCCGGGAGGCATTTGAATGCTTTGCATGGCTTTTTTGATATCGGCCGAAACTTCGCCTGCAGATCGGCTGTAAACGTTGGCGCTGATAGAGACTTCTCTCATTAAATCGCGGCGGTTAATTTGATTCGGACCATTGCTTTCTTTTACATCGGCAATCTGATTAAGTCTTGCCACTCGAGGCGAACCGTCTGCTTGAAGACCAATGATGAATGGCAGTCGCTCCATGTCTTGTGGCATGTTGCGAGCGCTTGGCGCTAAGCGAACATTGACATCGTAGGTTTGGTCGTCGGAAGCCCGCCAGTTGGTCACAGTTTGTCCAGCGACCAATATTCGCAACTGATTTCCAATTGAACCCAGAGATAAGCCAAGGTCACTGGCTGCCTCGCGATGGACATCAACATCAATCGTGGGTTTATTGGGTTTTAAGCTTGAATCTAAATCGACCAATCCTGGGATAGGTCGAATTTTTTCCATGACGAGTACTGTGAGCCTTTCAAGCTCGCGCAAGTCTGCGCCGAGCAAAGAAAATTCGACTTGTTTGTTACCGCCCACCGTGTCGAGTAAGCCGACATGGGTGACGGTGATGCCTGAGACGACGCGCAAGCGATCGCGAAGTAGAGCGGAGATTTGGTCGACATTGCGCTGACGATCTTTGCGGTCGACCAAACGGATATAAATATTGGCGTAAATTTTTCCGTTCGCAGATCCCGTATTGATCGTTGAAAGTGTGTAACGAACCTCTGGGAATTCGCGAATGATGGACTCGACTTGTCGCGCTTTAGATTCAGTCACTTCGAGTGATGAGCCTACGGGGGTGTAGAAATTAACGGTTGTTTCTGAGAAGTCTGCTTTGGGTACAAACTCTGA
>CAZEAQ010000212.1:0-2072 GCA_964510145.1 uncultured Bordetella sp.
TCAGCCGAAGGCTGGGACCAACTGAAAAAAGAAATTGCTGACTTCGCGGATGCGCAAGGTCGTCGCCCCCGCGTGATGATCGCCAAGCTCGGACAAGACGGACACGACCGTGGCGCCAAAGTGGTTGCTACCGCCTACGCCGACTTGGGCTTTGATGTGGACATGGGACCGCTGTTTCAAACCCCCGAAGAGTGCGCGCGACAAGCCATTGAAAACGATGTGCACGCCGTTGGCGTTTCTACCTTGGCGGCAGGTCACAAAACATTGGTGCCAGCGATCATTGCTGAACTGAAAAAGCAGGGCGCAGACGACATCATTGTTTTTGTGGGCGGTGTGATTCCTCGTCAAGACTACGAGTTCTTGTACGACTCGGGCGTGAAAGGTATTTACGGCCCAGGCACGCCCATTCCAGCCAGCGCCAAAGATGTGTTGGAACAAATTAAGAAAGCAGTTGGGTGACACCTGAGCAGTTGCTCGACGGCTTGTTGAACGGCTCTGCGCCGGTGCAACGTCGTGCCATGGCCAAAGCAATTACCTTGCTTGAGTCGACGCGCACGGACCATCGCGCACAGGCTGACGAACTGCTCACCACCATGTTGCCGCACACCGGCAAGTCGTTTCGGCTGGGCATTAGTGGTGTGCCGGGCGTGGGTAAATCTACTTTTATTGAAGCGTTAGGTTTGTTCTTAATTGCGCAAGGCCATCGTGTCGCGGTGTTGGCGGTCGACCCTTCTTCTAGCGTTTCGGGTGGGTCTATCTTGGGCGACAAAACGCGAATGGAACACTTGTCTGTGCATGCCCAAGCCTACATTCGTCCAAGTCCTTCGAGTGGCACTTTAGGCGGGGTGGCAGAGAAAACGCGCGAGTCAATGCTGGTCTGCGAAGCTGCCGGCTACGACGTGGTCATTGTTGAAACCGTGGGTGTGGGGCAAAGCGAAACTGCAGTGGCAAATATGACCGACATGTTTTGTTTGCTGCAACTCCCCAACGCTGGCGACGATTTGCAGGCCATTAAAAAAGGGGTCATGGAGCTGGCCGATTTGGTGGTGATCAACAAGTCAGATATCGACCTCAATGCAGCCACGCGGGCAGAGGCGCAAATTACCAGCGCGCTGCGTTTGTTGGGTATGCACGGCAACCCCGAAAACGCGCATCACAACGAAACGCAATGGCATCCCAAAGTCGTCAAGATCAGCGCGTTGCTAAACCAAGGCGTGGATAGTTTTTGGTCTGCTGTCAGCGAATTCAAAGGCTTACAAATGAACAATGGCCGCTTCGGTACACGGCGCCAACAACAAGCGCTTTCTTGGATGTGGGAGCGCATTGATGCTGGACTTAAACAAACGTTTCGGGCGCAAGCCAATGTGCAATCGCTGCTGCCTAATTTGAGCCAACAAGTTGCAGCGGGGCAAATGGCTGCCTCGACTGCGGCAAGACAACTGCTAGGCGCTTACCAAGCGCAAGGCAAACTTTGAAATCTTCCTGGAGTAAAGAAAGAGCAATCATGCAAGACATCATCGAACAACTGGAACAAAAGCGCGCTGCGGCTCGTTTAGGGGGCGGACAAAAGCGCATTGATGCGCAACACGCCAAAGGCAAACTCACGGCGCGTGAACGCATTGAGGTGTTGTTAGACGAAGGCACTTTTGAAGAGTGGGACATGTTTGTCGAGCACCGTTGCACCGACTTCGGTATGGCCGACAACAAAATTCCGGGCGACGGTGTGGTCACAGGCTACGGCATGATCAATGGTCGTTTGGTATTTGTGTTCAGCCAAGACTTCACGGTTTACGGTGGCGCTTTGTCTGAAACGCACGCAGAGAAGATTTGCAAAATCATGGACCAAGCCATGAAAGTTGGCGCACCGGTGATTGGCCTGAACGATTCGGGCGGTGCACGCATTCAAGAAGGCGTGGCCTCACTTGGCGGCTATGCCGAAGTGTTTCAACGCAACGTGATGGCCAGCGGTGTGGTGCCACAAATCAGCATGATCATGGGGCCGTCCGCAGGTGGCGCCGTGTATTCACCCGCGTTGACCGACTTTATTTTTATGGTCAAAGACACGTCATACA
>CAZEAQ010000213.1:0-2067 GCA_964510145.1 uncultured Bordetella sp.
ACTCGGGTCAGTTCTACGCGTTGTTCTTCTTGACTCAAGCGCTCAAAGTAGACGGTGCGACTGCCAACATTTTGGTCGCGATTTCGTTGTTGATTGGTACGCCTTTCTTCATCGTCTTCGGAGCGTTGTCTGACAAGATCGGCCGCAAGCCCATCATCATGTTGGGTTGCTTGTTGGCTGTGCTGACTTACTTCCCCGTGTTCGAAGCACTCACCAAAGCGGCTAACCCCGATTTGTATGCGGCGCAACAAAAGAACAAAGTTTTGGTAACGGCAGACCCTGCTGAGTGTTCATTCCAGTTCAACCCAACGGGCACTGTGAAATTCACGAGCTCATGCGATATTGCCAAACAAGTATTGGCTGTTAGCTCTGTGAGCTATGAAAACGCAGTAGGCGCAGCTGGCGCACCTGCCACCATCAAGATTGGTGAAACAGAAATCGCTAGCTATAGCTCTAAAGGCTTGCCTGCAGAAGAGGCAAAAACCAAAGCTGCTGACTTTAAGAAGGCCGTGGGCGATGCTCTGAAAGAAGCGGGCTATCCAGCCAAAGCAGACCCAGCCAAAGTGGATCAAGTCAAGATCACCATCATCCTCACATACTTGGTGATTTTGGTGACCATGGTTTATGGCCCGATTGCTGCCATGCTGGTTGAGATGTTCCCAACCCGTATCCGCTACACATCGATGTCTCTGCCTTATCACATCGGCAACGGTTGGTTCGGTGGCTTGTTGCCAACGACTGCGTTCGCGATCGTGGCACAGACCGGCAACATGTACAACGGCTTGTGGTACCCCATCATCATCGCGGGTATGACTTTTGTCATCGGCATGATCTTTGTTAAAGAAACCAAAGACGTGGACATTTACGAACACGATTGATGGCTGTAAGCCATTCAGGGTGACCTGAGTGATAAATTCAAGCCCTCCCTCGTGGAGGGCTTTTTACTGATTCGGAGATTTGATATGTTGAAAATTTTTATTGGCTTTGTGATCTTCGCAGCGCTGGCGATGTTTGTTATTTTCAAAGGCGGAAATAGCTTGGACATGGGCGGCGAAAAGCACGGCGAAGAAGCAATTCATGCGCCTGCTGAAGCTGCGTCAGGCGCGGCCTCCGAGGCTGCAAAGGATGCCTCAGCTGCAAAGTAATTCGCGTATTGCGCTTGTTCAAACGCCACGACTTCGTCGTGGCGTTTTGCTTTGTCCCGACCGCAACGAGGGGTAGTGTGAGTCTCTAGAATATTTGCCACACTTCAAAAGGCATCGCCATGACAGGCACCATTCGGATTCGTGGCGCACGCCAGCACAATCTCAAAAATTTAGATCTCGACATTCGTACCGGCGAGATGACCGTGGTCACCGGCCCAAGTGGTTCAGGTAAATCGAGTTTGGTGTTTGACACTCTTTATGCCGAAGGTCAGCGCCGTTATGTTGAAACCTTCAGTGCCTATGCGCGGCAGTTTTTAGATCGTATGGATCGCCCTGCGGTCGACAAGGTGGAGGGCGTTCCACCTGCCATCGCAATTGATCAGACCAACCCTGTTCGCAGCTCGCGTTCAACAGTAGGCACGATGACGGAGCTAAACGATCACTTGAAGTTGTTGATCGCGCGTGCCGGGCAACTATTTGATCGTCAAACCGCACAGCCGGTTCAACACGATACGCCGCAAACTATTTATGCCGAGTTACAACGACGATGTGCAGCGCAGCCACACGACCCGCGTTTGATTTTTACGTTCCCTGTCGAGCTGCCTGCCAACACAACTGCAGAAGAAGTGGAACAGTGGCTCAGCGCAAGTGGATTCACCCGTATTCACGCAGAGCGTGAGGTGGCCACGCCCACGGGTCCGCGCAAATTACTGGATGTGGTGGCTGACCGTTTCCGACTCAGCAACACCGAGCAAGCGCGTGTGGTCGAAGCCATTGAACTCGCCATCAAGCGAGGCGGTGGCCGACTGAACGTGTATTGGGAAGAACCAGACAAATTGGGGTCAGACCCCAGTTATGCGTTGTGGCGCTTTTCGACGGGTTTGCATTGCCCCGACAGCGATTTGCGTTACAGCGATCCCAT
>CAZEAQ010000214.1:0-2061 GCA_964510145.1 uncultured Bordetella sp.
TTTCGTCACCATACGCACGGTTAATCGCGTTTGTTAATTCTTGTGCAATTTGTGCCCCAGAGAGCTTAAGTTTGCTACCGACAAGCCGATCTAAGCCGACAGTGACAGGATCGATCGAATTGTCGACGTTGATTGAAAAAAGATCTTTCAAATCGTCCACACTGCTCAAACCCACATAGGTCGAGTCAGTCGGTACGCCAGCACTGATGCTGGTTGAAGAGGCTGTGACAGGTGAGCCGTTGTCCGTCAGGGTGACCGCGCCGGCCACGTTGACACCTGTCTCGGCTAAGTTCAAAGACGAAACTTTCAAGTCACCATTCACCAACGCGACTTCATACGATTCAGAAATCAATGGCGATGCGTTGAGCATCTCCACATATTCATCTGTATTTAATGAGATGCCGGTGACGACCAAATCGGTCTCATTGGTACCCGATGCAGTGCTGGTGAATTTAACGGTGTTGCCAATCGCTTCACCACTGGTGAAGCCTTCCAATGTGTTGTCAAAAGTACCCGTGGTTGGACTGGTTTGTGCGCCAGTCACCAAGTTGGCAAATACAGTTGCGACTTCTTCTGCCGTGGCGTCATTGGTGGTGGTGTAAGTCAAACCACCCACGGTGACTGATTGACCCGCTTTCAATGCTTTGAAAGTCACAGTCGTGTTTTCAGCAATCTCGGGCGTACCTTGTGTGATCGCGACCGAAGGTTTGACAGTTGAAGAGCTTCCGTTGACTTCAACATCGGAGACGTTTTCGTCCGCAGTGGTACTTGTCAAGGTGACCGAAGCGCCTGAGGAGGCAGCCGTACTAAAACCAACCAAGCTACCTGAGAAAGTACCTGTTGTAGGTTCAGTTGTAGAAGTGAGCGCACCTTCCGCTAAGCCACCAAAAAGTGCAGCCAACTCATCAGCTGTTGTCGCAGCTGACGCTGTAAAAGTCAGGCCAGCTACCGTCACGCTTTGACCACTCGTCAATGAAGCGGGGAAAGTGACCACAGCAGTTTCAGTTGCAGCGGCTGTGCCGTTTTGACGAACCGTGCCGTCAGAAGACGCTTTGATTAAGCCAGAGGTAAATGTGAAGGGTCCATTACCCAGTGAATAGCGCGCAGCAGTGCGCTCCAAGCCTTCCACCTTAGCGGCACTACCCGCCACAGTTTGAGTAATATTTAAGGCCGTGTTAATTGAACCGGCAGAGTCTGCGGGGTTCTTAGCCGTCACACTCAACACACCGTTTGTGACCGTGGCTTCATAAGAAGCGGCAAAAGTGGTGTTGTTATTCAAAGCATCTGCGAACGCACGAACCGATGTTTTAGAAACAGTAATGCGATCTGTCGCCGGTCCAAACTCTGCGTTATACAAAGTCGCTGTGCTATCTAGGTTGTAGTTGGCAGTGCTACGTGGAAACTCAGTGGAGACACCTTTACCCACAATCGCATCGGGCTGGCCACCCACTGTTTTCGTCATCGACATATCGGCCAAGATGACATGGTCTGGCTCGTTTGGATCAAGCGATGTCACGCGCAGCACGCCCATGGTGATGGTCGGTGTACCCACAGAGGCACCGTTACCCACACCTGTCTTTAATTTCAAACCTGCATCTGTAATCACACGGCCCGCAGAGTCAGTGATTTTGATGTCTTTGCCGTTAGGCGCGACCGACACACTCAGGTTGGCTTTGCCACCGTCTTTACTGCGCAGACGATCTTGCAATTCGGCGGCTAAACCAGCTAAGTCGCTCGATGCGGGACGCAGTCCTGTGAGAGAAATTAATTTGCCACCAATGTTCACATCAAAACTAGCGAAGTCTGAAGAGGTGGGTGCAGTCGTCGCAAACGTAGGGCCTGCGATGGTGACGGTTGACGTGTTTTGAGCCACGTAGGCAGCTGCAAATGATGCGTTGGCATTCAAAGCTTTGACGACGTCAGCCACGGTCGGAGCACTTGTACCCTGTGTGGCCACGTTAACTGTGATGGCCTCTGGGCCGTGCGTCAAACTCCTGTTGAAGGTAAATTTGTACGAGTCAGCGGCGACGTTTTGGTTCATGTCAAAAACCACACCACTGC
>CAZEAQ010000215.1:0-2053 GCA_964510145.1 uncultured Bordetella sp.
CCGACTACTTGGCCATCACGCAACGCCTGCTCACGCAAGACGCGAATGTGCGAAACGTGAAAGCGTTTTTTGCAACGAAGAGGGCGAAGTTCACCAGCACTTGGCCGGTGTTGCGCTAGACCGGCAAAGGCCGTGATGTATCAAACCGTTCAATCGCGCATTTGGCAACTGGCGGCTATTCTGGCTAGGGCTTACTGGACGGCCATTTTTGCGGAGGCGTAATAGTCACCACAGCGGTGTTCGGTGGTGCGCAAAAAGATGATGCAGTAGGCAAGGATTCTGTTCTTTTGCTTTTCGGGACCGAACCATGCGCGTGCGTATTGATCATCCTCGTCATTGGGTATGATGGGAATTGTGTTCAACGCCTTGTGACTCGCCGCCTCAAAACCTAGGCAGTAATGCGGTGATTGTTTTCCTGTGTTGACGCTTTCCATGCATTCGCTCGATGCGATAGCTACGTACTTCGTCAGACCACTTTTTGCCGCCCTCATGGCCGCATCACCACCAGCCTTAGCCAAAGCACGCTCTCGCTGAGCAATTTTCTCGTTCACATACTCATTGGTGCGATCTTGTGCGAAGCATGCCGCAGAGGTGAGGCCAATGAGAAACGCAATGGTGAATTTATTGAATTTCATGTTTTCTAAAGTGTTAATAGGGGCGCGTATTTTGCACCACCTTTGCAAAACGGAAAACACCCCATTTCGGCGGGTTTGTTGATTCCAAACTTGCGTCATTAACCCACCACCTTTAAGGGACGGACACATGACCACCTCAACACCACAAATTTTGCGCGACATGCACAACGCTTCACGCGCCATTGGCAGTAGCGCCATTGCTTCGGATGCAACCTTTGAAATTGAGGGCTTTGAATCTATGGCGCTCTTGACGCCACAGTTTCCAATGCCTGTTCCAACCACCCAAGGTGTACTTGAAATGCCTGGCCCGTTGGGTACGGTGATGGCTCAGCCGCTAGGATTAAAAGTAAATCACGAAAGCCCCATCACATTGCGGGAGACCACAGCAGGCAATACATCCGATGAACTTTTAGACATTTTGCTAACTGGCCGCCAATTTAATGCCAAGCTTTATGACAAGCGCAGTGAGCGAACGTATTGGCTTTTCCGATGCAGTTTCCGACCTGATTCGTATGTTTTTGGCAAACGCGATAGAAGTCAGCCTCTACAGTTGTGTGGCTACTTGTTCTATAACTATGACGGCACTTGCCCAAAATAAATACTTGCGAGATGCTTAAAAACCCAATAGGCCCAAGGCTTGCTGAACCGAAATAATTTCTAAATTCGGCAAGGCAGGAACAGTGAGCAAATCGTTATCACCACTGACCAAATAGGACGCCTGCGCCACAAGTGCAGTTTCGATGAACTTGTCGTCATCACGGTCGCGGCTATAAGACTTGGGCTCACCGATATCGACCCAATGCGCACACGCATTGAAGTCATGCAACAAACGCTCGCGAGTCTCAAGGCTGATGTAGCGATCAAACTTGGGCCGATACAAACGCGTGCGCAACTCGTCGAATGTGGGTTGCGAAAACACCAAGCGATGATCTGCCAAAACTTTTCGCACCAACTTCGCAGGTGAGCCTTGTGAGGAAAGCGCCGCACTGATCAGAATATTGGTGTCAACAACCAGCTTAAGACTCGTCACGCAACAGGTCTTCCAACAACTCTGGCGTCATGCCTGCATGCTCTGCGTGCGCGGCACTGGCGGCCAGGGTGTGCTGCAAACGGTTGGCGTAGAACTCGCGCATGGCCTCGTAGTCTTGCGCGGAAACCATCACGCCCACCACACGATCACGCCTGACCACGCGCACAGGCTCGCGCTGGGCGAGGTCAATGAACTGCCCAAATTGGGTTTTGGCTTCGTTGGCGGAAAAGGTTTGCATGGCGCCAATATAGCACGAATCAAACGAATCGTTCGATTCGTGTGGTTTTTAAGCCTTCGGCTTTTTCTCAGGCCGTTTGTAGTTGGCAATGCTCACTTGCTTGCCACGCGCCACGCTCAGTGCGCCAGCCTCGGTGCTCTTGGTGATGGT
>CAZEAQ010000216.1:0-2050 GCA_964510145.1 uncultured Bordetella sp.
CACCCCGAAGGGCTTCGCTTTATGGCGTTGAAACGAAAAATTCAACTGATAGACCGTACCTTTAACGCCAATACGATTAACGGCGCTATGTGGAATTTAGAGGCTGTTTATCCCGAAACTGTGTACAAACCCTCAAAGGGTGTCTTTCGTTTGTTAGCCAATAAAAGCAAGTTTGATGAACTGGCTTTGCAAGCAGAAATATTGCAAAACGATACATCGATTAAAGAAGCAGATTTTTATTTGCCATTTGCAGATTGGCTTAAAAACGAAATTGAAGACGTGACCTTTGCCATCCCATTAGGCGGTAGTGTTTTTAAAGATAAATGGGGCACCCCCGACGTCATAGGGCGCAAAGAACCGCAACGCAGCGACTTAATTAAGGGGCTAACCGAAATTGTGTCTGCCGAAATTAAGACAGATACCAACCAACTCGTCACCGCCTTTGGGCAAGCGTGTGCATATAAGTTGTTTAGTCACAAATCGTATTTGGTGGTGCCTAAAAACGCCGATGCCGAAGAGCTGTCTAGGCTCGATTCGTTGTGCCAAATATTTGGCATAGGTTTGGTCACCTTCGATGCCAACAACGTAGAAGCGCCGGACTTCAGAATATTGATGCGCCCCATCAAACACGAGCCAGATTTGTTTTACACCAACAAATACATGGCTCGTATAGAGAAGCAGCTTTTTACGTTTTGATTACGGCGTGTTTTGATGCAACTGCACCACTTGTTTGGCGCGTTTGCGAAAGCGAATGTTCAGCATTTCGACAATGACCGAGAAAGCCATCGCAAAGTAGATGTAGCCCTTGGGTATGTGGTGGCCCAAGCCTTCGGCCATCAGCACCACGCCCACCACCACTAAGAAGGTGAGGGCCAGCATTTTGATAGACGGGTGGTTAGACACAAATTGCCCAATGGCTTTGGCGAACAACATCATCAAGCCAACCGAGGTAATGACGGCTGCAATCATGATGGCCACTTCGTCCACCATACCCACTGCAGTGATGATGGAGTCGAGTGAGAAGACCAAGTCGATCACCATGATTTGCAAAATAACCGAAGCCATGGTGTTGGCAGTGGCGTTAGCGCCGTGTTCTTCTTCACCTTCCAGCGATTGGTGAATCTCGCCCGTGCTCTTCCAGATGAGGAACAGGCCACCCAAAATCAAAATTAAATCGCGACCTGAAATGTCTTGCCCAAAAGCCGTGAACAACGGCTCCACCAAACCCACGATAACGGACAACAACAGCAACAAGCCAATCCGCATAAACATGGCCATGAATAGACCAATGCGACGAGCAAACTCACGCTTCTCGGGCGGGAGTTTGTCTACCAAGATTGAAATAAAAATGATGTTGTCTATGCCCAATACCAACTCAAGCGCGGTGAGGGTGGCAAAGGCGATCCACGTTTGCGGGTCGGTTAACAGTTCCATGCAAGGCTTTCTTATAGAGAGGCTGCGATATTAGCGACGACCAATAAGTCCATCAATCGTGTGCCTATTGACAAAACAGTTTATAAATTTTTGAATGCCGCAGCGCGTTTGTTAACAAATGCGTCCATGCCTTCTTTTTGGTCCGCAGTGGCAAACAATGCGTGGAACAAGCGGCGCTCAAACATGACACCGTCCGCCAATGTGCCTTCAAAGGCACGGTTCACAGACTCTTTGGCCGCCATGGTGGCGATTTGTGAGTAACCGCAAATCATGATGGCAGCCGCCAATGTTTCTTCCATTAGTTTGTCCAGTGGTACCACACGGCTGACTAAACCAGCGCGTTCGGCTTCGGTAGCGTCCATCATGCGGCCGGTCAGGGCGAGGTCCATGGCTTTGGCTTTGCCCACGGCGCGTGGCAAACGCTGTGTGCCACCTGCGCCAGGAATAACGCCGAGTTTGATTTCGGGTTGCCCAAATTTCGCGTTGTCCGCGGCAATGATGAAGTCACACATCATGGCGAGTTCGCAGCCGCCACCCAAAGCAAAACCACTGACCGCTGCAATCACGGGTTTGCGAATGCTGCGAATGGTTTCCCAATCGCGGGTGATGTAGTCGT
>CAZEAQ010000217.1:0-2042 GCA_964510145.1 uncultured Bordetella sp.
TGCATGGCTTGCGAGGGCACCGTGAACCAAAGCAAACGGCGATGAATCATGACTGCCAAGAACCCCAGCGCGGTGTAAGTCAGCGCGTGTTGCCCCAGCAACGAGGCTTGATGAACATCGGTCACAACACCAAAGAAAAACGCCACGCCGATACCCACTAAACGGGGTTGATGCACGCACCAAAAAACCAAAACCAAGGCCAAAAAATCTGGCATCCAAGCCGCGTTTCCGACCAAGCTCATATTGGCCACCATGTTGGCAAACAAAGCAAAAATCAAGGTGGCCAATATAAATAAAGGATTCGCCGGCAACAAAAGTTGCTGGCCGCGCGGCATGATCATCTGCGCCCTCCTTTGTGATGCACCAAGGGTTGTGGTCGCTCAATCTCGGGACGCGGGGGCATTTTGTCGGTCAAGGGTTCAAGCACCATCACATGTCGCGCCGCTTGAACGTGTCCTAAGGGTTCGCACAAAATTCTCGCGAAGGCCGTTTCTGCGCGACGCTCCACTTTTGTCACCTTAGCCACCGGCACGCCAGGGGGATATATGCCATCCACACCGCTGGTGGACAACATATCGCCAACTTCAATATCCGCGTTCGTCGCCATAAACCGCAACTCAAGCAAAGGTGCGCCGCCCGATTCACCGTAAGCCACGCCGCGTGCACCTGTTCGCGTGTTCAGCACGGGGATCGAGTGCTCGCGATCCGTCACCAACGTCACCTCACTCACCAACGGCAACACGCGCGTGACTTGGCCCAATATGCCGTGCTCGTCCATCACGGGAGAACTCGCCTTGATGCCGTTGACCATGCCTTTATCGACGATGAGTTTGCGTGTGTAGGGGTCGGCCGCTTCATACAAAACTTCTGCCGCGAGTGCTGTTGATCCCAAACGTTCACGCAAATTCAACAGTTGGCGCAGCTGATTGTTTTCGAGCGCGAGCTGTTCCACCTGACCCGCGCGTTTAGCTTGAACCAACAACTGCTGCCTTGCCTCGCGCTCTGCGGCCTGCGCAACATCTCGCGCCTCCATGTAGTCGCTGGTGTATTCGGCAAATACTTGCGGTCGCATGGCCAACCATTGAACGGGATACAAAGCCACGGCAAGCGTGGCGCGTATCGGCTGGGTGACGCCAAATCGCACATCGGCCACCATCAACAACACGGACAAAGCACTAAAAAACAGCAATTTAGAAATTGCTGAGGGGCCTTGTTTAAAAAAGGCCGGAGGGGTGCGATCGAGGGTGCCGAGTGGCACTTATTTATTCGCTCGTGAAGATGGAGCCCAAGCGCTCCATACGCTCTAAAGCCAAACCGCAGCCACGCACCACGCAAGTGAGCGGGTCTTCGGCGACCAACACAGGCAAGCCTGTTTCTTCAGCCAACAAGCGGTCTAAGTCGCGCAACAAAGCGCCACCGCCGGTCAGCATCATGCCGCGCTCAGCGATATCAGCACCGAGTTCTGGAGGCGTTTGCTCCAACGCGTTTTTGACAGCAGAAACAATGTTGTTGAGCGGGTCCGTCAGCGCTTCCAAAATTTCGTTGGAAGAAATGGTGAACGAACGTGGCACGCCTTCCGACAAATTACGCCCTTTGACTTCCATCTCTTTGACTTCAGAACCTGGGAAGGCGGAGCCGATTTGTTTTTTGATGGCTTCCGCCGTGGGCTCACCAATCAACATGCCGTAATTGCGGCGGATGTAGTTGATGATGGCTTCGTCAAACTTATCGCCACCCACGCGCACGCTACCTTTGTAGACCATGCCGCCCAATGAGATCACACCGACCTCAGTGGTACCACCACCAATGTCAACCACCATCGAGCCAGAAGCCTCAGACACAGGCAAACCTGCACCAATTGCTGCGGCCATGGGCTCTTCAATCAAATAAACCTCTGACGCGCCAGCGCCTAATGCTGATTCACGAATGGCGCGACGCTCCACTTGTGTCGAACCGCAGGGCACACAAATAATGATGCGTGGGCTGGGCTTCAACACCGAGCGTGGATGCACCATCTTGATGAACTGCTTGAGCATTTGCTC
>CAZEAQ010000218.1:0-2031 GCA_964510145.1 uncultured Bordetella sp.
AGCGTCAAAACATTTCAGTTTCTTACCTCGAGCAAATATTCAGCAAAATGCGCCAGCACGGCCTAGTTGACAGCACCCGTGGGCCTGGTGGGGGTTACACGCTCAACCGAGATCCACACAAGATTAGCGTAGCGGACATCATCAACGCGGCGAACAGCCACGAAGATGCAGAACAAGATGAGAGTCGAAAACAGCTGGGCTACGTAGCGACAGATGAGCTATGGGATACGTTGAACCAAAAAATTGAAGCTCACATGAGCTCAATCAGCCTTCAAAGCTTAATTGCCGAGCAGAAAGCCAAAGACATCAATGTGCCCGATTACACGCCGCCGCATCGAGGCGTGTTCGCGAAAAAACAAGAAGTCAGAAAGATCAATGCTCCGAATTCCGTTTTCGCGTTGGGTGCAAAACTAGCGAGCTCGCAATAAAGTTTTTGAGGCGCTTTTCTAGGGTTTTAGCGACAAATGAGTTCCCTAGAAAACTTGATAGCCATTTCATTTCAAAGTTGCTGCCACTCAGTTGAGTGCAGCAACTTTTTATGAATACATCATTTAACAACGACAACTGGAGGCTTTGCATTGGCGACGACTTTTTGAGTTACCGAACCAATAAGCAAATCCATCAGACCGCTTCTTCCTTTAGATCCCATCACAAGCATGTCAAATTTGCCGCTATTTGCTGTTTTGACTATCTCATCAGACACATACCCTTGCTTGATGATGGAGTCGAACTCCAGGCCCTCTTTTGACAATAATTTGCGTGCCGACTTTAAATCCTCGTCGCTTACTGAGCGCAAATAATCATCTATTTCCGATTTGCCGACAAACTTTTTGGCGTGCCGAAGACCATGATCATCATGGACACTGATTAACGTAATTCGATCTTTAGTCCTTAGCGCAACAGCCAACTTGGCGGCATACTTCACAGCGTTTAAAGATGATTTGGAGCCGTCGACGGCTACTAATATTTTCATAAGGGTCTCCTTGTTTTATGAATTTTCTATGAGAGTCTGTATTTACTCTTGATGACGATCAAACTTTACAAGTTCTCTCTGATCATAAAGGCTGCCTTATTGACTAAAGGAGTCAAATGACGTCGCACAACTTCATCGACACACATGTTCACCTTGATGCACATGAATTTGTAAATGATCACGAAGCGGTCAGGCTGCGTGCTACAAAATTTGGCGTCTCACAGTGCGTTATTCCCGCTGTTGAGACGGCCAATTTTTCTGTTGTGCGAGACCTCGCGCATCGCTATCAAGATGCTTATGCACTGGGCGTACATCCGCTCTACACACCGCAGGCTTCCCCAGAAGATTTGAGCCAACTTGACGCGGCATTAACCGCACAGTCAAACGACCCGCGACTGATTGCGGTCGGTGAAATTGGGATAGACCGGTTTGTGCCCGAACTCAACACGCCCGATGCGCTGGCGAAACAAGAGTTTTTTTACCACCAACAACTCCGCCTTGCCCAAAAACATCAACTGCCGGTGATCTTGCATGTCCGTCGAAGCGCAGATTTACTCTTAAAAGGCCTGCGTACCACCTCTGTCGCAGGCGGCATTGCCCACGCTTTCAATGGCAGCTTGCAACAAGCCCAAACTTTTATTGATCTGGGTTTCAAACTCGGCTTTGGTGGCGCACTCACCTATGACCGTGCGCTGCAACTGCGACGATTAGCGACCGAGCTGCCCTTGAGCGCTATCGTTCTCGAAACCGATGCGCCCGACATTCCCCCGCATTGGCTCTACACCCCCGCAGAAAAGCGTGCCGAAGGTCACCCACAGGGACGAAACGAGCCGGCCGAGTTACCCCGCATTGCCCAGATGTTGGCCGATTTGCGTGGCATTCCTATTCAAGAAGTAGCTAGCGTTACAGCAAAAAACGCGAAAGAAGCACTCCCTAAACTCGCCCAACTGGCGACTCTCCCGACATAGCTCAGTCATTCTTGCGTCCACGCCTAAAATGGGAGCGTGAGTACCTCTATCCTCAACGCCGATTTGCACTGCCACTCTGTGGTTTCAGAC
>CAZEAQ010000219.1:0-2023 GCA_964510145.1 uncultured Bordetella sp.
AAGGTATGTTGGCGGAGATGACCGGTACGGTCTCCTTTGGTAAAGAAACCAAAGGTAAGGTTCGCTTGCAGATCACCGATCCAGAAGGAAAAGTCTGGGACGAACTCATTCCTAAAGAGAAGAACATCTTGGTGCACGAAGGCCAAGTGGTCAATAAAGGTGAGAGCGTAGTGGACGGCCCCGCTGACCCACAAGACATCTTGCGTTTGCTCGGTATGGAAGAGTTGGCTCGCTACATCGTCGACGAAGTGCAAGACGTTTACCGCTTGCAAGGCGTGAAGATCAACGACAAGCACATTGAAGTGATCGTGCGTCAAATGCTGCGTCGTGTGGTTGTCGAGAGCGTTGGAGATTCCAACTACATCGCGGGCGAGCAAGTAGAGCGTTCAGAGATTCTCAATACCAACGAAGCACTGCTTCGTGATGGCAAAGTCCCTGCGACGTTTACCAATTTGTTGTTGGGTATTACCAAGGCGTCGTTGTCGACAGATTCGTTCATCTCTGCGGCTTCTTTCCAAGAAACCACACGCGTGTTGACCGAAGCGGCCATCATGGGCAAGCGCGACGAGTTGCGTGGCTTGAAGGAGAACGTCATCGTCGGTCGCCTGATTCCAGCAGGTACCGGTTTGGCTTATCACAAAGCACGCAAAGTCAAAGATGCCATGGATGATGCGGAGCGCCGCGCCATTGCTGAGGCTGAGGCCGCCGAACTGGCAGAGGCATCTCCAGATGGAGAGGCCCATGCCGGTCACGATGCTGGCGAAGAAGCGTAAAGCGACCACAACAACAAAGGCCCGCGAGGGCCTTTGTTGTTGATGGCATGACTTATAAAAGCGCAGAGGAGTCTGTATGTTTGACGCGTGGTGGTTTTGGTTATTTGTCGCCGTGATGCTGTTTTGGAGTGTGGGCGCTTATCGACGTCTGGTCGGCCTGCGTACGGCAGTGAATAAACAATTTGCTGTCTTAGAAGAGCTCATGTTGCGTTACCAATCCTTGGTGCAAGAGGCCACGACTACCGCTGTTACGGCGCCGTCGGGCTGGCAATCAGCCATATCGCCTGAACTGGGCGCGAGTCATTGGACGCGTTTGCAGGTGGCGGCAAATTTGTCCGCCATGGCCTTGGCGCGTATGCAAGAGCATCCACTTGAGCCCTCTTCTGCCATTGCGCTTATGGCGACAAGTCGAGATTTGCAAGATGCATGGGAGGCACTGACTCACCCCGATGTGTATTACGTTTCCGTGCCATCTGAGCTCACGCAGCGATGGATCGAACTTGGTATTTCTATTCAGCCTGATCTGCAGCGATTTAATCAAGCGGTGCTGACTTATAACGAAGCGATAGATCTATTCCCCGCTGTTTTCATGGCGCGTTTTCTGAAATATAAACCCGGTCGAATTTTGGAATGATGCCAACCAAAGGCGCGCCAGTTGCGTTGTGGCAACAATTGATCGCTGTCGCCGATTCGTTAGTTCAGGTTCGACGAGGTGTCTCGGCAACGGCTGTTTTAGAAAATGTGTCGCATGAGTTAAGGCCTGGTGTTCAGGCGCTGTTGTTTCATGTGCTGCGTCAACTAGGAAGAGCGCAAGCGCTAAGAGATCAGTTAATTGCCCGAGAGCCAGCACCTCTTGCCGATGCATTATTGAGCAGTGCACTCGCTCTGGCGTGGGACTCAGAGCTTGCGTCATATGAGCCGCATACATTGGTCAATCAGGCTGTAGAGGCCGCCAAGCGGTCGAGAACGCTTAGGCCTCAAGCGAACTTTTTAAATGCTTGTTTACGTCGCTTTTTGCGTGAACGTGAAGCATTAATAAAAGTCACTGATTCGAATTTGCAAGCTTTTTGGAATCACCCACTGTGGTGGATTAAGAAACTGCAGAAAGATTACCCCGAAAATTGGCAAGACATATTGCGTGCAAATAACCGCATAGCGCCTATGACGTTGCGTGTGAATACGCAAAAAATAGCCAGAGAGGATTTGCTGCTGCGATGGAAAGAGCATGGTGTTAATGCGGTTCCTGTGGG
>CAZEAQ010000220.1:0-2019 GCA_964510145.1 uncultured Bordetella sp.
GCGCGTTTAGATCCGTTTCTAATGCTAGACGCCTTTGGCAGCGACAACCCGGGTGATTACATCGCTGGATTTCCAAACCATCCCCACCGCGGCTTTGAAACGATAACCTACATGATTGCGGGCCGCATGCGACACAAAGACAGCGGCGGGCACGAAGGCTTACTGCAAAACGGCGGCGTGCAATGGATGACCGCGGGTCGTGGCCTGACGCACAGCGAAATGCCCGAGCAAGAAGAAGGCGTGATGGAAGGGTTTCAGCTCTGGCTCAACCTGCCTGCCAAAAACAAACTGTGCGAGCCCTGGTATCGCGATATTCAGAGCAACGACATCCCTGAAGTGACCACGGCAAGTGGTGTATTGGTTCGCGTGATTGCAGGACATTCACATGGAACAGATGGGGCAATGCAACGCGAACACACTGAACCCTTGTATCTAGATTTGCACTACCCTGCGACAGACGGTGCCGTGTTTGAGCAAGCTCTGCCTACTACACACAACGCCTTTGTATATGTGTATCGCGGCGCATTAGAGGTGGTGCAAAACGACAGCAACTCCGCAATACCCGTCAAACGCATGGCGGTGCTCTCCAATGAAGGAGATGGCCTAATCTTGCGTGGACAGGGCAACACCCGTGCCATCGTCGTCGCTGGCAAACCTTTGAACGAACCCATCGCTCAGTACGGCCCCTTTGTGATGAACACACGGGAAGAACTGGTGCAAGCCGTTGACGACTTTCGTGCGGGTTTGATGGGCTAAGCCCGCCAAACATCCGCGCGATTAAACGTCAATGTTGGCTGCGCGCAAGGCGTTGTTCTCGATGAAGTTACGACGAGGCTCGACCTCGTCGCCCATCAACATGGTGAACACGCGGTCCGCTTCGATGGCATCGTCAATTTGTACACGCAACAAACGGCGCACGTTCGGATCCATCGTGGTTTCCCAAAGTTGCTCGGGGTTCATCTCGCCCAAACCCTTGTAGCGTTGACGGGCTGTGGCATTTTCAGCTTGACCAATCAACCACTTCATGGCTTGGCGGAAGTCTGAGACTTTTTCTTCCTTGGCTTTTTCGCCTTCACCACGATGCACCTTCGAGCCCTCACCCACCAGGTCACGGAACGTTTGAGCCGCTTCAGCCAACGCAGCGTAATCGGCGCCGTGCACAAAGTCTTGGGTGATCACACTGCTCTTGACGTTGCCATGGTGGCGACGGCTGATGCGCAAAATCGGTTTGTCGGTACGTACATCAAACTCACCCGAGGCTTCTGAACCGCTGCCCAATTCACGCAATTTGGCTTGCATCGCCACCGCTGATTTTTCGGCGTCCGCGACGGTATCCAAATTGACAGACACACCGTCGGCCATGGCGCGCAATGCCTCCGCATCCATGAACCCACTCAAACGTGCAATGACAGATTCCGCCACTTGATGCTTGCGCGCCAACTCTCCAAGCGTATCGCCACTCAACGTTTGTGAATTGTCACCACCGGTGGTGATGCTTGCATCTTTCAAAGCGATGCGTAATAAGAAACCATCCAACGCAGATGCATCCTTGAGGTACAACTCTTCTTTGCCTGCTTTGACTTTATACAAAGGTGGTTGGGCAATGTAGATGTGGCCCCGTTCGACCAACTCTGGCATTTGGCGATAGAAAAACGTCAACAACAACGTGCGAATGTGGGCACCGTCAACGTCCGCATCGGTCATGATGATGATGCGGTGATAGCGCAACTTGTCTACGTTGAAATCATCGGTCGCTGACTTGCCAGACTCGGCACTGGCTTTGCCAATACCGGTACCCAAAGCTGTGATCAGCGTCAAAATTTCGTTGCTGGTCAACAGCTTTTCATAGCGTGCTTTTTCAACGTTCAAAATCTTGCCTCGCAAAGGCAAGATGGCTTGGAATTTACGATCGCGCCCTTGCTTGGCTGAGCCCCCCGCAGAGTCACCCTCCACGATGTAGATTTCGCACAGCGAAGGATCTTTTTCTTGGCAATCAGCCAACTTGCCGGGTAAGCCCAT
>CAZEAQ010000221.1:0-2015 GCA_964510145.1 uncultured Bordetella sp.
CCTGCACACCCGCACGGATGAGCAAGGCCGCGATGTCGGCCTGCAAATCAGAAAACCCAAACACGCAATCGGGCTTGAGCGCCAAGATCTTGTCAATCTTGGCGCTCAAGAATGCGCTCACTTTGGGTTTCTCATCACGCGCACGACGCGGGCGCACGGTGTAACCCGAGATCCCCACAATGCGCGCCTCTTCCCCCAGCATGTATAGCCACTCTGTCGTTTCCTCGGTGAGGCAGACGATGCGTTTGGGGGGAAGGTCAAGCATTGACGTTACTTGGGTTGGTATTGCAAGGTGGCGTAGATACCGCGACCTGGGGTGTTGTAACCTCCAGCGATTACGTAATGCCGGTCAAATGCATTTTCCAAACGCAAACGCGCTGTCCATTCAGCATCTATTTTGCGGCTGGCGTAGAACGACCAAATTGAATAACCAGCCAACATTTCAGAATTCACTTCATTAAAGTTAGGTCTCTGGCCTGAAGCAAACAATTTAGCACCTAGCTCATAGTCAAGGAATGCCTTAGAAATATCCATTGATCCATAATTTTTGGCACGACGTCCAGGTGCATATCCGCCCGTGACATTCTTAGGATCTTGACTCACCGCAGAAAACTTAAAGCTATGTCCCATCCAAAATGTTCTTAAGGTTGCTTCGACGCCTTTATTTTCTACTTCACCCGCGTTTTTGACTGCCCATTGACCTTGGCTATCTTCAAACCAGTCAATAGCGTTGTAAGTTCTCGTTTCAAAATATGCGATACGGCCCAGTGTCTGACGACTCGAATAAACAAGTCCTGCCTCCTTGGAACGAAACTCTTCTTGCTTTAAGTTTGGGCTGTTCGAAATTTCAGTCGCTGAAGGTGCTCGAAACCCCGTTGAAACAGTCCCTGTGGCTTTCCACTCATTCGTCAGTTGATAGCCCGCGCCGATCAGTGAGGATGTTGCATTAGGTTGTAATGAGCTGGAGCTGAATGAATCGCGGTAGTCAACCGCAATCAGATCACGTCTCAAATTCGCTTGCAATGTGAATTGATCCACCTTCTGCGTTATTCCCGCAAAGCCCGCCGTGGTTTTTCTTTCAAGCTCAAAACTATTGAACTCTTGATGCTTGTCTGCGATGTAGTCAAGCCCAGCTGTGAGTGTTGAATTGGAACTAACTTGGTATTGATTCAGCCAATTCAAAGCGTTCTGATGCGAGTTGTAACGCCCATTGTTTAGACCGTTTTTGAACTCTTCGTAACTTGTTACGGAATCCGAAAAATTCACAGTAGTGCTCCAAGAATCATTCATTTGGCGTCGAATATAAGCACTTCCAACATCAGTTTTTTTCAGGGAACGATGGACATCAGTAGGCAAAGAAGGTGAGTAATCTGGGTTGGATTTTGCATCGTAGTCTGCATCCACTATCTGCGTTCTGAATCGACCACCGACCTCTGTGTCCATGTTTAATTTTTTACTTAACTTGGCACCAAAGTATTGCGAGCTATATCCATCACGATCAGCATTTACGCGGTTACTCATTGCTGGGTCCATAGCGGAAAATCCGCTCGAAGACTTTTGCCCTGCATTCACGTCAAAGTTGTAACCCGTATCTGATCCGCTAAACCCTACGTTGAGATCTGATGTATTTTTTGATCCATAGCCGATCGATCCGTAGGCCTTAGGCGCTCCTTTGCCTTGACGCGTATAAATGTTGATCACACCACCAATAGCGGCATCACCATAAAGCGCGCCTGCATTACCACGCAATATTTCAATACGTTCGATTTGCGACAGAGGCATATCCGTCGTAGTTAAAAATCCGCCGCTGTCCGTTTGCGAACGAACGCCATCAACTAAAACGACGAGACTCTTACTTTCTTGCCCTCTTAGAAAAATTGATGTTTGCGAGCCTGGTCCACCGTTTCGACCATACTCAATGCCTGATTCCCCTTGGAGCAAATCTACGAGCGTAGGTGCCTGTGATTTTTCAATCTCTTGTCGCGTAATCACCGAGACCGAAGACAAAAC
Source organism: uncultured Bordetella sp. (assembly GCA_964510145.1). Taxonomy (GTDB): domain Bacteria; phylum Pseudomonadota; class Gammaproteobacteria; order Burkholderiales; family Burkholderiaceae_C; genus Limnohabitans. Next base: position 2,011 of record CAZEAQ010000221.1, read on the forward strand.
TTCCG
>CAZEAQ010000222.1:0-2003 GCA_964510145.1 uncultured Bordetella sp.
GCCAAAGACCCAAGAATCAAGCGACGACGGTTCAAATTTTGACTCCTAGGGCGTGACGGGGGGAATCAAGCTAAGCGAATTAATCTCCCCACACCATGCGCGAAACTTCAACAACGCGTTCGAGTTTACGCCATTGATCGTCATGCGTGATGATATTGCCGTCAACCGTACTGGCAAAACCGCATTGTGGACTGATCGCCAAATTCTCAAGTGCAACGAACTGACTGGCTTCTTTGATTCGACGCAACAAGTCTTCTGTTTTCTCAAGTTGTCCAAATTTGGTGGTCACCAAACCCAATACAACCTTAACGCCTTGAGGAACGGCTTTGAGCGGTTCAAAATCACCCGATCGTTCATCGTCGTATTCCAGTAAAAAATGGTCAACGTGAATGCCACCCAACACTGCCTCCGCAATGCGTTGGTAGCCGCCTTCGGCTAACCAGCCGCTTCGCGAATTTCCTCTGCAAACATGAATGCCGATGGCAGTATCGGGACCACGCTGCGAAATACAGGCATTGGTCAGTTCGACATAACGCCGCATGCGAACCTCTGGATCATCGCCGATGGCAATCACTTCTGCACGCATGCGATCACTGATGAAGTAAGTCATCAAAGGATCATCAATTTGGATGTAACGGCATCCCGCCGCTTCAAGCGCCGCAATTTCAGCACGGTAAATTTTCACGACATCCGCAAAAAACTCTTCAATGTCGGGGTAGGCCTGACGAGACACAGCATCGCGTCCGCCATGAAAGTGCAAACGTGTTGGCGAAGGCAAAGTCACCTTGGCAACGCGCGATGTTTGTGACTGCAAAAATTTGAAATCGGACGATGAAACGGAATGCGGCAACCCTAACTTGCCCGTTGTGATCACATTTTTGGGCACATACTTCCAGCCCTCGTCATGTCCGTGGTCATGACCGCAGTCATTGGTCTTTGGCGCTACAAATGCTTGAGATGCTTGGCCGTCTTGAATTTCAACACCGGACAACCCTCTCACAAAGTCAATCCACCAGTTCTCACGGCGAAATTCACCATCGACCACAACTTGAAAGCCACAAGCCTCTTGGCGCTTCACAATATTTGCAATCGCTAGATTTTCAGCCGCACGTAATTCTTCCGCATTGATTTTTTTGGCTTCAAAGTCAGCGCGTGCTTGTATCAACTCTGGAGGACGTAGCAGGCTGCCGACTTGGTCGGCACGAAAAAAAGGTTTGGTCATCTCTGGTTTTACTTTCTATCAACGGGCACGTGGAGGATCGCGGACATCTTTTTGTTCTTGGAACTCAATGTTGTACAACTCACCGGGGTTGGTGCCTACCCGCTCAACTTTGCGGATGTAGATGCTTTGCACAATATCGCGGGTATTCGCATCGATGTAAATTTGGCCCCGTGGGCTCTCAAAAATTTGTCCTTTCATCGCAGCCAACAATGCATCGCCATCGCCTTTGCCGTTGGTCTTTTTCACTGCCTCATAAATGACGTGCATGCCATCGTAGGCAAACACGGCCACTGCATTGGGTCGCATGTTGTTGAGCTTTTGGAATTCGCTCACAAATTTTTTGTTTTTGGCCGATGGATGCGCGGCAGAGTATGGATACGAAGTTACAACCCCCAGGGCGACATCGCCCATGTCGTTGACCAAATCGTCGTCCGTCACCTCCCCTGTCCCAATGATTTTGATACCCGCCTTGGACAAGCCACGGTCATTGAACTGTTTCATGACTTGCGTGCCAATGCCAGACGGTACAAACACAAACACGGCATCGGGGGAAAGGTCTCTCACACGCTGCAGAAAAGGTGCGAAATCAGGGTTGCGCACTGGGACACGGATCGACTCCAAAATTTTTCCGCCATTGAGCATGAACCGATCGCGAAACGTACGCTCCGCATCATGGCCTGGTCCATAGTCAGAAACCAGAGTGACGACTTTTTGAATACCGTTTTGTGGCGCCCATTCGGCAATGCCCAAAGTCACTTGCGGCAAAGTCATGGATGTGCGC
>CAZEAQ010000223.1:0-2002 GCA_964510145.1 uncultured Bordetella sp.
AAATCGCCCACTTCTTTGAGCACTACAAAGACCTCGAAAAAGGCAAGTGGGTCAAGGTCAAAGGCTGGGAAGGCATTGAGTCTGCCCACAAAGAGATCTTGGATGGCATTGCCAACTACAACAAATAATTCTTTGTTGACGCATAAAAAAGCCCGCTGTCCAGCGGGCTTTTTTACTTTTGGCGCTTGTTGGCTTTGCTTATTGCGCGGTCCAACCGCCGTCCATATTCCAAGCCACACCACGGACATTGGCGCCCGCCTTTGAGCAGAAGAACACCGCCAATTCACCGAGTTCTTCGGGGGTGGTGAATTGCATCGAGGGTTCCTTTTCGCCCAAGAGCAATTTGATGGCGTCATCGTTGCTGATGTTCAGGGCGGCGGCTTTGGCATCCACTTGTTTTTGGACCAAAGGCGTCAAAACCCAGCCCGGACAAATGGCGTTGCAAGTGACGCCCGTGGTGGCGTTTTCCAGTGCCGTGACTTTGGTCAAGCCGACAATGCCGTGCTTTGCCGCGACGTAGGCCGATTTTTGAGCCGACCCCACCAAACCATGCACGGAGGCGACGTTGATGATGCGGCCCCAATTGGTCTTTTTCATGTGAGGCAGTGCGAGGCGTGAGGTGTGGAACGCGCTCGTCAGGTTGATGGCAATGATGGCATCCCAACGTTCGACGGGGAAGTCTTCCACCGCAGCCACATGTTGAATGCCTGCGTTGTTGACCAAGATGTCGACGCCGCCGAAGCTGTCGGCCGCAAATTGCATCATGGCTTCAATCTCAGAGGCTTTGCTCATGTCCGCACCGTGATACCCCACTTGGACACCCAACGCGGCGACTTCAGCTTTGGGGCCCTCGACATCGCCAAATCCGTTCAAGATGATGTTGGCGCCTTGGCGAGCCAAGGCTTTGGCGATGCCTAAGCCAATACCGCTGGTCGAGCCGGTGACGAGTGCTGTTTTACCAATGAGCGTGCGTTCTGACATTTCAATACTCCAGATCCATTACGATGAGAAACTTATCGACATTATGCGGTTCAGCGGCTTACATGAAACATAACGGAGAAACACAACGTGCCTCGCTATTGAGCGCGACTTTGCAAGATCTGCCAGATCAACCGCAAGCATTGGCGCGCGCACGCGCGTTCGCCCAGCCTCTTTTGATGGGGGCGCAGCTGGATACGGGTGAAGATGTCTTGGCGCATGCCGATGCGGCGGCTCAAATTTTGGATTTGATTGGCGGCTCCGAGGCCATGCAGGCGGCTTCGTATTTGGTCTATGCCGCTGAGTATTTGCAAAAGCCGGATGAAGTCATTGCCAAGGCGTTTGGTCCCACGTATGCCGAGTTGTCGATGGAAACCTCTCGATTGATTCGGGTGCAACGACTGGCACGCGCTTCTGCGGCGGAGTCGCAAATGGTTGCGTTGCAGACAGAAAACGTGCGCAAGATGTTGCTGGCGTTTTCGCGTGACTTGCGTGTGGTGCTGTTGCGCTTGGCATCACGCTTGCAAACGCTGCGTTACTACGCGGCTTCTAAACTACCCGTGCCGCACAGCTTGGCTTATGAGTCGCTGCATGTGTTCGCACCGCTGGCCAACCGCTTAGGGATTTGGCAAATCAAGTGGGAAATGGAGGATCTGTCCTTTCGTTTTCTCGAGCCGCAGACGTACCGAGAAATCGCGCAGTTGTTAGACGAAAAACGTGTCGAGCGCGAGAACTACATGACACAGCTGCGCGATGTGCTGGAGGCCGAGCTCAAAGCCCAGGGCATTCATGCGCAGGTGGCGGGACGGCCCAAACACATCTACAGCATCGTTAAAAAAATGCGTGGCAAATCGCTCGATTTTTCACGGGTGTTCGATGTGCGAGCTTTGCGTGTGGTGGTGCCATCGATTCCGGATTGTTATGCCGCGTTGAGCATGGTGCATACCAAGTTTGTGCCTATTGATTCTGAGTTCGATGACTACATTGCCAAGCCCAAATCGAATGGCTACCAGTCGCTGCACAC
>CAZEAQ010000224.1:0-1967 GCA_964510145.1 uncultured Bordetella sp.
TGTTGGGTGGCCGTGAAGGCATGGGCAACCCCAGCACCGGCGAAGACGGTGGCTATAGCCGCCCAGCAGCACGCCCTGCCGCTGCCGCTTCAGCAGCCCCCGCGCAACGCGCTGCTGCGCCTGCCAAGGGCTTTGACGACATAGATGACGACATTCCGTTTTAACGAGCCTCTCGTCAGACAAGCGAAGCGATTCGCTTGTCCGCAAAAGTACAAAACCCGAAACGTTTGTCAGGCGTTTCGGGTTTTTTTGAAATTTTGGTTTTTGCGAATGTCAGCCAAGTCATGTCTTTGGTTTACCCATTAAACCTTTTCTTCCTAGAAATTCTGGTCAACGCCTCGTGTGGCGAAATGTTGCCTTCATCGGCATCCATCTGCATCAACTCATGTAAAAAGTCTGGCACCCACGACCGCACAGCCACACAAATCGACAAAGGTGGGCGATCGTCCAGCGGCAAGTGCGCATCCAACGCGACTTGGTCGATGTACTGCTGAAGTACTTCTTCGAATTTGCCTTTGAGCACATTTCGCACATACGGTGAAATGCGCACATGAACAATCTTCAAAAAGTCACCCGGCGCATCAAATGGGTGGTCAAAATAATCTTGTGACATGCTTTTGACTAGCTGGGTGATGGGGCCATTGCTTAACCAAGAGAAATTTCTTGTCAACAGTAGTCGGTAATTGAACTTGTCATTCATTTCAATGAAACCCATTTGCTCCAATTCTTTGAGCAATGCAATGCATTCATCGCGTGGAAAGGTGAGGTACTTGAGCATGTCTTTGAATGGCCAAAAGTCCATCACGCATATGGCCAGCATGAGTAGTTTTTTGTTGCGCGCAAGTTGCTCTTCGCATTCGTACGACAACTGATCGATCAGGTGTTTGTTGGGTGGAGTTTTCTGAAACAGATCGACCAAGTGGATGTCGAGGTATTGGGCAATCTCATCCAGACGCTCAGTCGAACAATCGTTTTTGGTGAAGATGCGTTTGATCGTGCCCTCTGCCACATTGAGGCCAAAGGCCAACTCGCTGTACGAGATGCCTCTGTTTTTCAAATGCGAACGCAATGCGTCAAAAATATACAGACGTGACATGTGAGCTTTCAATGGTTAGAAGCGAGAGGTCAACCACGCAGATGGGGCTGATGGCTTCAGGGAGAAGTCGCTTGAGCGCTGAAACGAGAAAATTTAAGCAAAGCGCTTAAACCACGAACCGACCCGTGTGCAAAAGGTTTTTAATGTGCACCTTCGTGGGTGGTTTCAAGTGCTGCAGCGCTCGAAATCACGCCGCCGCCCAGGCATACCTCGCCGTCATACAAAACGGCAGACTGCCCCGGTGTGACAGCCCATTGCGGGCCATCAAAAGACAGCATCAATTCGCCATGGCTGTTGTAGTCCAAAACGCAGGGCGCGTCGGTTTGGCGGTACCGCGTTTTAGCGGCATAGCGCCCGGGCAAGGGGGCTGCTAGCCCACACCAACTCAAATCGTCAGCATTCAGTTGCGAAGACAGCAACCAAGGATGATCATGACCTTGCACCACATACAAGGTGTTGTTGGGTAGATCTTTGCGTGCGACAAACCAAGGCGTGTGTTCGCCACCGCCGCGTTGTGCGCCTTTTTCTTTCACGCCACCGATGCCCAAACCTTGGCGTTGTCCCAGCGTGTAAAAACTCAAGCCCACATGTGTGCCAAGCGTGCGCCCGCGCGCATCTTTGATGGGGCCGGGCGCGTTGGCAATGTAGCGATTCAAAAATTCGCGAAACGGGCGCTCACCGATGAAGCAAATGCCCGTCGAGTCTTTTTTCTTGGCGTTGGGCAGACCAATCTCGCTCGCAATGCGACGCACTTCGGTTTTGTGCAACTCACCCACTGGAAAAAGCGTTTTGGCCAACTGCGACTGATTCAGTCGATGCAAAAAATAACTTTGGTCTTTGCTCGGGTCCAAGCCTTTGAGCAATTGAAATT
>CAZEAQ010000225.1:0-1952 GCA_964510145.1 uncultured Bordetella sp.
AACGTGGTGGGTAAAGCCATTGTGAAAGACGGCGGCGACAGCTGGTTCTTCTTGACCGCGGATTACGCGTTCGGTCATTCACTCGAAAAAGACACTGGCGATGTCGTCAAGGCTGCAGGCGGTTCGGTGAAAGGTGCCGTGCGTCATCCACTGTCAACCGGTGACTTTTCATCCTTCTTGTTGCAAGCTCAAAGCTCAGGCGCCAAAGTGGTGGGCTTGGCAAATGCGGGCGGCGATACGGTGAACAGCATCAAGGCGGCTTCGGAGTTTGGTCTCACTAAAAAGCAAAACTTGGCGGCTTTGCTGATGCTCATTACTGACGTTCATGCGATTGGTTTAAATACCGCTCAAGGCTTGTACTTGACCGAGGGCTGGTATTGGGACTTGAACCCCGAGACACGCGCTTGGGCTCAAAAATATGAAGCGGTGATGAAGAAGAAACCAAACTCGAATCACGCTTCTGTGTACTCCTCGACCATGCATTACTTGAAGGCCGTTCAAGCAGCCGGCACGGACGATACGGCCGCTGTGATGAAGAAGATGCAAGAAACCCCCATCAACGATATGTTTGCCAAGAATGGCAAATTGCGTCCCGATGGCCGCATGGTGCACGACATGTATTTGTTCCAAGTTAAGAAGCCTTCGGAGTCCAAAGGCCCTTGGGACTACTACAACTTGAAGGGCACGATCAAGGGTGACGACGCGTTCCAGTCGCTGGCACAAAGTCGTTGTGCTGCGATTAAGAAGTAACGCAAGGATTGGACTAAAACGACGAGCCGCACAGTGCGGCTCGTCATATTGACCGGACTTTATGACTGAAATTTTTGGCGTGCCAATACAAGCTTTGATGGGGCAACTCATGCTGGGCTTGGTGAATGGCTCTTTTTATGCAATTTTGTCGTTGGGGCTTGCCGTTATTTTTGGCATGCTCAACATCGTCAACTTTGCGCATGGCGCGCTTTACATGGTGGGCGCTTTTTTTGCGTGGATGTTGCTCAATTACGGCGGCGTTAATTATTGGGCGGCACTGGTCATCGCCCCAATTGGCGTGGCGTTGATTGGCGTGTTGATTGAAAAATCCATGCTTCGTTGGTTGCATCAACTCGACCATTTATATGGTTTGTTACTCACCTTCGGATTGGCACTTATTTTGGAGGGCATCTTCCGTGAGTTCTATGGCTCGTCCGGATTGCCTTACGACTTGCCAGATGTTTTCCGTGGCGTGTTTGATTTGGGTTTCATGATGCTGCCCAAGTACCGCGTGTGGGTCATCGTGGTCTCTATCGTGTTGTGTTTCTTCACTTGGTATGTGATTGAAAAAACCAAGCTGGGTGCTTACTTGAGAGCCGGTACGGAGAACCCCGATATGGTGAAAGCCTTTGGTATCAATGTGCCTTTGATGGTCACGTTGACATACGCGTTTGGCGTTGGTTTGGCGGGCTTGGCCGGTGTGATGGCTGCGCCCATTTATCAGGTCAGCCCATTGATGGGCTCCAACATCATCATTGTGGTGTTCGCCGTCGTGGTGATTGGCGGCATGGGCTCCATCTTGGGTTCTATCGTCACAGGGTTGGCGTTGGGTTTGATTGAAGGTTTAACGAAAGTGTTTTTTGCCGAGGCGTCCACTACGGTGGTGTTTGTCATCATGGCCATCGTGTTGTTGATTCGACCAGCAGGCTTGTTCGGACGGGAGAAGTAATGAGCAAGCGTTTGATTTATGGAGCCCTGCTGTTGGCTTTGCTGATTGCGCCTTTTGTGGGCTACCCGATGTTTTTGATGAAAGCGCTTTGCTTTGCTTTATTTGCAAGCGCTTTTAATTTGTTAATCGGATTCACCGGCCTCTTGTCGTTTGGGCACGCCATGTTTTTTGGTTTTGCTGCTTATGTGTCCGGTCACGCTGCAAAAGTGTGGGGCGTGACACCCGAAGTGGCGGTGCTGGCGGGCACGCTGAG
>CAZEAQ010000226.1:0-1949 GCA_964510145.1 uncultured Bordetella sp.
TCATCAAGCATTTGATTCAAGCGGCCACCGAAGCCTATCCCCACATTCCTTTGGTCATGCACCAAGACCACGGCACCTCGCCCAAAATTTGCCAAGGCGCGATTGACCTTGGTTTTGGCTCCGTCATGATGGACGGCTCTTTGATGGAAGACGGCAAAACCCCTTCCAGCTTCGACTACAACGTCGATGTCACCCAAAAAGTAGTGGCCATGGCGCACAAAGTGGGCGTCACCGTTGAGGGCGAACTCGGTTGCTTGGGCTCACTAGAAACAGGCGAAGCCGGTGAAGAAGACGGCGTGGGCGCAGCAGGCAAACTCGATCACAGCCAAATGTTGACCGACCCCGAAGAGGCCGCACAGTTTGTCAAAGCCACCCAACTCGACGCGCTGGCCATTGCCATTGGCACCAGCCACGGCGCTTACAAATTTACGCGCAAGCCCACGGGCGACATCTTGGCGATTAGCCGTGTGAAAGAAATTAACGCCCGCATTCCCAACACACATTTGGTGATGCACGGTTCAAGCAGCGTGCCGCAAGACTTGTTGGCCATCATCAACCAATACGGCGGCAAGATGAAAGAAACGTATGGCGTGCCCGTTGAAGAAATTCAAGAGGCCATTAAATTCGGCGTGCGCAAAATTAATATCGACACCGACATTCGTTTGGCCATGACCGGTGCCGTGCGTAAATTTATGTTCGAGAACCCCGAAAAGTTTGACGCCCGCGAATGGCTCAAACCTGCGCGCGAAGCCGCCATGGCAATTTGCAAGCAACGCTACTTGGAATTCGGATGCGAAGGCCAAGGCAGCAAAATTAAAGGTGAGTCTTTGCAAGTCGTCGCTGCCAAGTACGCCAAAGGCGAACTTGCGCAACTGGTCAAGTAATTCATGACCACTTCGCACCCACCTGCACTTCACACCTCGGCTTTAACTTCGCTGCCCTTGTTGGCACGCGGAAAAGTGCGCGACAACTACGCCGTGGGCGACGATCGCATTTTGATGATTGCCTCAGACCGCATCAGCGCCTTTGACGTCATCATGGGCGAGCCCATTCCCGGCAAAGGCGAGTTGCTCACCAAGATGGCGTTGTTTTGGTTTGGCAAACTCGGCCATATTTGCCCCAATCATTTGACGGGTGAAGCCCCCGAGAGTGTGGTGTCTGCGGCAGAGGCTGCGCAAATTAAAGGCCGCGCGATGTTGGTTAAGCGCCTCAAACCCATTCCGGTTGAGGCGGTGGTGCGTGGCTATTTGGCGGGCAGCGGTTGGCAGGAATACCAAGCCCATCAGTCGGTGTGCGGCGTTAAGTTGCCCAGCGGTTTGAAGAACGCCAGCAAGTTACCCGAGCCCATCTTTACCCCTGCTGCCAAAGCGGCAGTGGGCGAGCATGACGAGAACATCACTTACGAGCAAGTCGTCGAGATGATTGGCGGCAACTTGGCAGAAAAAATTCGCACCGTCAGCATCGCGCTGTACGAAACAGCGCGTGATGTCGCCGCAGCCAAGGGCATCATCATTGCGGACACTAAGTTTGAGTTTGGCCTAGATGCCAACAACAATTTGGTGTTGATGGACGAAGTGCTCACGCCAGACTCATCGCGCTACTGGCCTGCTGACAGTTACCAAGAAGGCGTGAATCCGCCAAGCTACGACAAACAGTTTTTGCGCGATTGGTTAGAGACCGCGCAAGTGCAAGGCCGCCCTTGGAGCAAGTCGCCCCCTGCACCGCATTTGCCGCACGAGGTGATTGCGCAAACCGCTGCCAAGTATCAAGAGGCTTGGGATCGGTTGAGTCAGTAATTCGGCGACTCAGTTCAGCGCCATGCTGAGCTTGCGGCGGTAACGCGAAATCATTTCTAACACCGGGTCTTCTTGCACCGTGGCTTTGCCGGTCAGTTCGATGCCACCCGCGCTTTTGCCAAAGGCGGCATCGTCTGTTTTGGGCTTGGGTGG
>CAZEAQ010000227.1:0-1943 GCA_964510145.1 uncultured Bordetella sp.
GGCTCATTATTTCTGGCCCCGTGATTGTGATCGTGGCGGGCTTTATTACTCTGGCGATTGCCATTGGCACGCCTGATCCTGTTGTGGCAGATGACTATTACCGTCGTGGTCTAGACATCAACAAGACATTGGCCGCCGAGAAAGACCTCCAACTTGCGCCTGCATTGCAGACACGCAACCATGTGGTCACACCTAAGCCTGACGCGATAAAACCTTAACTGGCCGACTGGCAGCTCTGAGTGTTCACGATGAGCTTGAGCCCCTCAGAATTCAAGATACGCACATGGCGTTGTTTGACTTCGACAATGCCGTCTTCCGCAAACTTCGAGAAGGTACGGCTGACGGTCTCTAGCTTCAGGCCCAAATAGCTACCAATTTCTTCGCGCGTCATGCGCAGCACCAACTCGGATTGCGAGAAGCCGCGGGCATGCAGGCGTTGCACCAAGTTGAGCAAGAAGGCCGCCAAACGCTCTTCGGCGCGCATGCTGCCCAACAGCAACATGACCCCGTTTTCACGCACGATCTCACGGCTCATGATTTTGTGCACGTGACGCTGTAACGACGTGATCTCGCGTGACAACTCTTCGATGCGATCAAACGGCATGACGCAGACTTCCGCATCTTCAAGAGCCACGGCGTCACAGGTGTGGTGATCGCTCACGATGCCATCGAGACCGATGATCTCGCCGGCCATTTGAAAGCCAGTCACTTGGTCACGGCCGTCCTCTGCTGAGATGCGTGTTTTAAAAAAGCCTGTGCGAATGGCGTACAGCGCATTGAATTTGTCGCCGTTTCTAAAGAGGTTGTCACCACGTGCCACTTTGCGGCGTGTGGCCACCACTTCATCGACACGTTCCATTTCGCTTTCGTTCAAGCCGAGCGGCATGCACAGCTCGCGCAGATTGCAGTTAGAACAGGCGACTTTGATACTGGTGAGACTCATTGGAACTGACGACGTTTGTGTTGATACAGGTCAACTTTTTCGAGCGGGTAGGCCTCTATTATGGAGCGCAAATTTAACTGTTAACTTATGAATACGCTTGTCATCAATCCAGAGTTGCTCAAACGCTATGACGTCTCGGGGCCTCGCTACACCTCGTACCCCACTGCAGATCGGTTTGTAGAAGCGTTTGGTGAGGCTGACTATCTACAGGCGCTTGAGCAGCGCCGCGACGGGGTGGGCACCAAGGCTTATCCTTTGTCTCTGTATGTGCACATTCCGTTTTGTGAGTCACTTTGTTATTACTGTGCTTGTAACAAAATCATTACCAAACACCATGAGCGCGGTGCCGAGTATTTGCGCTACCTGGAACGCGAGGTCGATCTGAACATCGCCCATTTGGGCCAAGGCCAAGTGGTGTCTCAGCTGCACCTCGGCGGAGGAAGCCCGACGTTTTTGAGTGACGCGGAGTTGTCTCAGCTCATGGCGATGTTACGCCGCAACTTTCAATTTGCGCCCGGTGGTGAATATTCGGTGGAGATAGATCCACGCACTGTCACGCGCGAACGTTTGGCCCATTTGGCAGAGCAAGGCTTTAATCGCCTGAGTTTTGGCGTGCAAGACTTTGAGCCCGCCGTACAAAAAGCTGTGCATCGCATTCAGCCTGCTGAGCAGGTGTTTGACTTGGCGGCGGCGGCACGCGAGTTGGGCTTTGAGTCCATCAACGCCGATTTGATTTATGGCTTGCCCATGCAAACGCCAGAAACCTTTGAACGCACGCTCGAGCAAATTACCCAGCTGCGTCCAGACCGTATCGCTCTGTATGCCTACGCGCATTTGCCAGAGCGCTTCAAGCCACAACGCCGTATCCACACACAAGACTTGCCGCCAGCAGCATCCAAGCTGGTCATGCTCTCAAGCGCCATGCGTGTCTTGACGCAAGCGGGCTATGTGTATGTGGGCATGGATCACTTCGCGTTGCCCAACGATGCGTTGGCTGTGG
>CAZEAQ010000228.1:0-1940 GCA_964510145.1 uncultured Bordetella sp.
TTGCTTCGACTTTGGAGCGGTCAAAGTCAGGCTGTGCCATGACTTTTTGGGCGACATTGCTCAAGCTCACTTTATCTGCTCCTGCTGAGACTGTTTTCTCCAGCGATGGTGCGAGCTCTTCTTTGGCTTGCGCTGCTGAAGGGCTTCGTTTTTCAACTTTATCGATGGCACTGCGCATGGCAGAGTTCGATTGCGTCATACGACCATAGTTTGAAATAGCGTCATTCATGATGTTTTCACTTTCCTTAACCCGTTGTGCGGGTCAAACCTTTTTCACAACACTTCAATCGACCCCAAATTCTAGAACTTGAGGGTTTTTTTGAAATATTTTTTAATACCACTTTTCACCTCAGTTTGGCGGCATTCGGTCCAGTGATCACACCAGAGAGTGATCGACCCGACTCGACATTTTTTAAGCGAATTTGCTCGCCAAAACCACCATCTTGCAACGCTTCCGCGCGCATGGTGATGGAGAAGCCTTGTCCTTCGCCTGCGGTGACCTGTACCTCTTGTCCGCGCTTGACCAGCACAGCGGTCCTCACGTCGTAGGAGCGCAGAGGTGTGTTGGGCGTGAGGTCACGCACCAACTGCATATTTTTTAACAACTTTGCATCAGAAATGATTTGGTTTTCCATGCCTGCAGCGGGCATCTCTGCCACGCTGAACATCTCAGGACTGATGACTGTGCCGCGTTTGAGTAGTTCTTTTGACACCAATACCTTGTGCAAAACAGGTGTTGCCTGGGCGCGGTTGACAGGGGGCATGGCCTGACCTGTGTTGAGGTTCACAAAAAGCTGCCACGTCGGTTGAGCACAGCGCACGCGCACGGCGGGTTGGTTAGGGAAAGGGTGCTCAAACTGCAGGTTTTGTTGACAGCTTTGGACCGTGATGCGGGCATCTACAGGAACCACTTGCACCTGTTTGCCTTGAAAAGAGGGATGGGTTGAAGCCCATTGTTGTGCCTGTTGTTGCAAGCTTTCAAAGCCCGTATCACCCATCCCGGAATCGGCCGCAAACCCAAGCTGGGCGTGGCTTAGCACGCATGCGGCCAGCCACATGCCCCAACGCTTGAAGCGTTGGATGTCGGCATTTTTTAGGCACGGCATTTGCGTAGTCATACGGGTAGGTGTTGATGTTTTGACATTTGTTCAGACCCAACCCTTTATGCAAGAACGAAGCCAACTTTTTTCCAAGGACCGATTAAACGGAGCAGGCCATGCGACTCGACCCGTCCTCTAACCCTCAGGTGAACACCACTGACACCTCTGGCATGCCCAAGCTGCCAAGGAGTCAGCTGGCCTACGCCCGCACAGCGCCTGCTTTCACGCGCGCGCTCGCGAGCGTCAACCAATCAGGTGCTCTGGCACCCGAGGGCAGTGTGGCGGTTTGGAGCACTTCGGTGCGCGCTGGTCAAACACTCACGGGCATCGTGCGCGAGCAAATGGCGGCGCGTGGCGTGAGCATCTCAAACAACGAAGCCATGCGCTTGGCGCAAACCGTGGCGCGTTCTAACAACATCGTCAACGCCAACATGATCCACCCGGGTCAAAAGTTGAACTTGGACAGCTTGAATTTTTCGTTGCAACAAGCGCAGGCCGTGCAGCAAGCCATTGCCGCCAACAAAGCAGCGGCTGCGGCGGCCCTCGTAGCACCTGCGGTCACGCCAGCAGCCAATGTCAACACACTCAACACCAACACCGCCATGGGCAACGCAGCCTTGGCAGGCACAGCGCAAGTGCAGTTGCTCGCTCGCTCGGATCGCAGTGGCAATGTGGTGTTGGAAAAAACCATTGACCGCGCCATTGAAAAAGGCTTCATCCCCGCGCAAGACAAACAAGCGGTGATGAACAAAATTGTTCAGCTGTCGCAAGAGCACCGATTCGCTCCCGATGACTTTGCTCGCCTCACCTTGATGGAGAGCGATGGCATGAACCCCAAAG
>CAZEAQ010000229.1:0-1936 GCA_964510145.1 uncultured Bordetella sp.
CGGCACGATTAATTTCGGTGACCCAAACTAAGCCATCACCGATCTGTCCGATTTGCGCTGTGTGAACAATCAAGTCCACGATGCTGTCGCAAACCTCATCGGGAGCCACAATTTCAATTCGAACTTTAGGCGTGTAATCCGTCAGTTCATCTTTTAAGTTTGCAGGGCTGTGCAAATGTGTGGCGGAACACCCCTCCGCCTTGCTAACTGTCATGCCCGGAAAGCCTGGAAGGCTTCGCAGCTTTTCGCGCAAAGTTGGAAGTTTGGAGGGACGAATAATGGCTTTGATCTCTTTCATTTTTTTCCTCGTCTTAGGCTTCGGGTTCCGACTCATCAAACCAGTGATAAATCGTTGGGACAACCACCAAAGTCAAAAGCGTGCAAGTGATGAGGCCACCAATCACAACGATGGCTAACGGACGCTGAACTTCAGAGCCCGGCCCATCAGAAATTAGAAAAGGAATAAGCCCCAACATCGCCACTGTGGCGGTCATCATCACTGGACGGAAACGTTGACGGGCCCCCTCTAAAACGGCTTCTTTGACCGACATGCCGCCCTCTCGCAAACTGCGAATGTAGGACACCAAGACGACGCCATTTAAAACCGCAATTCCCCATAGCGCAATGAATCCCACTGAGGCCGGTACAGACAAATATTCGCCAGAGACAAACAACCCAATCACACCACCTATGGAGGCGAATGGCAAAACGGTGATGATGAGAGTGGCAAATTTGACTGAGTTAAATAGTAAGAACAGCAAAAAGAAAATGGCTGCGACCGTAATTGGAACAATGATTTTCAGGTGCCCCAGTGCGCGCTCCATATTTTGAAATTGCCCACCCCATTCCAAGTAATAGCCATCAGATAGCTTGATATTCTTTTCTACTTTTGCTTGAAGTTCCGTGACGAAGCTACCCAAGTCACGATCTTTCACGTTGATGCCTACAACAATTCGACGCTTTGCCATTTCTCTAGAAATTTGTGCGGGTCCGTCAAGGACTTGAATTTTTGCTACATCATCTAAACGAGCTTGGGCGCCGTTGGCGGAGTTCAAAATAATGTTTGAAATGGCTTCAATATTATTTCTGAACCGTTCTGGCAATCTAACAACCGCTGAGAAGCGACGCTCGCCCTCAAACACTTCTGACGCTACTTTCCCCCCAATAGCCGTTTCAATCATGTCGTTGACGTCTGAGACGTTTAGTCCCATTCGTGCAATGGCTTGCCTGTCGATATCAATTTGTAAATACTGCTGTCCAGAAATTCTTTCGACACGAAGATCTTGAGCTCCCTGAATGGTTTGCGCGACTTTTGCAATTTGATTGGCCACTCGCCTGAGCTCGTTTAAATCGTCACCAAAAACTTTCACGGCAATATCTGAGCGAACGCCGGTCACCATTTCGTCAACCCGATCGGAGATGGGTTGAGCCATCACAATTTGCACACCCGGGAGGGCTTTTAGCTTCTCGCTCATTGCGTTGGTGATGTCGGTTTGATCCCAGCCTGATGGCCATTCGTCTCTAGGCTTGAGGCTTACGATAGGGGTCGACTCATTAGCGCTTTGTGGATCAGCGGGCGATTCTCCACGGCCTAAGCCGGAAATCGCCGACTTCACACCGGGGACAGTCATGATGAGTTTCATGGCTTGCATTTCCATTTTGATTGACTCATTCAGGGAAATGTTGGGGACACGGTTGATGCCAGGAACAATGGAACCTTCCTTCATCTCGGGAATAAACGCAGTGCCTAGAAATGGAAGTAAGACAACTGCGAATCCGAAAGAGGCCAAGGAGAGTTGAATAGTTCTCTTTTGGTTAGACATCGCCATGTCCAATAAAACCAAATAGCGTTGTTTCAACACTTTAATTAAACGCGTGTCATGATCGCCATCGCCTTCAGGTGGCTTCAACAAATAGGACGACAGCACGGGTGACA
>CAZEAQ010000230.1:0-1932 GCA_964510145.1 uncultured Bordetella sp.
CACACAGTCGGTGTACTTACATTGGATACAGGCTTCGGTGACTACGTGCGTCATGTCTATTCATTCAGTTCGTAAAAGGGTGAACGCAATCAGGGTCGACTGCGCCAAGCTGTTGATTTTAAACGGGAATAAATCTGCAAGGCTGAGCAAGGTCAGTTGACCAGCACAGCGCCTGAGGTTTTATGCGTGGCGGTATCGACCAACACCAAAGCGCCCATGATGCGCGACTGCGCAAAGGGCAGCGTGACCAGTGGCTCTTGCAGTGCCAAGGTGACGTGACCAATGGCGTTGGGGGCTAGTTCGGTAGCGTCTTCTTCGGCCAAGGTGTTCACGTTTAAGCGGTGCACCACACGTTGAACTTTCGCTTTGACCCAACGGTGGCCATGCAACGCCCAATAAACGCGGCCTGCGACTAAGGGTTCATCGTCCATCCATGCCACGGTCGTGTTGAGCTGGCGTTGGCCTTCGGGCGAACCGTTTTCGGCCAAGAGCCAGTCGCCGCGAGAGACATCGACCTCGCGATCCAACACGATGCCTGCGCTGTGACCCGCCGCTTTGTTTTGTGCTTGTCGTGTGGCAGATAAAACTTGAGAAACCACCGCAGTTTGTCCACTTGGAAAAACGCGAATCGTTTGACCCGGCGCAACGCTCCCCGTTGCCACGCGTCCCCAAAAAACACGACGCCCTTGGGTGGTGACACCCGAGTCGTGAAACTTTTCAACCCATTGCACAGGAAAGCTAAAGGCCACGTCGGTCTCAGCGGGCGTCACAGGCAGATCTTCCAAGATGCTCAATAAGCTAGGGCCGTTGTAGCCGCACCAATGGTCTTGTCCTGCGTTGGTGGTGTCCACCACATTCCAACCTTTGAGCGCGGAGACGGGAACGAGTGCGGTGATGGCAATGCCCGCATCTTTTGCGAATTGACGCAACGCGGCTTCGATGTTTTTATAGGCCAGCGCCGCATCGTCTACCGCATCGAGTTTGTTAATTGCAAACACGATGGAGGGCACACGCAGCAAGTTGACCAACAACGAGTGACGGCGTGTTTGCGGCAACAGCTCAAGCTGCGGGTTTTTCCAATCGAGCTTGATGGCGTCGACCAACACCACGGCGGCGTCAGCGCTGGATGCGGCTGTCACCATGTTGCGTGTGTATTGCTCATGACCGGGGGCATCGCCAATGATGAATTTGCGCGCTTCGGTGTTGAAGTAGCGATACGCCACGTCAATCGTGATGCCTTGTTCACGCTCTGCCGACAAGCCATCGGTGAGTAACGCCAGATCTGTTTCGCCCGAACGTTGAACGCCCGCTAAGTGGTCTTGTAGCACTGCTTTGGTGTCCACCAAAAGGCGACCGATGAGGGTGCTTTTGCCATCGTCCACAGACCCGCAGGTGATGAACTTCAAGGCTGAGAATTGTTGGTCGTTGCTCATTAGAAATACCCGTCTTTTTTGCGTTTTTCCATGGAGGCGTCAGATGTTTTGTCGTCCATGCGTGTGGCGCCGCGTTCACTGACATCGGCCGCCAAGGTTTCGATCACGATTTGCTCAGGTGTTGCCGCATCGCTCTCGACGGGGCATGTGCAAGTAATGTCGCCCACAGTGCGGAAACGCACGTTGCGAACTTCTACTTTTTCGCCATCTTTGGGAGGCGTGAGTTCGGTGACTGGAACCAACAGGCCGCGGCGATCAATGACTTCGCGTTTGTGGGTGTAGTAGATCGAGGGCAGTGCGATGTTTTCGCGCGCAATGTATTGCCACACATCTAGCTCGGTCCAGTTAGAGATGGGGAACACACGGAAGTGTTCGCCGGGTTGTAGCTTGTGGTTGAACAGTGTCCACAACTCGGGGCGTTGCGCCTTGGGTTGCCATTGGCCGAAGCTGTCGCGGTGGCTGAAGATGCGTTCTTTGGCGCGCGCTTTTTCTTCGTCGC
>CAZEAQ010000231.1:0-1928 GCA_964510145.1 uncultured Bordetella sp.
CCGCGATGATTCATCTCATCTTGCTCAGCACCAACAAATTCAATTGGCTCGACGGGGCGAAAAAACCTGTAACAGCAGCGGCACAAAACTCGCCGTTGCCAACATCGGTGGCTTCCCTGACAGTGCCCAAGTCCTGATCCAGGACTTGTCATCAAGATGCTGCCTTCGAGCCTTTGTTCGAGGCGGCATCTGTTCATCCATAGAAGCAGGAGGACCCAACCATGGCCATGCTGAGTTTTGAAAAAAAATACCGTGTTCGCGGTGGCACCTTGCTGGGCGGCGATTTGTTCGACTTCTGGGTGGGCCCGTTTTACGTCGGATTTTTTGGTGTCACCACCTTGTTCTTTTCGTTCTTGGGAACGGCGCTCATCTTGTGGGGTGCTTCACAAGGACCGACCTGGAATATTTGGCAGATCAGCATTGCACCGCCTGATCTGTCTTACGGATTGCGTTTTGCGCCCTTGATGGAAGGCGGCCTCTGGCAGCTCATCACGGTCTGTGCCATCGGCGCGTTTGTGTCGTGGATGATGCGCGAGGTTGAAATCTGTCGCAAGCTGGGCATGGGCTTTCATGTGCCCGTTGCTTTTGGCGTCGCCATCTCGGCGTATGTCACCTTGGTGGTGGTGCGTCCTGTGCTGATGGGCGCTTGGGGTCATGGCTTTCCTTATGGAATTTTTAGCCACCTCGACTGGGTCTCTAACGTCGGCTACCAGTATTTGCACTTTCATTACAACCCGGCACACATGATTGCCGTGAGTTTCTTTTTTGCCAGCGTGTTTGCTTTGTCCTTGCACGGTGGTTTGATCTTGTCGTCCACTAACCCAGCGCCGGGTCATGTGGTCAAGACACCCGAGCACGAAGACACCTTCTTCCGCGACATCATCGGTTACTCGATTGGCACATTGGGTATTCACCGTCTCGGACTTTTCTTAGCGCTTGCTGCCGTTTTGTTCAGTGCGTTGTGCATTGTGTTGAGCGGTCCGTTCTGGAGCCGTGGTTGGCCCGAGTGGTGGAGCTGGTGGCTGAACATGCCCATTTGGTCCAAGTGGCCTGTCTGAAGCAACTGAGTCGCGCAGACCAAATCGAATGAATTGAGGAGAAAGCAAATGGCCGATTATCAAAACCTGTTCACCACCGTGCAGGCCGTAGGCCCGGTGCACCAAGGGGTTGCTCTGGGTCATGGCAACAGCCCACGGAGCGGACAACCCTTTCTAAGCTATTGGATCGGCAAGTTGGGTAACGCCCAAATCGGGCCGATCTACTTGGGGGGGCTCGGCTTGGCCTCTCTGTTCTGTGGGCTGATTGCTTTCACTTTAATTGGCATGAACATGCTGGCCTCCGTCAATTACGACCCAGTCCAGTTTGTGCGTCAGTTGTTTTGGCTGTCGTTGGAGCCACCACCTCCGAGTTACGGGCTGAGTATTCCGCCGCTGAATCAGGGCGGGTGGTTTTTGATTGTGGGTTTGTTCCTCACCGCTTCGGTGTTGCTGTGGTGGGCCAGAACCTATCGACGCGCCGTTGAGTTGGGCATGGGCACGCACATCGCTTGGGCTTTTGCTGCGGCGATTTGGCTCTTTCTGGTGCTAGGTTTATTCCGCCCCATCTTGATGGGTTCTTGGGGGGAGGCGGTGCCCTATGGCATCTTCCCGCACCTCGATTGGACGGCTGCATTTTCTTTGCGCTACGGCAATCTTTTCTACAACCCGTTCCACGCTTTGTCGATTGTTTTCTTGTATGGATCGGCTTTGCTTTTTGCCATGCACGGCGCCACCATTTTGGCGGTGACTCGCTTTGGCGGGGAACGCGAGATTGAGCAAATTACAGATCGCGGCACAGCCTCCGAGCGAGCTGCTTTGTTCTGGCGTTGGACGATGGGCTTCAACGCCACGATGGAATCAATTCACCGTTGGGCTTGGTGGTTTGCGGTG
>CAZEAQ010000232.1:0-1927 GCA_964510145.1 uncultured Bordetella sp.
AAAGTAGGACATCGTCAGGCTATTACAGCCTCAAAAGCCCTCGCTCAACAGAGTGGGGGCTTTTGTTTTTTTAGGCATTCACAAGCTTATCTTCTCGTATGTGCAACGATCCGCTACTTTGCAATTGATTCAATACATCTTCAATCCAAGCGTCGAACTTATTCGTCATATTTGATTTTTGAGATAAAACTTTTAAGTAAGCACAGTTTTCAGCCCATTTAATGAATTCAACTTTAGAGACTGTTTGCAGCTCTAACAATTTGAATTTGATTAAGACTTTAGAAGCGTAGATTGAATGCTTCTCTGGAGATTTGCGAAACATGTTAAGTCTTGTACGTGCTCTTTGAATCGCACCATCAATATCTGTAAATGCATCGCCATGACCAGGAATCACAACTTTGGGCGAGAGCCTCTCAATTAAATCGATCGTAGACTCCACTTCGTCAAAGGCAGATTCACCTTCAATCTCTGGAAAGACGACACCAAAGCCATTTTGCCAAAGGGCATCTGCAGAAATAAGAATACCGTCTTGAGGACAAAAAAGGATTATTGAGTGTGGGTCATGTCCTGGGGCTGCGTACGCAAACCAGGACTTATTGCTAATTTCAAAAGAATCTTTATCTGAAAGTAACCCATCGATAGCAAATTGAGGGCAATGCTGACCCGTTGGTGTGTAGCTAAGTTTCTCAGGGTTCCATTGCTTTACATATTCTGAATGTCCGGGAGGAATCAAAATTTCCAATGACGGAAATGCTTCCTTGAGCAGAGCATTACCGCCACAGTGGTCACTGTGCAGATGCGTATTAATAAGCTTTGTGAGTCTACGATCTCCAATGACAGACCGAACGAGTGCGAGACATTGTTCCGCATGAGTCCAGTAACCAGAATCGATCAAGATAGATTGGTTCGAATCCGAGAGCAAAACACTGTTGGAAGAAAGCCACCCGCGTTGAAAAAAACTAATGCCATCAGGCAGTTTTATAGTCAATTATTTAGCCCTCAGCTCACGTCTAAGAATTTTTCCGACATTAGTTTTTGGCAGCTCGTCGCGAAACTCAATATATTTTGGCTGTTTATAGCCTGTCAGATTTTGTCGACAAAAAGAATGTATGTCTTCTTCCGTCATAGTCACATCGCTTCGCACAATAAAAAGCTTAATGGCTTCACCTTGTTTCTCATCAGGTATGCCGATCGCTGCACATTCGATAACGCCCGGACAGACTGAAACTGCATTCTCAATTTCATTAGGAAATACATTGAAACCACTGACCAAGATCATGTCTTTTTTGCGATCAACAATTGTGGTGTAGCCTGATGAATTGATGTAGCCGATGTCTCCAGTTCTTAAAAAACCATCTTGAGTAAATGCATTTGCGGTTTCTTCTGGCTGAAGGTAATACTCAGACATCACATTTGGACCTTTAATGCAAATCTCACCAGTTTCGCCTAGTTTTAAGCTTTGGCCTAACTCATCCTTAATGGCAATTTGAATGCTTGGAAGTGGGAGACCAATGGACCCACTAAAAGTACTGGCTGTTACTGGGTTGTTCGTACCAATCGCACAAGTCTCACTCATTCCCCAGCCTTCCACCATAACGCAGCCTGTCACCTCTTGCCATTTTTTTGCGGTTCCTTCAGAGGCTGCCATGCCGCCAGCTTGTGAAACACAAAGGTGGCTGAAATCAATTGTTTTAAATTGAGAGTGCTGCAAGAGTGCATTAAATAACGTGTTGACTGCAGGGAGTAAATGGAAGGGGCGCTTTTTTAACACTTCAACAAAACCATCGATATCTCTTGGATTGGGAATCAAGGTGAGGTAAGCGCCCCAACGAATGGATAGCAAACAAAGTGTTAGCGCAAATATGTGATAAAGAGGCAGTGCTGTGATGCAGTTGATGTCGCGAACATCGCCAATTCTTCGAACTGC
>CAZEAQ010000233.1:0-1896 GCA_964510145.1 uncultured Bordetella sp.
TGCACGAACGCATTGCGGCTTTAGAAGCGCAACTGGGCAAATCAGCCAAAGCGGCCGCCCCAAAAAAACCTGTTGCTAAGAAAGCTGCTGCAAAGAAAACAGTGGCCAAGAAAACCACGACTAAAAAATAATTTGAGTTAACAAATTGGGATCTGACCCCAATTAAATGTATGGCGAAGAAGGCTCCCCGTCGCACTGCTGAGCGGATTTTGGAGGTCACACTGGACCTCTTCAATCGCTTTGGGGAGCCGAACGTCTCGACCACGCTGATTTCTTCAGAGTTGAACATCAGCCCCGGCAATTTGTATTACCACTACCCAGCCAAAGATGAGTTGGTGAATGCGCTGTTCACACGTTATGAAGCAGCGTTGCATGAACTGTTAGAAGCAGCGCCTGGCGTGAAGGACATTGAGGACGCATGGTTTTTCATGCACACACTGTTTGAGTTGGTGTGGCAATACCGCTTTTTGTACCGTGACCTGAACGATTTGCTGAGCAAGAACCGTCGCTTAGAAACGCATGTGAAGGATGCCCTGCTGCACAAAACCACCGCATTTCGTGCGCTTTTAGATGGCTTGGCCCACAGCAAAATTTTGAAGATGGACGCCACAGAGCGCGAGATGAGTGCCACCCACATGGTGGTGATGTTGACGTGGTGGCTGAGCTACGAATATGTGCGCGACCCACGTCATGCGCTGGAGCCACAGAGTGCGCAACAGTCGTTGCTCAAAGGGGCCAAGCATGTGCTGGGGCTGTTGTCGCCTTACACGGTGGCTGAGCACCGTGAGCATTTGAACGCGTTGTTAGCGGCTTATTGACGGGTGTATTCAACAACGCCCTTGGCGAATTCTGAAAATTCGCTCAAATGATTTATCAGAATGGCATGAACAATTTGCCAGTTGATCGCTTCGTAGTGGTGTACCGCAATGTTTCTAAAGCCAACAGATTTTTTAAGTTTTTCCGCGAGCGCCTCAGAAATAACGCCCTGCTGAGCCAACACATCGAATGTTTGCCCCATGGTTTGCGGGGCGGGCGCACCGGATTGAGAAATGATGTGCGCACCGATGTCTACCGTGAGTTGCACAGCGCGGCTCAAATTAAGTGACACGATGTCTTGCAAATCAAGATTGGTCTGCAGCTCTAGCGTCTGAAGAGGTAATTTTTCTTGGATACGACTCAGACACCGTCTGAGTGATTCAAGCTTTTGATGAATCACTTGCCTATCCACGCCGCACGCCTTTCTGAAAGAATTCGCTCTTGAATGGGCACAAAATCAACCATCTCTACCAAATGTCGGCTTAACAATTCAGCAAATTCACTGTTGCCCCCCAAAACAAGGCGGCCATGCTTGATGACTTGACCCGTGATGGGCTCTGGCGTGGCAAACAGATCGATCAAATCAACAGGTCGGCCAATCTCAAGGGCGAGCGCCTCGATGATGCGCATTTTTTCTTCGACCATGAGAGGTTGCCGCGCAAGCACAGCAACATCTAAATCACTCTGCGTGTGCGCTGATGAAGTGGCCACCGAGCCAAACAAAATGACGAGCTTTACCTTCGGAAAGTCCTTAAAAACACCCCGAATTTGATCGTCAATGGTTGCTGCTTGCGTCATGGAAATTCGTACCTCGGTTGAGCTTAACGCAAAATTAACCAGAGATCTATGCCTCCAAGACGTCTTGTCTTTTCTACTTAAAGGCTTGCTGGAACTGAACGGTGGCGGTGCTGCCCGACCACATCATGCCCAAGCGACGTTGGTTTTTGTCGTCGGTGAAGTAGTACGTGGTGAGGGCGCCAGTGGCGGCACCCGCAGCCACATCGCGCCAGCGGTGACGGTTGGATTCAACCCGCGCATTGGCCACATAAGCAGCTGCCGCATAAGAAGGCAAACCGTATT
>CAZEAQ010000234.1:0-1875 GCA_964510145.1 uncultured Bordetella sp.
AAGCCGATGGAGTAGATCAAACCGTCATAGCCCGAAGCCATCACCGCTGCGGAAATGCCGAGGAACGAAGCGGCAGACATGTAGTCGCCCGCAATTGCTAATCCGTTTTGAAAGCCTGTGATGCCACCGCCTGCGGTGTAGAAGTCGGCAGCCGATTTGGTTTTGGCTGCAGCCCATTTGGTGATGCCTAAAGTGGCAATCACAAATGCGCCAAACATGACGATGGCGGTCCAGTTGGTGGCTTGCTTGGTTGTTTGTCCCAAGTCGCCGCCTGCTGCTAAGGCCGTGCCGCAGACCGCAAGTGCTAAGAAAGCCGTGAAGAGAGAAGTGATTTTTTTCATTGGGTCACGTCCTCCAAAATTTCTTTCGTCAGCGTGTCGTATTCGCTATTCGCGCGATGCACATAAATGCCCGTGATCACGATGGTGAAAATGATCACGCCCATGCCCAATGGAATACCAATGGTTGTGACGCCTGCGCCAACGGGTTGAGCGAGGAACGGTTTGTTGAATGCAATTAATGCGATGTAGCCGTAGTAAACGACCAACATCAACACAGCGAGGAACCAGCCAAAGCCGCTGCGTTTAGCACGCAACTCTTGGTACTTTGGGTGGTTCTGGATCTTGTCGACCACTGGATCACTCATTGTTTATCTCCCATTTGGGTTATTGAATTCGCAAGAAGGAGGGTTCCTTCATTGACCCAAATGATTCTGCGCAGAGGGACTGACCAAGTCCTTACGCCTTGAATGGCTTTTATCAAGCTCTTCAGAGGAGAAACGTTGTTTTTTCAATAAATTTTGCTGGTGTAAACCCCTACGCTTAAAAGCGCAAAAAACAAAAAATATTTTGCTTGTCCATCCTTTTTTTGTATCGAGAAAAATAAATTCAGGGTTATCGATAGGTTTTGTCAGGGGGCATTTGTGAAGGTACTACATAGTCCCCATGCTCGTCAGAATGCGGTCAGTAACCGCCAAGATAGTGCTCAGGTGCAGCGCCCCGTCTGGGTGCTGAGACAACAGTCTAAGGAGACAGAATCAATGGCAACATTAGATGTAAATCGCCCAATGTCGGCGGAAGAGAAGAAGGTGATCTTCGCCTCTTCACTGGGTACCGTTTTCGAGTGGTACGACTTTTACCTATACGGTTCACTCGCCGCAATTATTGCGAAGCAATTCTTCAGCGGCTTAGATGAAGGTTCAGCTTTCATTTTTGCTTTGCTAGCGTTCGCTGCTGGCTTTATCGTTCGTCCATTTGGCGCGATTTTCTTTGGTCGTTTGGGCGACATGATTGGTCGCAAATACACCTTCTTGGTGACCATTCTGATCATGGGCTTATCCACGTTCATCGTGGGTATCTTGCCGAACTACGCCAGCATTGGTGTGGCTGCGCCAGTCATCTTGATTTGCTTGCGCTTGCTACAAGGCTTGGCTTTGGGTGGCGAGTATGGCGGTGCTGCAACCTATGTTGCCGAGCACGCACCACACGACAAGCGTGGCGCTTACACATCTTGGATTCAAACCACTGCGACTTTGGGCTTGTTCCTCTCGCTGATGGTAATTTTGGGTACACGTACAGCTATCGGCGAAGCAGCTTTCGCTGATTGGGGCTGGCGCGTTCCGTTCATCGTGTCGATCGCTTTGTTGGCCGTGTCGGTCTACATTCGCTTGTCCATGAACGAGTCACCTGCGTTCGCCAAGATGAAGGCTGAAGGTAAAACTTCGAAAGCGCCTTTGTCTGAATCTTTCGGTCAATGGAAAAACTTGAAGATCGTGATCTTGGCCCTCATCGGTTTGACAGCGGGTCAAGCGGTGGTTTGGTACTCGGGTCAGTTCTACGCGTTGTTCTTCTTGACTCAAGCGCTCAAAGTAGACGG
>CAZEAQ010000235.1:0-1870 GCA_964510145.1 uncultured Bordetella sp.
GTGTAGGAATTTTTGACATGAAACCCACGACCCACTTTATTGGCTCTAGCGAGTCAGCTGCAACGCTGCGCCAATTGATCGCGACGATGGCCAACTCCAACGCCACGGTGATGATCACCGGCGAGAGCGGCACAGGCAAAGAGCTTTTGGCTCGACTGCTGCATGAGCAATCGGATCGTTGTGGCGCTAACTTTGTGCCAATTAACTGTGCAGCAATTCCCAAAGATTTGCTGGAAAGCGAGCTATTTGGCCACCGCAAGGGTGCATTCACGGGCGCTGTGGCCGACCGCATTGGTCGTTTTGAGCTCGCCCATGGTGGGACGATCTTCCTCGATGAAATTGGGGACATGTCGTTGGACATGCAGGTCAAGCTGCTGCGCGTCTTGCAAGAACGCACGGTCGATCCCATTGGCGGCACACGCCAAGTACAGGTCGATGTACGTGTGGTAGCGGCGACTCACCGCGATCTAGAAAGCGAGATTGCAGCCGGTCGGTTCCGCGAAGACTTGTATTACCGACTCAATGTGTTGCCTATGGTGACACCTCCGTTGCGTGAACGCAACACTGACATCCCTGAACTGTTGGCATTTTTTGCAAAAAAATGCGCCAGCTTTGGCAAACCGCCGATTCGCTTCAAACCCGATTTCATGGCTGCTTTGCAAAAGTACCCATGGCCTGGCAATGTGCGTGAACTCTCCAACGTGGTTGACCGCTTCAGCACGCTCTACGCTGGCCAAGAGCTCGACTTGCGCGCCATTCCCCCTACTCTGCTGCCCAAAGGCTTGGTATCTGCACAGGCAGAGCTGCAGGCGCAAGCCCCGCTTCTGGCCAAGCTCGAAATGACGCCACCACCCGAAGTGTTGGCCGAGATGAACGAGGAGCCAGAAGAAGAAGAAAACGAGATCGAAGGCCTCATCATGTTGGCCCAAGGTATGCCTCAGCTACCCCCAGAAGGCCTATCGCTCAAAGAGCGCATGGCGCAGATCGAGCGCAGCATCATTGAGCAGGCGCTCAACCGCAATTCTGGCAATGTGTCACGCACAGCTAAGTTGCTCAATTTGCAGCGCACCACCTTGATTGAAAAGATCAACAAGTACGAACTGCGCCCAGCCGCCTAAGCCCACATTCGTGCTCGTCACGGCATGCGATTCAGACAAGAAAAAAGGCAGCTCATAAAGCTGCCTTTTTGACGCCTAAGCCTTGCTTAGTCTTGGTCGTTGTAGAGCACCGTGATACTCATGCGGCGGTTGCGCGGATCGCGTGGATCTTTGGGGTTAAACGGGTCGGTATCGGCCACACCCTCGATGCGTGCGAAACGGCTTTCTTTGATGCCGCTCTTTTCCAGCAAAGCACGGGTCACTTCAGCGCGTTCGGCCGAGAGCGACCAGTTGTTACGACCTTCTTTGTTGTTGAACGGCACGCTGTCGGTGTGTCCTCGAATCGCAATCTTATTAGGCATGTCAGCCAATGAAGCAGCAATCTCGCTGATCAAACTGGCAGCTTTACCCTGCATGCTCATGCCTCCGCTGGGGAACATGGCGAAGTCAGCCTTGTCGATGATCTCGATGCGAAGACCTTGCTTGTCACGCGTGACCGACACTTGGTCCTTCAGGCCCCCCAGCTTTTTGTTTTCCGACAGCTTTTGCTCAATCTCTTTTTCAAGTTTGTCAAAGTCGGCCTTTTCTTGAGCTTGGGCAATTTCTTTCTTCTGCTCAGGCGTCAGCTTGTCTGGATCTGAATAGGGGTTGTTGTTTTCTTGGCCTGGGTCGGTGCTGGGGTTTGGGCCACCTTCAGAGCGGGGTGTCAAACGTTCGAGCAACGCGGTTTGCTTGGCAGCAAACGGAAAACCATCGGGGTCGATGATGGAGCG
>CAZEAQ010000236.1:0-1855 GCA_964510145.1 uncultured Bordetella sp.
ATTAACCCACACACGCTTTCCAGGCGTGCGACTTAAACCACTCATCCATCGCTCCTAGCTAATTAATTGTAGCAGTGGGCGAGTACACTTCGGCGCTGTTAATTTGTTCTAGCCCCTGAATACTCGGAGTTCTGCATGAAATTTCGTTTTCCAATTGTCATCATTGACGAGGACTTTCGCTCTGAGAATACGTCTGGTTTAGGCATACGTGCACTTGCTGAGGCGATTGAAGGCGAGGGCTACGAGGTCATGGGGGCTACAAGCTATGGCGATTTAAGTCAGTTTGCTCAACAGCAATCACGCGCAAGCGCATTTATTTTGTCTATTGATGATGAAGAATTCACACCAGGACCAGACCTAGATCCGGCCGTGCTGAATCTTCGCAATTTCATCGAAGAGGTTCGCCGAAAAAATGCAGATGTTCCCATCTATGTTTACGGTGAAACAAAAACCTCGCGTCATTTGCCCAACGATATTTTGCGTGAGCTTCATGGCTTCATTCATATGTTTGAAGACACGCCGGAATTTGTAGCGCGACACATCATTCGTGAAGCAAAGAGTTATTTAGAGAGCGTTCAACCACCTTTTTTTAAAGCCTTGCTTGATTACGCAGAAGACGGTTCTTACTCATGGCATTGCCCCGGCCATTCGGGAGGCGTTGCATTTTTGAAAAGTCCTGTGGGACAGATGTATCACCAGTTTTATGGTGAAAACATGTTGCGTGCTGATGTTTGTAACGCAGTTGAAGAATTAGGTCAGTTACTCGACCACAACGGCGCCATCGGCGAGAGTGAAAGAAATGCGGCGCGTATTTTTAATGCGGATCATTGTTTCTTTGTAACTAACGGCACGAGTACTTCAAACAAAATAGTTTGGCATCACACCGTGGCACCCGATGATGTGGTGGTTGTGGACCGAAATTGCCACAAATCAGTTCTGCATTCAATCATCATGACGGGGGCAGTCCCCGTTTTTCTAAAGCCAACGCGAAATCACTACGGAATTATTGGACCTATTCCACAAAGTGAATTCGAGCCAGCAGCTATTCAAGCCAAGATTAAGGCAAACCCACTCTTAAAAGGGGTCGATGCCAAAAAAGTAAAACCACGCGTTTTAACCATCACGCAATCCACCTATGACGGTGTTCTTTACAACACCGAAACAATCAAAAAAATGTTGGATGGATATGTCGCCAATCTTCATTTTGATGAGGCTTGGTTGCCGCACGCCGCGTTTAATCCGTTTTATGGCACTTACCATGCGATGGGTAAAAAACGTGAACGTCCAATGCATTCGGTGGTGTATTCAACGCAATCGATTCACAAACTTTTGGCCGGTATCAGCCAAGCAAGTCACGTTTTAGTACAGGACTCGCAAAAAACAAAATTGGATCGTCATCTGTTCAATGAAGCCTATCTCATGCACACCAGCACGAGTCCTCAATACAGCATCATTGCAAGCTGTGATGTGGCTGCTGCAATGATGGAGCCCCCTGGCGGGACTGCATTAGTAGAGGAGAGCATTGCCGAGGCGCTTGACTTTAGGCGTGCCATGCGAAAAGTGGACGAGGAATACGGTAAAGA
Organism: uncultured Bordetella sp.; assembly: GCA_964510145.1. Classification (GTDB taxonomy): domain Bacteria; phylum Pseudomonadota; class Gammaproteobacteria; order Burkholderiales; family Burkholderiaceae_C; genus Limnohabitans. Next base: position 1,584 of record CAZEAQ010000236.1, read on the forward strand.
TTGGTGGTTCAAAGTCTGGGGTCCCGAGGAGCTTGTGGACGACGGAATCGGTCGGGCGGATAGCTGGATCATCAAAGGCAAAGGTAAGTCGTCCAAATGGCATGGTTTTGGAAATCTGGCCGATGGCTTCAATATGTTGGATCCAATCAAGGCCACGATCGTTACCCCTGGTTTAGATTTGAATGGACGCTTTGATAAATCTGGAATACCTGCCAGTATCGTGACCAAGTTTTTGGCTGAGCATGGTGTGATTGTGGAGAAGACGGGGCTTT
>CAZEAQ010000237.1:0-1848 GCA_964510145.1 uncultured Bordetella sp.
AATGACACGCCTGATGCAACAGTTGGCATTGCGTTGGAGCGATTGAAAGACCAGCTAGGAGCGGACGATGTCATTTTGTGGAGTCAGTCAGGGGCAGCGATAGCAACGGCGGGAGATTCGCGATACAAAGTAAATCCTGAGCGACCATCTGCGGCGCAGCTGCGGCAAGTTAAATCGCAAAGCGTGGTGACAACCATTGAGGGGCTTGAAGAAGCAGCGCAATTAGGCACTTTGCAGGCGCGTATCCAAGCATTAGTTTCAGTTTCACCCTCTGGCTTAGGATTGTTGATTGAGCCCCGAATTTTGCAGGTGACCAAGGCGATTCCACCAACGTTGGTCAACAACGCTTTAGCGATTGAAGTGGCGTATCGCGAATATCAAGAGCGTGCATTGGGGCGCGAGGGATTGCGCAGCATGTACATCGGCACATTGACGCTGAGTTTGTTTTTGGCCGTTTTTGGGGCGGTGTTGCTGGCGGTGTTGCTAGGCAATCAACTGGCGCGCCCACTGCTGATGTTGGCAGAAGGTGTGCGAGATGTTGCAGCAGGTGATTTGAGCCCTAAACCCGCGCTTCAAGGTAGAGATGAATTGGGCGGCTTAACGCGATCGTTTGCCCAAATGACACAGCAACTGGCAGATGCAAGATCAGCCGTGGATCGAAGCATGATGCAGGTACATACGTCTCGCGCCAACTTGCAAACGATTCTTGATAATTTAACCGCTGGCGTCATTGTGTTGACGGAAGAGGGTTTGATCAAAAGCTCGAACCCAGGTGCAACTCGTATTTTGCGTGTCCCCCTCGCAGCTTGGGAGGGAAGGTCGCTAAGCGACATCGAAGAATTGAGCGAGTTTGCAAAACATGTGCAAACGCAGTTTGATGGTTTCTTAGGTGAAAGAACTCAACATGGGTTGGACCACTGGCAGGAATCGTTCGAGCTTCATGCAACATCTGTCAACCCTGCGTTGCAAATGGCAGAAGACAAAATGCAGCACATCACCATACTGGCACGCGGCGCGCTTTTGCCAAACAGCGGGCGTCTGTTGGTGTTCGACGATATTTCCGAAATTGTGTCGGCGCAAAGAGCCCAAGCTTGGGGTGAGGTGGCGAGACGGTTGGCGCATGAAATTAAAAATCCGTTGACACCTATTCAGTTGTCCGCAGAGCGCTTAGAAATGAAGTTATCTGGCAAATTGAACGACTCGGAGCAGCTGATTTTGAATAAGTCTGTGAAGACCATCGTCGATCAAGTCGATGCCATGAAACGATTGGTCAATGAGTTTAGAGACTACGCGCGTCTGCCCGTTGCCGAGCTAAAACCGCTAGACCTGAATGTGCTGATTCAAGATGTCATGCAGTTGTACGGTAATGAAAATGCTTCTGTGCCAGTTCAGACAGATTTGGATTTGGCATGTCCTATGATTTCGGGCGACGCGCAGCAGTTGCGTCAGGTGGTACATAACCTTTTGCAGAATGCGCAAGACGCAACGCAAGAATCGACGACACCCGAGGTTTCTATTGCGACGCAGTGGTCACAAGCTTCAGGCCGTGTGCGTTTGGTGATTCGAGATAACGGCCCGGGCTTTCCAAAACAGATTTTGAGTCGGGCGTTCGAGCCCTATGTGACAACTAAATCGAGGGGTACGGGCCTTGGTTTAGCGGTCGTTAAAAAAATTGCTGATGAGCATAGTGCCCGCATAGACTTAAAAAATAGAGAATCAGGTGGTGAGGTTGTTGGCGCGCAAGTGTCGTTATCATTCCAAGTTGTAGGATTGCAACAGATTAGCTCAACCAATAAGTGAAAAACGTTTAGACATGGCAAATATTTTGGTGGTGGACGACGAGCTTGG
>CAZEAQ010000238.1:0-1845 GCA_964510145.1 uncultured Bordetella sp.
CAACAGGAATCACAATCCTGGACTCTACCAACTGAGCTACAGCCACCGTAAACAGAGAAAATTATAACCGAGGCACTTTGATTTCGACTTTGAACTTTTCTTTTAATAGTCGGTAGTAAGCAAGCCCCTCCGCGGACGCCCACCACTGCGCATATTGATCACGCTCTCGCTTACGCTCTTGCGAAGCAGACTCGTTACGGGGCAGTACTTTTTCAACCTTGACAACCGCATAACCGCCGGCGCCAAGGTCAACACCAATCCAAGCCGGCAAAGTCTGCGTGCTAGCCCGCAAAGCAGCCTCAACGAGCGCGGGCGGCTGCTGTTGCTTGCCATCGCGAGAAATCACGATCGCAGACGCAAGCTTGGCGCTATCAGGGGCGCTCTTCCACTCCGACAACTTTGCAGAACCCTCTTGGCGTGCTTTATCAATTGACTGTTGAAGAACCACTTGCTCACGAACACGCGACTTCACCTCATCAAAAGGCAATGTACGAGCAGGACTGTATTGCGTAATTCGAGCAGCAGCTAATTGGTTAGGGCCTAGCTCAACGGCTTCTGTGTTTCGCTTTTTCTCAATTGAGTCTTGCGAAAAAATAGCAGCTAGCAACTTGCCATTTCCTAACGCTGATGCACCAGCAGCTGGTGAAGGGTCACGCCCCAAATTAGTGGCATTCAAAATTTCTAGCTTCAGGCGTTCCGCGACTGGCTTTAGGCTGTCAGATTGTTCATAAACCATGTTTGTAAATAGCTCCGCAGCTTCAGCAAACTTGCGTTGAGCCAACTGACGCCGAACATCATTCTCCAAACTGGCCCGCTGTGACTCAAAGCTCTTTTGCTCAGGCACTTTGATATCTGTTAATTTAATGATGTGAAAGCCAAACTCAGTCTCTACCAACCCGCTAACTTCACCTTTTTTCAATGCGAAGGCCGCATCTTCAAAGGGTTTTGTCATAGCACCGCGCGCAAAGAAATCTAAATCGCCGCCCTTAGAGGCAGAGCCTGGATCTTGCGAATTCTTTCGGGCAATGTCAGCAAATTTATGAGGTGACTGCTGCACTTCAGCCAACAATTCTTGCGCCTTGGTCCGCGCTTTATCTTTCTCGGCTGAAGAGGCTGATTTGTCGGCATTAATCAAGATATGGCTGGCTCGTCTCTCTTCAAAGCCCGCTAATCGGGCCGAATTTTGTTCGTAGTAATTTTTTAACTCAGACTCAGGCACAACGATGCCCTTTTGAACAGAAGCCAAATCAAGTACGACATATTCGACATCAGCACGCTCTGCTGATTGAAATTTATCCGTATTGGCTTTGTAGTAAGCCTCTAACTCAGCATCTGTTGGCTTAATGCTGGCCACGAAATCGGCTGGCGTAAATCGAGCCACTTGAACTTGCCGTTGCTCATAAAAGGCGTTCAAAGTGACGTCTGCCAGCGCAGCAGAACTAAAACTGGTCACCCCTACACCTGACATCACTTGTCGCGAGGCTAAGTCAGACCGAACTTGCGCCTCAAAAGACTCGGGTGTCATGCCCTGAGCACCCAATAGTTGACGGTAACGATCCATATCGAGCGAGCCATCAGGGCGACGAAGCGCAGCAATCGTTGGATTTTGTTGTAATTCGGCAGCCAGACGTGAGTCGCTAGCGCCCAAACGCAAAGAATTAGCAGCAGCTAGCAACAGACGGTCACGAACCATTCTCTCTAGGGTGCTGAATTTGGCTTGTGGTGTGTCAAACATCTTCACATCCACGTTGGGCATGCTGCTACGCATACGCTCTACTTGATTTTGATGGGCGTTGTCCCACTCGGCCTGTGTAATGTCATGCCCATTAACACTCGCGACAGTTG
>CAZEAQ010000239.1:0-1845 GCA_964510145.1 uncultured Bordetella sp.
CAACTGTCGCGAGTGTTAATGGGCATGACATTACACAGGCCGAGTGGGACAACGCACATCAAAATCAGGTGGAGCGCATGCGCAGCAGCATGCCAAACGTGGATGTGAAGATGTTTGACACACCACAAGCCAAATTCAGCACCCTAGAAAGAATAGTTCGTGACCGACTGTTAGTAGCGGCAGCCAATTCTTTGCGTTTGGGGGCTAGTGACTCACGCTTAGCTGCCGAATTACAACAAAACCCAACAATTGCAGCGCTTCGTCGCCCAGATGGCTCGCTCGACATGGATCGTTACCGTCAACTTTTGGGTGCACAGGGTATGACGCCTGAATCTTTTGAGTCTCAAGTTCGGTCTGACTTAGCCTCGCGTCAAGTAATGTCAGGTGTTGGGGTGACCAGTTTTAGTTCTGCTGCGCTGGCAGACGTCACTTTGAACGCCTTTTATGAGCAACGGCAAGTTCAAGTGGCTCGATTTACGCCAGCCGATTTCGTGGCCAGCATTAAGCCAACAGATGCTGAGTTAGAGGCTTACTACAAAGCCAATACGGATAAATTTCAATCAGCAGAGCGTGCTGATGTCGAATATGTCGTACTTGATTTGGCTTCTGTTCAAAAGGGCATCGTTGTGCCTGAGTCTGAATTGAAGAATTACTATGAACAAAATTCGGCCCGACTAGCGGGCTTTGAAGAGAGACGAGCCAGCCATATCTTGATCAACGCCGATAAATCAGTCTCGGCAGCAGAGAAAGAAAAAGCGCGGACCAAGGCACAAGAATTGTTGGCTGAGGTGCAGCAGTCACCCAATAAATTTGCTGACATCGCCCGTAAGAATTCGCAAGACCCAGGCTCTGCCTCCAAAGGCGGTGACTTAGATTTTTTTGCCCGTGGTGCGATGACTAAACCCTTTGAAGATGCGGCCTTCGCATTGAAAAAAGGTGAAGTTAGCGGGTTGGTAGAGACTGAGTTTGGCTTTCACATCATTAAATTAACGGACATCAAAGTGCCTGAGCAAAAGAGCTTTGAGTCACAGCGAGCCAGTTTGGAAAATGATGTTCGGCGTCAATTGGCTCAACGCAAGTTTGCTGAAGCTGCGGAGCTATTTACAAACATAGTTTATGAACAATCCGATAGCCTAAAGCCAGTCGCGGAACGCCTGAAGCTAGAAATTCAAAATGTCAGCAATTTGGGGCGTGACCCTTCACCAGCTGCCGGTGCATCAGCGTTAGGAAATGGCAAATTGTTGGCTGCTATTTTTTCGCAAGACTCAATTGAGAAAAAGCGAAACACAGAAGCGGTTGAGTTAGGCCCTAACCAATTAGCTGCTGCTCGAATTACCCAATACAGCCCTGCTCGAACATTGCCTTTTGATGAAGTGAAGTCGCGTGTTCGTGAGCAAGTGGTTCTTCAGCAGTCAATTGATAAAGCACACCAAGAGGGCGCTGCAAAGTTGTCGGAGTGGAAGGGGGCCCCTGATAGCGCGAAGCTGGCGTCTGCCATCGTGGTGTCTCGTGAAGGCAAACAACAGCAGCCGCCCGCGCTCATTGAGGCTGCTTTGCGGGCTAGCACGCAGACCATGCCAGCTTGGATAGGGGTTGACCTTGGCGCGGGAGGTTATGCGGTTGTTAAGGTCGAAAAAGTACTGCCGCGTAGTGAGTCTGCTTCGCCAGAGCGGACACGTGAGCGAGACCAATATGCGCAATGGTGGGCATCCGCGGAAGGGCTTGCATACTACCGACTATTAAAAGAAAAGTTCAAAGTCGAAATCAAAGCGCCTCGGTTATAATTTTTACTGTTTACGGTGGCTGTAGCTCAGTTGGTAGAGTCCAGGATTGTGATTCCTGTTG
>CAZEAQ010000240.1:0-1836 GCA_964510145.1 uncultured Bordetella sp.
GCTGTCGAAAATCAAAGCCCTTATGCTTTTGAAGGCGCGGGCGCTGCGCAACCCAGCACCATTCCCCGTTACGACCCCAAAAATGTGGGTAACGACGCATCCGCTCGCCCCATAGACACGCAGCCGGACTATGTGCCTGGTGGCGGTTCCATGATCGGCTCAGCTTTGGGGGGCAAGCAAACATGGGGCATCCCGGCTGACTTTGACACGCTTGGGTTTGTAAATGCGGCCAAACAAAACTTTATGACTTTGCAGCAAGCTTGGGACCGCTCGGACATCTCTGCACTGCGCATGATGATGACCGATGCCATGCTGGAAGAGATCAAAACGCAACTGGCAGAGCGCGAAGCAACCTCAAGTGGCCAGGTGAACCAGACCGATGTCGTCATGCTTGATGCCCATTTATTGGGAATTGAAGACACGGGTCACACTTACATGGCGAGTGTGGAGTTCTCGGGGCTTATTCGTGAAGATCCATCTTCAGGCCCCACGCCATTCCGCGAGGTATGGAATATGACTAAACCTAAAGATGGCAGTTTGGGCTGGCTAGTCGCCGGCGTTCAAGCGCTGCAATAAAAACAGTCGCAAACAAGGAATAATTGGGGACTATGGCAACACAGTCCCCTTTTTCTTGGTTGGTCGATGCAGCGCAAGAGCTGCGTACCAAACTTCCGTCTGACTTGGCGGCAGCATTGACGCCCCCCACTTGGGCAGTCAGTGAAATACAGCAACGTGCGGTGCTTTTTTTGAATCATGTTCTCATGCAAGAGCCTGTTGCTCGTGACAGGTTGCAGAGACAAAAAGGCAGATTGCTTCAAGTGTGCTGGCGAGATCAGATCTTTCAATGTCAGTTCACCCCCGCTGGGCTTATTGAGCTCGTCAAACCAGACTCAGCAAGTAAGTCACCAGACTTGGTACTGCAACTTAATGAACCGTCGCCCTTTGAGTTGGCCCGCACTGTATTGCAGGGAGATAAACCCGCGATTCGTATTGAGGGTGACGTGCAATTGGCAGCAGAAGTCAATTGGCTCATCGATCATGTGCGTTGGGATCCAGAAGAAGATTTGGCCAAATTGATTGGGGATGCGCCGGCCCATGCATTGGTGCAAACCGGACAACGCCTTGTGTCTGCATTGCAAAGCTTCGTGCGGCAACGTGCCCCAAGAGGTCAGTCATGATGACTCGCTTATTGCGTGGCATTTATATTGTTTTTATCGTTCTTCGCTACGGGCTGGACGAGCTTGTTCTGACAAGCTTTCAGAGGCCTGGCCTGCGTTTAGTTGCACGAATTGTCTCGATTGGTCGTGATTTGTCTGCGCCGCGTGGAGAGCGTTTACGCGAAGCACTGGAAGATTTAGGACCGATCTTCGTGAAGTTTGGTCAAGTGCTGTCAACGCGCCGAGATTTATTGCCGGCTGATATTGCAGATGAGTTGGCGATGCTTCAAGACCGCGTGCCGCCGTTTGCTTCGGCCGAGGCGGTCCGCATTATCGAGCGTGCATTTGGTCGCTCGCTGAGTGAAATCTTTGTTGAATTCACTCATCAGCCTGTCGCAAGCGCCTCCATTGCTCAAGTTCATTTCGCGGTCATCAGAGAGCGAAGCGGTCAACTCAGAGATGTCGCCGTCAAAGTTCTGCGCCCAGGTATGTTGACAGTCATCGATAAAGACCTGAGCCTGATGCGCATGATGGCAGGTTGGGTGGAGCGTTTGTCGGCAGATGGCAAACGACTCAAACCGCGTGAAGTGGTGGCGGAATTCGATAAGTATCTTCACGACGAACTCGATTTTGTCCGTGAGGCGTCAAACGCTGCGCAACTGCGTCGCAATATGGACGG
>CAZEAQ010000241.1:0-1824 GCA_964510145.1 uncultured Bordetella sp.
GCTCTACATGGCCATACGCCTGCTTGAGACAATCTCACAATCATCAGAAAAAGACAATCAGCAAAAAATGGTTGCATAAGTTCTAATTTTTCGTTAACCTTGGGTTAAAAACGCTACTCAAGGAATGAAAATGAGAAAACTTAAAGCCTCGCTTTGTCTGGTGGCAATTCTTTTTACGGCATCTTGTGCAAACATGGGTCCAAAAACCGTAAAACTAAACCAAGAATTTGATGAGCAGTCCACAAAATTTCAAATGCGCGGCGGAAACAATACAGCCAAAGGCAGCGCATTGATTCGCAGAAGAAACGGAGGAATTGTCACGTGCGCAGGCGCTCCAGTTCGCCTAGTTCCAGCCACACCATATCAACGCGAACGCATGCAAACAATTTATGGCTCAACCACCCGTGGATTTAACCCTGCATGGGGAGGCCGAAGCATAACCTTTGAAAACGAACATCCCAACTACAAAAGCTACATCGTCGATACCGTCTGCGATTCGCAAGGAATGTTTAAGTTTGAAAACCTAGCAGATGGCAGCTACTACGTAATTGCCTCCATCACATGGAAAGTAGACACCTATACAACAGAAGGCGGAAGTATTTTTGCTACGTTTGATCTTTCAGGTGGAAAGGTTACAGAGCTGACACTCACGCCTTAACCGTCATATTTTTAATTCAAGTTTGAAAGAATAAATAAATTGGGTGCGAATCATTTTTTAGGCAACGAATTTTCACTGCAAGACCACACAACACCAAGCGTTTATCACGACTTGGAGTTGTATGAAGTTGGTGGAGATTTATTTTTAAGGCTGTGGGTGGGCGGATTTGGGTCCAACATGCCCATCATTTGCCGTGTAACTCAAGCTCAAGCCAACGACCTTGCGCAAGGCGCAAAAAATCTCTCGCGCCGCATGGTCGGATAAAGCCTGATGGCTTGTGCAACTCAAATCAACGGACACTCCACTAATAGCCGAAAAATCTGAATCGCGCTCCTTTTGGAAAAAATACTTATTAACTCTAAAATTATTCGAGTTTTTATGAAGCGCATCTAAGAAAACTTGATCGCTTTCACTCTCCGCAGTCATCGTATATGAATCATCTGAGTTGTGTGTGATTTTCATGCGCCCCTCACTTTAATAAAAGCAACATCGCCAGCACCATGCTGGCTTTTTTTTGCCCACCTATCTGGCTTAAGCAAATAATATCAAAATATTTACGCTTGGGCTATTGACAGTCTATTACACCTAGCGTAATAATACGTCTACACACAGCAAAAGACCTGTGTGCATGGAGCCAACATGAGTCAAGCATTAATCAACCGAGCAAAAACAGCTCTCTTAGTTGCTGCACAAGCAGGCGACACACTTCGGTTTAAGTGGTGGCAGGGTTACGCAAAAGGTCTGCTAGACGCATCTAGCACTCACAACTCAGCACTCGAGATCAAAGACCAATCACTTGGCGGCTATAAGCCTGCGGCATACCTGCAGGCTGCTTGGGCCTGTTTGCCCGAAAACGTGCAGCACCTTTCCTTTGGTGACGTTCAGCAACTCTTGAACGCCAACGGCATTGAGTGCACCAGAGACTCTATCGCCGATCTCGATATTGACGCTGCCAAGCAGCTCAAAAACAGCGTAGTCACCACCGTCGATTTGAACGACGAAGTAACCCAGCAAGTTATTCATAAGACAGATAACACCAGTCTGCATACCCATACCCCTTCAAACAACGAAAACACCAGCCCTATTTTGGCAAACGGAAAGGACGCCTGATATGCAATACAGCATCAAAGTCAAGACCGCCACCACGGTCAACACCATCACCGCCA
>CAZEAQ010000242.1:0-1822 GCA_964510145.1 uncultured Bordetella sp.
ACATCGGCGGCATCATCAAGCACGCACGTGCTTTGAACGCGATCACCAACCCAGGGACCAACAGCTACAAGCGTTTGGTGCCTCATTTCGAAGCCCCTGTGAAATTGGCTTACTCAGCTAAGAACCGCTCTGCTTCTATTCGTATTCCTAACGTGGCAAGCGACAAAGCACGCCGTGTGGAAGCTCGTTTCCCAGATCCATTGTGCAACCCATACCTCGGTTTTGCGGCGTTGTTGATGGCTGGTTTGGACGGTATCGAGAACAAGATTCACCCAGGCGAAGCAGCAACCAAAGACTTGTACCACCTCCCTCCAGAGGAAGACAAATTGGTGCCAACCGTTTGTTCAAGCTTGGATCAAGCGTTGGAGTCTCTCGACAAAGACCGCGCCTTCTTGACCAAAGGTGGCGTGTTCACAGATGCATGGATTGACTCTTACATCGAATTGAAGATGCAAGAAGTTACACGTAGCCGTGTGGAAGTGTCTCCCGTCGAATACGACATGTACTACTCGCTGTAATTCTCTACACGATGGGTATGCGAAAAAGGACGGCCCAGCCGTCCTTTTTTATTTCAAGTATTCACTGATGCCTCATGTCCTTTTTGTTTTACAAAGCGCCTTAGAGAATGGAGTCCGACCATGACCGAGTCCTCGCCTAGCTATGCCTCCGCATTTGATTGGTTGGCCACGTTGGTGGCTGTTGTGCGTATTGATGGCGTTGTTGTATTTGCAAATTCGGCGTTGGAAGATGTGATGAGTATTTCGCGTCACAACATTCAGGGCACGCAGTTATCGGAATATTTTGCTGAGCCAGCAGCCTTTACAAATGCGCTCAAGGGTGCCAATAGCAATGCGTTTGCAACCATGCGCTACGACGCCTACTTATGTCGTCCTGCACAAGATGACTTACCGGTTCATGTGATCGTGGCACCTACTGAGCGAAGTGGCGAAGTGCTCGTTGAATTACTGCCCCTCGAGCAACAAGCACGGCAAGAGCGTGAGGAGCGTTTGATCGATCAGGCGCAAGCCAATAAAGAGCTGATTCGAAATTTAGCCCACGAAATTAAAAATCCATTGGGTGGTATTCGTGGTGCTGCACAACTTTTACAGATGGAGATTGAAGGGCGTGATTTGGTGGAGTACACCCAAGTCATCATTCATGAGGCAGATCGTCTGCAGTTATTGGTGGACCGTTTGTTGGCCCCGCACCGCAGGCCGCATGTGGTCGGTGACGTCAATATTCATGAGGTCTGCGAGCGTGTTCGCAGTTTGATATTGGCCGAGTTCCCTAAGGGATTGCGCGTGGTAAGAGACTATGACATCTCAATTCCTGAGTTCCGCGGCGATCGTGAGCAGCTCATTCAAGCTGTCTTGAATATTGCGCACAACGCTGCTCAGGCTTTGAAAGATCGGGTGGAGGCAGGCGATGGTGAAATTATTTTGCGAAGCCGAATCAGCCGACAAGTCACTTTTGGTAAGCAGCGCTATCGGCTGGCATTGGAATTGCATGTAATAGACAACGGGCCTGGCATTCCGGAGGAGATTCAAGATCGGTTATTTTTTCCGTTGGTCTCTGGACGTGATGGTGGGTCAGGTTTGGGTTTGAATTTGGCACAAACATTTGTGCAACAGCATCATGGTTTGATTGAGTGCGACAGCGAGGCAGGTCGTACAGATTTCAAAATCCTGATTCCGTTGCCCTGATGCACCAGTGCCTCCTAATTGATACAAAGAAAGAGCCGAGATGAAATCGATTTGGATTGTGGATGACGACCAGTCAATTCGCTTCGTGCTGGAAAAAGCGCTGTTGCGCGAGAACCTGC
>CAZEAQ010000243.1:0-1808 GCA_964510145.1 uncultured Bordetella sp.
GGCACCACGTACGGCATTGCACAGTTTGCACCCGTGGCTTGCGCGGGTCCCTTGTTGGCTGCCGAGATCGATGCCATTAGCAAAGCGTTGGCAAACCCAAAGCGCCCCCTCGCAGCCATCGTGGCGGGTAGCAAGGTGTCGACCAAATTAACCATTCTCAAGAGCTTGGCCAACAACGTGGACCAACTCATTGTGGGCGGTGGCATTGCCAACACATTCATGTTGGCAGCAGGTTTGAAGATTGGCAAAAGTTTGGCTGAGCCCGACTTATTAGCCGAAGCCAAAGCGGTGATCGACATCATGAAAGCGCGTGGCGCAGAAGTGCCGATCCCGACTGATGTGGTGACTGCCAAAACGTTTGCCGCCGATGCCGTGGCCACTGTGAAGAAAGCAACAGAAGTCGCAGATGACGATTTAATTTTGGACATCGGCCCCGAAACCGCGGCCAAATTGGCGACGCAACTCAAAGCGGCGGGCACCATTGTTTGGAACGGCCCCGTGGGCGTGTTCGAGTTCGATGCCTTCGAGAACGGCACCAAAGTTATTGCGCACGCAATTGCAGAGTCGAGCGCTTTTAGCATCGCAGGCGGTGGCGACACCTTGGCTGCCATTGCCAAATACGGCATCGAGAAAGAGGTGGGCTACATCTCTACCGGTGGCGGCGCATTTTTAGAAGTGCTGGAGGGCAAGACCTTGCCCGCTTTTGAAATATTGACGAAGCGCGCTGCTGGTTAACAACCCCGCGTCACCAAGCACAAGCAAAGGCGAATAGTTGCCGGCTCATGGCGTCTTGGCTGACCGGCTTCCAATCTGCGGGCACCGGTAACGCTTTGATAGCGGGGCCGTTGCCCATTTTGTTGGGGTGACTGGTGGCGCTGATGGTTTTGTATTTGGCTTCAGCGCAGTCGTAATCAATGTAGGACTTAACGGACTGTTGCCCCGTGGTGTCGGGGCTTGTGAGGTCGTACACCACCCACACTCGTTTGTTGTTGCCCATGCGAACGATGGCGGCGGAGTCCACATACACGGTGGCCACTTCGTTGCGTGTGACGGTGACCCACATCGCGTGTGAGGCAGCTGACACAAAAGCGAATAAGACGAGAGCAGAGAGTTGAGCAATTCGTTTCATGGACATGAAGCATAAAAGAAATTGAGCGCCACAAAAAAGCCCCGCAGTGTTTTGAACTGGGGGCTTTTAAATTGCGTGTTGAACTAGGGGGTTTAAGCAGCCTTCAATGCGCGTGGGCTGGTGGCGTTGCCTTGGTAGTCGGTCCAGCTGTCTTGCTTGAAGTCATACAACTTGCAATCGCGAGCCGTTTGGAAATACCAGCCCCAAGAGAACGGCTGAACAATGATGCGCTCGGGCAACAACTCTTCCAGTTTGCTTTGCGCTTGCTTGAGTTTGTAAAGAGGAATGCTCATGTCCAAGTGGTGCGCTGTGTGCTCCATGATGTGGTGCATCAACGCGCCAATGTTCAAAGGAAAAGTCAGGTGCACAGTGGTCGACACAAAAGGCGATGCCTTAGACCAACCGGTGCGCTCTTCGTGCCATGACACATCCACATGCGTGTGATGCACATAGACCACAAACCCAATCATGCTGACCCAAAAGAAGAAGGGCACAACAACCCCCATCAACAAGATGTAGCCCACCGATTGTTCAGTGGCTAACGCGGCCCAAACCATGGCTGCAATCCAAACGATGCCAAAGGCGCTGATGAGCAAGCAGTCTTTGGTGAAGATGGGGCGGCGAGTGGGCATGTTCTTTTCATTGGGGAACACCATCTTGTTCCACCAAATTTCAATCA
>CAZEAQ010000244.1:0-1806 GCA_964510145.1 uncultured Bordetella sp.
GTTGAGGGACTTCGATTCTATGAAGGTGACCACGGCCACCCATTTGGCTTGGAGGTCAGTTCATGAATGAAGTTTGCGCCTCAGTGCTTGAAACCGCACGCAAGAACGAAACAGCGGTCTTGCATGCACTTGCAGACACCGGCCAATCAGCTGTGGCCAGCACGCTTGGCGTGTCTGAAAGCACTGTGAGCCGAATGAAGGATGGACAACTGGCCGCTGTGTGCGGGTTGATTTCCGCCTGCGGCCTCAAGGTCGTTCCAGCCAAATACAAGTGCCTTGACCCAGTGAAGGCCAACGCGATGGTGACTCTTTACGAAGCTGCAATGCAGCGCATCAACAACCCGATCGAACTTTTGTGGGGTGACGAAGAATGAATGCAGTAGTAGACACGATTGATACCCAATCTGAGAGCCTGAAGGCTGTCGGTGTGAAGGGTATGGCCAAGTCACTCAATGAGGTATTTGAGGTGATTCGCATTGGCATCGAGCGCGGTGCAAGCGACATGAGCCTGACCGAAATCCGTGACCTCTATGAGCACCTGCACGAAAAGCGCATCGACCTCAACCGCGTGTCTGCGCGTGTGAGCAACTTGATCGCAGCGCAGCGCCTAGAGCGTAGATCTGATACCCGACCTTGCCTTATCTCAAAGCGCAATGTGCATCCGGTGTTTATCCCATTGAAGCAGGCGCGTCTTTGCGCTTGACGTTTATGGGCATGGCTAATTTGGGAGTTGCTCCCCAAGTGAAAAGCGTAGACCTCACGCCTGCCAACGCCCACCATTTTGAGGTTCATGAGGAAAATTTTTAATGGCACGCATACGGACTGTGAAGCCCGATTTTTGGACAGATGAACGACTCACTGAGTGCTCAATGAGTGCTCGTTTGCTATTTATTGGCATGTTCAATTTCGCAGATGACAAAGGCAATTTGTCGCGCTCACCTAAGAAGATCAAGATGCAGGTTTTCCCTGCCGACATGGTTGACTGTGAGCCTTTAATTCTTGAATTGATTACTCACGGATTACTCATTGAATACTCAGTGAGTGATGATAAGTATTTGAAAATTAAAGGTTTTTTGAAGCACCAAGTCATCAACCGCCCGTCCGCTTCAATCATTCCAGACATGGAAATCACGGATGAATCACTGAGCACTCATGGAGCGCTCACTGACGGAAAGGAAGGGAAGGGAATGGATATTAAAGAAGCTAAAGCTTCTTCGTCCGGTTCTGCGAACCTGACCGATGCCGATCAAAAAACAGCCAAGGTGGCGACATGTCCGATTGACGTGTTGATCGACCTGTACGAAAAAACTTTGCCATCGATGCCGCGTGTGCGTCGAAGCCTTTTCAAAGCCGGAAAGAACGGCACGGCCATGCGCCAACGGTGGGCATGGGTGATGACTTCGATGCACGAGCGCGGCGAACGCGCTGGCACGCGATTGGCCGAAACCACCGAGCAAGGCGTGGCGTGGTTTGACCGTTATTTCGCCTACGTGGCCGACAGCAAGTTTTTGACCGAGAGCTTCGCCGCGTGCGACTTGGGCTGGCTGGTGGCAAAAGAAAACTTTGAGAAGGTCTTGAGTGGCCGATATGAAAACCGAGAAGGGGTAGCAGCGTGAGCCAAAACGAACAACGAGAAAACGACACGCTGGCAGGCGTAGACGCAGAGGTAAGCCTGTTAGGTGCATTGCTGCTGGATAACTCGGCGTATGACCGCATCAGCGACAAACTGCGTGCCGAGCACTTCTACGTCAAACAGCACCGCGACATCTTCACCGAGCTGACGCGCCAAATTTCATCCGGCCAATC
>CAZEAQ010000245.1:0-1801 GCA_964510145.1 uncultured Bordetella sp.
GGGTTGAAGTAATTTTGGATACCTTGGTGCAGGTTCCGCATTGCGGAATATAATGCAGCCATGATCCATTCGTTTCTTTGTCCACATACGGAGGCGCTGTTTCACAGTCGTGCGGTGCCTCGTTTTAAAAACATTGAACGCGTGGCACGAAGAAAATTGTTGCAGCTACATGCCGCAACAGACTTGACTAGTTTGCGAATTCCGCCTGGAAATATGTTGGAAGCCCTGAAGGGCGAGCGCATCAAGCAGCACAGCATACGCATCAACGCGCAATGGCGCATTTGTTTTTTATGGCGTGAAGACGGCGCACACCAAGTTGAAATTGTCGACTATCACTAGGAGTAAAAGTCATGGCTAAATTACTCGATGAAATTCACCCTGGTGAAATCTTGTTAGAAGATTTCATGAAGCCAATGGGTATCTCTGCGCGCCAACTGGCGGCTGACATTGATGTATCCCCGAGCCGGATCAGTGATGTGGTGAATGGTGTTCGTCCCATCACAGCTGATACCGCTTTGCGCTTGGGTTTGTTTTTCAAAATGGACCCACGTTTTTGGATGAACTTGCAATCGGAATTCGACATGCGTGTGGCTTCGCGCACCTTGCACGACAAGATTGCACCCCGTATTCGCGTATTTCAACACGCTACTGTTTAAATAACCCCCTAAGAAAATCTCATGCTCGACATCAACCAACTGCGCCGCGATCTGCCCAGCGTCATTGCCAAACTCGAAACCCGTAAAAAGCCCCAAGCGTTTTTGAATGTCGAGGCTTATCAAGCGCTCGAGGCCGAACGCAAAACCTTGCAAACCCGCACCGAAGAGTTGCAAGCCAGCCGCAACGCGCTGTCCAAACAAATTGGCATGCTCAAAGCCAAAGGCGAGAGCGCCGATGGCGTGATGGCGCAAGTGGCCGACATCAAAACCGAACTCGATACTTCTGCCGTGCGTTTGGATGCACTGCAAGCCGAGTTACAAACCCTGCTGTTGGCCGTGCCCAACCTGCCGCACGACAGCGTCCCGGTGGGTGAAGACGAACACGGCAACGTGGTGCTGCGCAGTTGGAGCCCTACCGGTACCGCGCCTGCGGCTTTGGGCTTCGCGCCCAAAGACCACGTGGATTTGGGCGAACCCCTGGGGCTTGATTTTGAAATGGGCGTCAAGCTCTCTGGCTCACGCTTCACGGTGATGAAAGGCCAAATTGCTCGCCTGCACCGTGCGCTCGCGCAGTTCATGCTGGATGTGCAAACCCAAGAGCATGGCTACACCGAGTGTTACACGCCGTACATCGTCAATGCCGATAGCCTCAAGGGCACAGGCCAATTGCCTAAGTTTGAAGAAGACTTGTTTGCCGCCAAGAAAGGCGGTCAAGAAGGCGAAGCCACCAGCGAAAGCACGGCCTTGTATTTGATCCCGACCAGCGAAGTGCCGTTGACCAACTTTGTGCGCGATGTGGTGTTGGCCGAGAACGAGTTGCCCATCAAGTTGACTGCCCACACACCTTGCTTCCGTTCAGAAGCAGGCAGTGCAGGGCGCGACACCCGTGGTTTGATCCGCCAGCACCAGTTTGACAAAGTGGAGATGGTGCAAATCGTTCACCCCGACAAGAGCTACGAAGCCTTGGAGCAAATGACCGCGCATGCAGAAGCCGTGTTGCAAAAACTCGGTTTGCCTTACCGCGTGATGGCTTTGTGCACGGGTGATATGGGCTTTGGCGCGACCAAGACACACGACTTGGAAGTGTGGCTGCCTGCGCAAAACACCTACCGTGAAATCAGCTCGGTGTCGAACTGCGAAGCCTT
>CAZEAQ010000246.1:0-1792 GCA_964510145.1 uncultured Bordetella sp.
GGCAAATCTCAACGTGGTAGCCCACATATTTGCCGTCACCCAAGGTGTACGACAACGCGCCCGATGAGTCGCGCACGCCCATGGTGATCGAGCCTGCGGCTTTAACTTTGGCAATGGTGTCGTTGGCTTGCGCGAAGGCGCTACCGGCTAACAAGGCGGCAACAGCCAAGGTGACGAACTGCTTTTTCATGTGAAGCTCCAGTTGAGTTGAAAAAATCGGAAATTACATTCTAGAGATACTTTGGTTCGGAATAACCCCTAGCGTCGCTTGCCGTGCAACAAAGCGATGTTCATCTCCGCCGACAAGGTGCTGGCGTAAAACTTGTCGATCATCTCGACCGAGGTTCGGGCGTTGCGGGCCAGCGTCAGCAAGTCAATGTTGCCGCCATAGATCAATCGAAATGTGATGGCCGTGTGCCGCAAGCTATACAGGGTGCGGTCTGTGCCATGCGGCCCCACTTTGATGCCCAGATCTTTCAAGATCCAGTTGAATGAAAAGCCCGCGATATCCAGCACCAAACGACGGTTCTTCTCTTCGGGGAAAAACACATAGTCATCAGGCGCGCCATAACCGCGCGACTGCTGGTACGCCAGCAACTTTTTGTAAATATTCACCGCCGGCGGCAAACTCACGGTGGCCGCTTTGTGCCGCTTCACCTCGGGCAGATTCAAGCGCAAATAGTTGTAGGCGCCTTGGATCACCTCGATGTGCTTGTTCTTGATTTGACGAATATCCCCAGGGCGCACAAACGTATAGACCATGAAACGGATCAACCCGTTCATCTCGATTGGCATCTGGTGGTACTCGCTGCGTATCCACGCTTTGTTACCTTCGCCCCAATCGGTGAAGGTGACATTGCGCAACTGCTTGGAGCGGCGCAAGATGGCCTTGTACTCGGTCACCGTGAAGGCCCCGCGCGAATTGGGGGGCGACTTGAGCGACGGGAAATCGGGCACCGACTTGATCACCCCTTTGCGCACCAACAATTGCAGCACCTTGCGCGTTTGCGCCATGTAGCCCTGCATGGTGGAGGCCGCTAGTTTTTGTCGCGTTAAGAACGTGATGAACTCACTCAAGACCTGCGCATTGATTTTGTTCAACGAGTACTTTTTGAAGAAATCAAAAATCAACCCCTCGAGGCGGATCTTGGCCATCACATACGAGCCGTGTTTGATCTCGTCTCGGCGCACCTTTTCCTCCTCGGCCAACAAAACCTCTTCAATCAAATCATGCAGCAACTGTTGGTTGCGGGCCTCGGCGATTTCGAAGGTGGCTTCTTTGGGGATGTAGGCCCCTGACTCTTCGAGGCTCTCAAAAATTTGGGTGGCAAACTGTTTGGCTTCGTCGATGTCCGTCGTCTTGAGGCTTTGTGTGGTGTAACGACCCAAGTTGTAAAACCGCATTTGCCAATATTTGCTGCCTGCAATGCGGTAAATCTTGAGTTTGGCGGGCAACCCTTCAATCGCCGTCATGCTTGATTTGATGGGCGCATTGCGCACACGCGGGCGGTTGTATTGACAGTCGTTGGACGACTCAAGAGAGCGTTGGGCGAAAGGCGTCATTCGGTGTCTCGAAGGTTCTATAACTGAAGAAAAAGAATCAGTGCGACCCAATGCTAAAAACAACAAACCAATATTCCGCCATATTGGCTTACTTTTTAGATCAAGTGTGCATAGTTCATAACTATATAGAACTACATTCATTTTGTCTTTAAAAAAATAAATCCAAATAAATCAAATACTTAAACGAAAAACGAAGAAATAGACGGCAATAACCCTCGTTGCATTGGCT
>CAZEAQ010000247.1:0-1791 GCA_964510145.1 uncultured Bordetella sp.
CCAAGGGCTTTCCTGAGCGGCCACTTGGCCAGCGACCAACATACCTACTGCTGCTGCGATGAGAATTTTTTTCATGATGTTTTCCTTAGCTGTCATCGGGGCGATTCCCGTGCTGTTGATTTCACAGCAAGCCAAGGGTGCTCTCGTTGACGCACATCAAACGGTTGGCGTCATGGGTTTGACGCACATCAAACAGCTTGCACTTAAGCGGTCAAACCTAGGTTTTGACAGATTGACAAAGTGGGTGCGCTTTGGTTCATGCTGTAGAAGTGAAAACTCGGAACGCCTGCGGTGCGCAACTGATCGCACAAATCGGTCACCACTTCCAAGCCAAAGGCTTTGATGGAGGCCACATCGTCGCCATAGGCTTGCAAACGCAAACGAATCCAACGGGGAATTTCGGCGCCACAAGCGTCTGAAAAACGAAGCAACTGGGCCGAACTGGTGATGGGCATGATGCCTGGCACGATGGGGATATCAACGCCTAGTTTGTACGCGTCGTCAACAAAACGGAAATACGCGTCGCTGTTGTAAAAGTATTGGGTGATGGCCGAATGCGCACCCGCTTTGACTTTGGTGACAAACGCTTGCAAATCTGCCTCAGGCGATTTGGCTTGCGGGTGAATTTCCGGATAGGCTGCCACTTCAATTTGGAAATCGTCACCTGTTTCAGATCGAATGAACGCAACCAAATCGCTGGCATATTGAAACTCGCCACCAGCGCCATAGCCGCTGGGCAAATCGCCACGCAAAGCAACCAGACGTTTCACACCCATGTGTTTGAAGTCTTGCAACTGTTGGCGCACGCTGTCACGCGTGGCACCAATACAAGAGAAGTGCGAAGCGGCAGGCATGTCTTCCGACAAAATTTCTTTCAGCGTTGAAATCGTGCCGGCTTGGGTGGAACCACCCGCACCGTAGGTGACCGAGCAAAATTGCGGTTGCAAGGCGTACAGGGCCTGACGCACCGCACGCAGTTTTTCCGAACCTTCGGGTGTTTTGGGCGGAAAAAACTCAATGCTCAAATTTTGCTTCGCAGACATCTTCACTCCTTTGGGCACCAAGCTGTGTTCATGCACAGCGCGCACCCATCCAAAATTCTTGATTGCCATCACCTCCGGCAATGGCACTGGGCCAGTAGCCCAACACTTTCAATTGCAACTCAGCACACGCCGTGCGCAATCGCGTTTCGACTTGCGAATAACTGCTCGTGTCTTTCACCAATCCGCCTTTGCCAATGTCGCTGGGCTGCAACTCAAACTGAGGCTTGACCAGCATCAACAAAACCCCTTGGGGCTTCAACATAGGCAACAACGCTGGCAACACGAGCGTGAGCGAAATGAAAGACAGATCGCCCACCACCACATCAAAACCATCCGCTGAATGGGGCACACGCGGGTCGTTGGCTTGCAATTCACGCGCATTGATGTGCTCGACACACACCACGCGCGGGTCATCACGCAAACGCGGGTGCAATTGACCATGCCCCACGTCCAAACCCACCACCTGCGAAGCACCTTGTTGCAACAAACAATCGGTGAAGCCGCCAGTGCTTTGACCCACATCCAAGCAGCGCAAGTTGCGCACCACCACACCGCTGTCACGCAAGGCACCTTCTAACTTCAAACCACCGCGCGACACATACCGTGCCTCTGCGCTGTCTAACAATTGAAGTTCGCAATGCGCGGGCAATGCATCGCCATTTTTGGCAATGCGCTGCCATGCCTGCGCACCGACACGCCACCGCACACCCGAGGCGATCAGCCGCTGCGCTTGTGAGCGCGAAGCGGC
>CAZEAQ010000248.1:0-1776 GCA_964510145.1 uncultured Bordetella sp.
GCGCACATCCATGACTTTGCCGCAAGTGACTTTGGGCATTGCCGAATGGGCGCCAAAAAATGGCATTCAAAAAGTCGTCACGTTGGTTTCTGATTATGGGCCGGGTCATGATGCAGAACGCACGTTTCGCGATCGCTTCATGCTCAATGGCGGAAAAATCTTGGAATCGATCCGTGTCCCTGTGCGCAACCCTGATTTCGCACCTTTTCTGCAGCGTGTGAGAGATCTATCCCCCGATGCTGTGTTTGTGTTTGTGCCGTCAGGCGTTGGTACGCAAGTCATGAAACAGTTCAATGACCGTGGGTTGTCTAAAGCAGGTATCAAAATCATTGGTACAGGAGAAGTGACTGACGACGATTTGGTCAACGACATGGGCGATGTCGCCCTGGGGGTTGTAACTTCGTATCCATACTCTGCCGCGCATCCATCGGCCAAAAACAAAAAATTTGTGAGCGAATTCCAAAAGCTCAACAACATGCGACCCAATGCAGTGGCCGTGTTTGCCTACGATGGCATGCACGTCATTTATGAGGCAGTGAAAAAGACCAGCGGCAAAGGTGATGGCGATGCATTGTTGGCTGCGATGAAAGGGCAAATTTTTGAGAGCCCACGGGGCCAAATTTACATCGATGCAAACACCCGCGATATTGTGCAAAGCATCTACATTCGCAAAGTTGAGCGGGTAGGCACCAATCCCGGTGAGTTGTACAACATTGAGTTCCAAGAACAAAAAGATGTACGCGATCCTCCACGTGCTCGTTAATAGAAAGTAAAACCAGCGATGACCAAACCTTTTTTTCGCGCTGACCAAGTCGGCAGCCTGTTGCGCCCTCCAGAGTTGATACAAGCACGTTCT
Organism: uncultured Bordetella sp.; assembly: GCA_964510145.1. Classification (GTDB taxonomy): domain Bacteria; phylum Pseudomonadota; class Gammaproteobacteria; order Burkholderiales; family Burkholderiaceae_C; genus Limnohabitans. Next base: position 857 of record CAZEAQ010000248.1, read on the forward strand.
GACTTTGAAGCAAAAAAAATCAATGCGGATGAGTTACGTGCTGCCGAAGATCAAGCGATTGCAACTATTGTGAAGCGCCAAGAGGCTTGTGGCTTTCAAGTTGTGGTCGATGGTGAATTTCGACGTGAAAACTGGTGGATTGACTTTGTGCGAGGGCTGTCTGGCGTTGAAATTCAAGAAGGGCAGGTATCGCAAGCATTTGTGGCGCCAAAACCCAACGACTGCGGTCATGACCACGCGCATGACGAGGGTTGGAAATATGTGCCGAAAAATGTGATCACGACGGGCAAGTTAGGTTTGCCTCATTCTGTTTCGTCGTCTGATTTCAAGTATTTACAGTCGCAAACATCGCGCGTTGCCAAGGTGACATTGCCTTCGCCTACACGGTTGCACTTTCATGGCGGACGCGATGCGGTTTCGCGTCAGGCCTATCCAGACATCGAAGATTTTTTTGCAGATGTGGTGAAAATCTACCGCGCAGAAATTGCTGCCCTTGAGGCCGCGGGTTGTCGTTACATACAAATTGACGATCCCCTCATGACTTACTTCATCAGTGATCGCATGAGAGCAGAAGTGATCGCCATCGGTGATGACCCTGAGGTTCGTATGCGGCGATATGTCGATCTAACCAATGCCTGTATTTCGCAGCGCGGACCCGACACGGCCATCGGCATTCATGTTTGCAGAGGAAACTCGAGAAGCGGCTGGCTGGCTGAAGGCGGATACCAACGCATTGCTGAGGCGGTGTTGGGCGGCATTCACGTTGACCACTTTTTACTGGAATACGATGACGAAAGGTCGGGAGATTTTGAACCGCTCAAGGCAGTTCCTGAAGGTGTCAAGGTTGTATTGGGCTTGGTGACCACCAAGTTTGGGCAGCTTGAAAAAACAGAAGATTTGTTGCGCCGAATCAAAGAGGC
>CAZEAQ010000249.1:0-1733 GCA_964510145.1 uncultured Bordetella sp.
TGGCGGTGACCGACGCCCAACAACGTCGGGTGTTCTTTGAGCAACAAATTGCCAAAACGCAAGATGAATTGGCTCAAGCTGAGGCCAACTTCAGAGCTGCCAAAGAAAAGTCTGGCATGCAAGTCACAGCTGTTATTGCTGAGGGTAGCGTGCGTGCCAGCGCAGAAATGCGCGGGCAAATCGCTGCCAAAGAAGTTCAGCTAGCCGCCGTGAGCAACTTTGCCACACCGCAAAACCCAGACGTGCAGCGCTTGGCAGGCGAGTTGAGTGCTTTGCGCTCTCAGTTAAAGAAACTAGAGCAGGGCAGTGGCGATGACGAAAAGTCTTCCCCTCTGCAACAGCTGGCTGTGAAGTCCTATCGCGACATCAAAGCACGCGAAGCCATAATGGGTGTACTCATTGCGCAGTACGAGTCAGCGCGCGTGGATGAATCTAAAGAAGGGCCGCTCATTCAGGTGGTGGATATAGCCCAAGCACCAGAGCGCAAATCCAAACCTAAGCGCGCCATCATCGTATTGGTGTCTGCTTTTGTGGGGCTTTTCTTAGGTGTGTTGGTAGCGTTTGTACGTCGCGCAATCCGAAAGGCCAAAGAGAATCCAGACACTTCTAGTCAGTTCTTAAAGCTCAAAGAGGCTTGGTCTATCAAACGAACTGCTTAAGCAATAAGGCGGTGATGTGCGGAGGGAATGGCTTCGTTCGCTGCAAACCCGCCTGTAAGCCCCTCGTCAATCAGAGATATTCTTGATAAATATCTCTAGATTTTTGTGGAAATCAAGCCAAGTGGCCCTAGAATCATTCGAATTCGAACAAATCAACTTGTTTGAAATCTATGCGTGCCGAATTCTTGGGGGTTTGGTACTGCGGTAGCGTGTCTAATTTGATCATTCCAATGGCTAGTAAAAGAGCTCTGTTGCAAGAAGACACTAACTTTAGGGTCTTGCACATGCTGCAAGCCAATCCTGACTTGACCCAAAGGGAGATTGCTCAAATGCTGGGTGTCAGCACGAGTGGCTTGAACTATTGCCTGAAAGCGTTGATTGAGAAGGGGTTGGTTAAAGTTCAAAACTTCAACCAGTCCAAAAACAAGTTTGGCTACGTCTACCTTTTGACGCCTCAAGGTGTGGCAGAGAAAGCATTGCTTACGGGGCGGTTTTTAAAACGCAAGATGGTTGAGTACGAAGCGCTGAAGGCGGAAATTGAGGCTTTGAGTGCGGAGGATGCAAACGCTTTGACTTTTGCGAAATATGGTCAGGTGGATAAATCCTGATATTGGGGTTTAGCGGTCGCCAAAAGAACTGAATCAATAATAAAGTATGAAAAACATTGCAGTCATTGGACTAGGCTACGTGGGATTGCCGCTTGCGGTTGAATTCGGAAAGGTCCGGCCCGTCATCGGCTTCGACATCAATGCCAAGCGTGTAGAAGAACTGCAAGGCGGACAGGACCACACGCTCGAATGCAGCCCGCAGGAGCTGGCCGAGGCCAAACACCTGCGCTACAGCTGCTACGATCAAGACCTGCAGCGGGTGCAAATTTTCATTGTCACCGTACCCACCCCAGTAGACCAGGCTAATCGCCCGGACATGACGCCTTTGGTCAAGGCCAGCGAGACAGTGGGCAAAGTGCTCAAAGTAGGTGATATCGTCATATACGAATCTACCGTCTACCCAGGCGCCACAGAAGAAGTGTGTGTGCCGGTGCTCGAAAAGTTCAGCGGCCTCAAGTTCAACCAG
>CAZEAQ010000250.1:0-1728 GCA_964510145.1 uncultured Bordetella sp.
GGGAGCCACGTCGCCTGACGCAATCGCCCGCCATTGATACCGAGCCCGTGTTCGCACCCGATGGCTCCGCTATTTATTTCGTTAGTGATCGCGGTGGCTCACCTCAGATCTACCGAATGCCTGCCACAGGGGGGCCAGTCAACCGCGTTACCTTCAATGGAAACTACAACATTTCGCCCTCTATCAGCCCTGATGGTCGTTGGTTGACCTTCATCTCGCGCATCGAGGGTGCCTTCAAGTTACACGTCATGGAGCTGGCAAGCGGCAACGTAGCGGCACTGACGGCAACTACGCGCGATGAGCGCCCAAGCTTTGCGCCCAATAGCAGACTGATCGTTTACGCGACCCAAGAGAATGGTCGCGAAGCCTTAATGACCACCACGTTAGATGGTCGTATCAAAGCACGTTTGTCTGGACAAGGTGGTGATTTGCGTGAGCCCAACTGGGGCCCGTTCACCAAACTGCAACCCTAATTTTTAACTTTTACAAGCTACTCCCATGAAAAAAATTCTTTCATCTCTTTGCCTAGTGGCCTTGCTGGCAGGCTGTGCCTCTGGCGTTCGTTTAGAAGACATTCCTGTCGACGATCGATCGGGTTCTGGTCAACCCGTTGGCTCTGCTCAATACGATGCCCGCAATGCGGGTGATAAACCCGGCCCTGCAGGTGTAGCAAACGTCATTTACTTTGACTACGACAGCTTCGCCATCAAGCCCGAATATCAAAGCATGCTTGAAGCCCATGCCCGATTTATTCGTGCCGACCGCAATCGCCGTTTGAACATTGAAGGTCACACCGACGAACGTGGGGGCCGCGAGTACAACTTGGGCTTGGGTCAAAAGCGTGCGGAGTCTGTGCGTCGTCTCTTGGTGACGCTGGGTGTGGCTGATAGTCAAATTGAAGCCGTGAGTTATGGCAAAGAGAAGCCTGCAGCCTCGGGTGCAGATGAAGCTTCATTCGCAAAAAATCGTCGTTCTGAGTTGACCTACCGATGAAAACACAACGTCTATTAGCCCCCTTACAAGCCATCGCATTAGCGGCTAGTCTTGTTCTGACCTCGTCGGCGCATGCCGGTCTTTTTAGCGATGACGAAGCGCGTCAAGCGATTCTCGATTTGCGTGAAGAGGTAAAGCAATTTCAGCGCAGTTTGCTGGCTCAGCAAAATGAGTTTGAAGCCCTTCGCGCTGAAACGGCTCGACTGCGTGGCGAGAAAGAAGAGCTGCTGCAAGAGCTGCGCCGTCAAAGAGATATGACACAAGGCGTTGACGAACGCTTGAAAAAGTTCGAGCCCAACAAAGTGGTGGTTGATGGCATGGAATTCATTGCTGATCCAGCCGAAATTAAAGCTTATGACGCAGCGTTGGCAATTTTCCGCAAAGGTGAATTCGTTGCAGCTAGCGCAGCGTTTTCAGATTTCATCAAGAAGAATCCAAAAAGTGGTTACGTCATTCCATCGCTTTTTTGGTTAGGTAATGCGCAATACGCAAATCGTGAATATGTCAGCGCAATTCGCAACTTCACCACTTTGTTAAACCGCGATCCCAATCACATGCGTGCGCCCGATGCGATGCTATCCATCGCCAACTGTCAGTTAGATTTGAAAGAAATTAAATCGGCTCGTAAGACACTAGAAGATGTCATCAAAGCCTATCCAATGACAGAGGCCTCACAGGCTGCAAAAGAGCGTTTATCTAAACTTAAATGATTGACCTCGCTAGCCTCAATTCATG
>CAZEAQ010000251.1:0-1727 GCA_964510145.1 uncultured Bordetella sp.
AAGCGGTTTCTTTCAAAGCCTGTGTCACCACTTCTTGTGTGATTCGCATGGCTGCTTTGTGAGTCGCTGTCATGGGGCGACGCGCTGAGCTAACCATCATGAGCTGACTCATTAGTTTGGGTCGCTCAATGCGGTGCGTAGAAAAATCTTGTGGCTTTGCAAAATTTCGCAAGGTATAGGCGGGCAACACGGCGTAACCCAGTCCCTCTTTGACTAATTCCAAAATTGAGTTCAATCCATCAATTTCTAAAACGATGTGTGGCTTTCGATTGATACGAAGCATCTCTGTGTCAATCAACAATCGAAACGCATTGGGACGACTCGGAACAATCAATGGCAGTTGAGCCAAATCAGTCAAAGGCATGACGGCTTTCAGCGCACCATCAACCGCAGGATGTTTACTTTTTTTGCCTGCAATCAAGACCAGCGTGTCTTCATGCAAAAGAGACATTTCAATGTCAGGTGAGGGCGGTGGGTTGTAGAGAACGGACATATCTAAGCGGCCTGCTCGCAAACTTTCGATCATCAAAACAGAGAACCCTTCTGTCAGTGATAGCTGCGCGTGTGGTAGCTCTTTCTTAAAGGCCAAGGTCAGTGGAACGGTCACTAGTTTTGAAAGGCTGGGCGGTAATCCAATCGAGACGCGACCCGCGAGTGCGCCCCTGACGGAACCAAGCTCTTCCTGCGCAACAGCCACTTGATGCAAGATGCCGCGACCGTGCTCCAGCATCACCAGGCCCGCTTCGCTGACCGTCACACCGCGCCCATTGCGGACTAGTAAATTTTGATGCAGTTCTACCTCCAACTGCCGTACATGACGACTGAGAAGTGGCTGTGGAATACCGAGAGTTGCGGCGGCCTTGGTAAAGCTGCCCAACTCAGCCACCCGCACAAAAGATTCAATTTGCTTGAGTTCCATAGTGACCTCTCTTTATGAATAACCTATTGTCTGTTATTTAATATTGTTATAGCAGCTAGTTGCCATTTTGAGTCGTATTTTTAGATCAATTCTCTAGAATCTTCGTCATGCAAACTTCGATAAAACCAAACGTTTTAAAGGCCATATCGTCCATGGCAACCAAGGCTTTATTGGTTGATTTGGCGCAGGCATATCAAGTTAAAACCGGGGTCAGGGTCGAAGTGGAGTCTGTGGGTGGGGTTGATGCAGTCAAGCGAGTTCAAGCGGGCGAGATGTTGGACGTGGTGTTGCTGGGCTCTGATGCAATCGACCGTTTAATGGCCTCGGGTCACGTGGTGACTAACAGCCGTTGCGATTGGGTGCGTTCGCCTATTGCTGTGGCCATTCGAACAGGCGATGTGAAACCCGATATTCAGTCCGAATCAGCACTCAAAACTGCAGTGCTGGCGAGCCCAAGTTTGAGTTATTCGACGGGCCCTAGCGGGGTTTACTTAGAAAAACTCTTTGAACGATGGGGCATTGCTGAACAAATTAAGTCGCGCATTGTGGTGCCTCCCCCTGGAACGCCTGTGGGTGCTTTGGTCGCACAAGGAAATGCGGCGCTTGGTTTTCAGCAACTGAGCGAGTTGATCTCTCTTCCGGGTATTGACGTTTTAGGAACGTTGCCAGAAGAGGTGGCTTACATCACTATTTTTTCTGCGGGTGTTTGCGCGGCGATTGCTAACGACTCGCAACGCGTGAATACGGTGCATTCATTCATGCAATTTTTAGCTTCATCAGAGGTTGAACCCCTCAAGCTCAAGCAGGG
>CAZEAQ010000252.1:0-1727 GCA_964510145.1 uncultured Bordetella sp.
CGGGTGAGCGCACAGTGCTGCAGTATTTGCTCCATCCGTTCCGTCGTCGTTTGGCGGCGTCAATGACTGAGGCATAACCATGGGGCGCTCAATTAGCAAGGTCTGCGCATGGTTTGTCTTGAGTTCGCTCATGGCGCATGTGCATGCATTGGGTTTGCTAGATGCGTATCAAGCTGCTTTAAAGCAAGACCGCCAATGGCGCGGGGCGCTTGCTCAGTCGGATGCAGATCGTGAAGCCCTGCCACAGGCGCAATCTAAGTTATACCCTGCGATCGCCTTTTCAAATTCGTATTTGAAGAATCAACTCAACCGGACAGATCTGGTCGACTTCAATCAAAGCTATCCCAGTCGAAGCAACAGTTTGACGCTGCGTCAGCCGATCTATCAGCCCAAAGCGAGCGCACAGGTTGATATGACACAGGCTGCGATGCGCGGCGTTGATGCTGAACTTGAAAAAAATCGCCAAGCGATGGCTGTTCGTTTGATCGCTGCATATTTCCAGCTTGCGTTGAACACTGAGAAGTTGCAACTGCTGCAGGCCCAAACCGCGCTCCTAGATGCGAAGTTGCTGTCGACCGAAATGTCCTTTCGCTCTGGACGCGGCACGCGAACCGACATCGACGAAGTTCGGGCTCAGCGCGATTTACTGGCGGTCGACGTGTTGCAAGCCAAACAGGCTGCGACCGTGGCCGCCGCAGATGTTCAGCTCATCACGGGCATCAACCCCGAGCAAGTGCAACGACCTAACCCTAAAAAATTCAATCTAGAAGATTTACAACCGGCCCCATTTGATGTGTGGTTAGCACGTGTGCAGCAAGACAACCCAGAGTTGCGCGCTAGGTTATCCCGCGCTCAGTCACTCATGGTGGGTGTGCGTGTGGCTGAGGCAGAACGCAAGCCCTCGGTCGACTTTGTCACGCAAGTGGTGCAGACTCATGGCGAGAGCCCTTACTTTGTCAACGCACGAACCCGCACTCGAGCGGTGGGGGTGCAGATGAATATCCCAATCTATCAAGGTGGATATGAATTCTCGCGTGAGCGCCAAGCCCTTGCCATGTCACGTGAGGGGCAGGAGCAGGCAGAGTTGGCGGCTCAAACAGTCGAGCAAGAGCTGCGTAAAACCTATTTCGAACTCACAGAAGGCATCGTCCGTGTGCGCGCCTTGGATACGGCGCGCCAATCTGCACGTGAATCGCTCAATTCAAACAAAAAGAGCTTTGAGGCGGGTATTCGATCTGTCATAGACATTCTGCAGGCGGAGCAGCGTTTGATGCAAGTCGAGATTGATTTGTTGCAAGCCAAGCTGGGCAGTCTTTCGGCTTGGATACGTTTGCATGCCATGACGGCCGAGTTGGATTCTTCGGTAGTAGAAAAGGTAGCAAAACACCTGTCGTATTGATGGATTTCGTTATTGCTATTGAATTAATTTAGCAAAATTATTATTTTTCTTGAAAAAGTGTCAATCGTGTAGCAAAATTCGTTCAAGACAAACTTGTTTACGAAGATGGAGCGAAGCGCCATGGCTACAGGCATTACCAACCTTGATACTGATACCACAGGTCAAATATTAGGCCGCGATACGGACAAGAAACTCTACATCGTGAGTGGCAACGACAGTTTGCTCATCAAAGAACAATGGTCGGATACAGCGGCATTGTGGCTTGAGTACAGCAACGATTGGGGGAATGGCTACAACAAGCGTGAAGCCGTTGCGGTCGAGGCTGTGA
>CAZEAQ010000253.1:0-1723 GCA_964510145.1 uncultured Bordetella sp.
GCAGGTTGCCGCCGCAATGACTATGGCATTATTTATAATTTATTGAAATTAATTTGTATTCATTTTTTAGTTATTAAGTGATAAATATGTCGATATATTCCAATTGTCAGTATTGCAATTCGTGAGAACTCCCTACAATGATTGCATAGTCGATGGGCTCTTATGTGGCTCACTAGACCAATAGCTTCGGAGTTTGAGTATGCAATTGATGTGGGTATCCGGCCCCACCGCAGATGTGCGGTCTGTTTCTATCACGGCCAAAAATGTGTTGATTGGTGTGAGTGCGGCCGCCTTCGTTTTGGTTTTGGTCGGTGTTTTGTTGCATTTTGTCGGTTTTCGTATCGCCATTGAGGTCAGCCCCAGTTTGGCGCGCAGCATCGGCGGGGTGACCACCGAAGCCGAACAGCAAAAGTTAGAGGCTGTTTATCGCGAAAAATTAGACGCCATGCGTCAAACCATGAACAACACGGTGCAAGAAATTCGCCAGCTTGAGGCCATGAAAAACCGTTTCATGGACATGGCAACGCCCACTAACTTGCGCGACAAAATCGCCAAAAAAGAAGACGGACGTGGCGGCCCTTGGGTGGCTCCCCGACTTCAAACTTCGAGTTCATCGCGTCATTTGCACGAAGACTTGGCAACGGCCATGGCTGAATTTGAGCAAACTCAAAACGCTGTGAAAAGTTTGACGCAAAGTTGGGAGTCGCAGTTGAGCTGGCTGCACGCACTGCCCACAGGCTTGCCCATGGGCAAAGAGTTTCGTGTGACCAGTGGGTTTGGTATTCGCAATGACCCATTCACAGGTCAGTTGGCCATGCACGAAGGCTTAGATTTTGTAGCGCCTTTGGGCACGCCTGTTCTGGCAACGGCAGCCGGAACGGTCACACGCTCAGCCTTCGACCCGACTTATGGCAACGTGGTGGAGGTGAGCCACATTGAAGGTTTCACGACCCGATACGCCCATTTGAGTCAACGCAATGCCCAGTTGGGGCAACGGGTCACGCGAGGGCAAGCTTTAGGGCTGTTAGGCAGCACCGGGCGCTCGACGGGCCCCCACTTACACTATGAAGTGATTCGCCATGACCGCGTGTTGAACCCAACCCAGATGATCGTGCAAGCTGGAGCTGTGGCTCCCTGATGAACCGAATTCAGAATCGGATGTTTGATGTTTGAAAAACTCAGAGACAAATCACTGTCTCCTTCACAAGAACGTTTTGACACGATCATTGGTCGCACCACTCAGATTTATGGACGTTTGGTGCTGCTCGACAGCGTGCGCATCGACGGCAAAGTGGTGGGCAACATCGAAACCACCAAAGACAACAAAGTGACGGTGGCGATTGGTGTCACAGGTGAGGTTTCAGGAGACATCACTGCGCATCGCGTGATGGTGGCCGGCAAAGTGGAAGGCAATATTTACGCGGCTGAGCGCGTTGAGTTCCACAAAGACTCTGTGGTTCAGGGCGATATTTCGTATGGTTCGATTGCCGTCGAACACGGCGCGCGCCTGTTGGGTCTGGTCATTCAAAACCCCACCGCATCGGCTGCTGCCAACAGCAACAACGACGCCAAGAATGTGATCAAGAAGGCCCAAGAGGGCAGCAATTAGAGCGACTTGCTGTTTCACAGGCATAAAAAAACGCGCTGAATGCGCGTTTTTTTATGGTGTTTTTTGGCGGAGCAGGCGGGATTCGAACCCGCGGTGGGCTATTAACCCACACAC
>CAZEAQ010000254.1:0-1716 GCA_964510145.1 uncultured Bordetella sp.
GCAACCGGTGAGTGTGAAGCGGCTGGATAAGGCTTGGTTGCAGTTGAGTTATTGAGATTTGATGAGATAGCTTAGAAATTTTCTTCGTATCAAGTCGCGAGCGTTGTTATGCGATTTCGTATGGTCTTGCTGCCCCAGTTTTGCGTGGGTAATTTAAGTCCTTGCACCTCTAACTGTTGTCGTGCGTGCGCAGCCGCTTGTTTGAAGGCCAAGTTCACCCGCTCTTGCTCTGTTAGTGGTTTTTTGTTGGACTTTTTCATGGTGCTTTTCGTTGAAGGTGTAGCCATTTTTCGTGATCCTGTATGTGAGCGCGTTTGGCGGTTCCACTAGCAATGGGGTTTAGTCGCCCAGTTGAATTATCTAATACGACCCATTGGTCAACTATAGGGCGATACAAGGTGTGAAAGTTAATTAAGCTTCTTTCAAAGCGTCGCATGACATCTGGTGTTGGAATGTGATGCCCGCCCTGAAGAACTCTTAACGCGACACGTTCAACTGCCAACTCAGCTGAAGGTAATGTGACGTAAAAAAGCAAAACTCTGTAGCCTAAGTTTTTAGCTTTGCGTAAAAACAAAGCAAAGCTTCGACTGGATAGTGTGCTTTCAAAAGCAAAGTCTTGACCACTTGTACGCAATTCATGCAGACGTTCCAGCATGATTCGACCCGCCTCAAAAGCAACTTTTTCAGGTGCATAGGCAGAAAGTCCCACTGCAATTTGGTCTGCGTTGACAAACTCTAAGACACTCAATGCGCCTTTGAGTAGAAAAGGCGCTGATGTAGATTTGCCAGCGCCATTAGGACCTGCAATTACAACGATTGTGGGGGCGGACGTTTTGGGCATGTTTGCAGAATAGATCTAAAGCCGAGCCAACCGCCCCAACGCCAACTTCAAAGTTTCATCTTTCTTAGCAAAGCAAAAGCGCACCACGCGTTGGTCAAAGCCATCGGCATAAAACGCCGACAGCGGTATGGCGGCTACGCCAATCTCAGAGGTGAGCCATTTGCAAAAGTCGGCTTCGCTGAGGTCTTTTTCGGGCACGCCTAGTTTGTCTATGCGCACGCACTGAAAGTAGCTGCCTTCGGAGGGCAGCAGTTCAAACTTGGTTTGCGCCAAACCATTGCAAAACAGGTCGCGCTTGGCGGCATAAAAAGCGGGCAGTTGCAGGTAGGGCTGTGGGTCTTTCAGGAAGGCAGCCAAGCCGTGTTGCACGGGGGTGTTGACGGTAAACACGTTGAACTGATGCACCTTGCGCAGCTCTGCGCTGTAGGCTGCGGGCGCTGCCACATAGCCCACTTTCCAGCCGGTGACGTGAAAGGTTTTGCCAAAGCTCGACACAATAAACGCACGCTCTGCCAAGCCCGCAAAGCTAGACGCACTGAGGTGTTGCAGCGGGGCGTAGACCATGTGCTCGTACACCTCGTCGCTAATTAAAACGATTTGGGTGGGGGCGAGCAGCTCTTGCAGTTTGAGCATTTCTTCGCGGGTCCACACCGTGGCGCTCGGGTTGTGCGGGCTGTTGACGATGATGGCGCGAGTTTTGGGGCTGATGGCCGCCGCAATTTTGTCGAAGTCGGGTCGGAAGGTGCCGGGGGTGAGGGGCACCCGCACCGCTATGCCGCCCGCCATGTCGATGTTGGGGATGTAGCTGTCGTAGCAGGGTTCGAGCACGATCACCTCATCACCCGCACGCACCACAGCCAAGATGATGCTGAGGA
>CAZEAQ010000255.1:0-1709 GCA_964510145.1 uncultured Bordetella sp.
ACGAAGCCCCCGTGCGCAGCGCCGATGCCCCCAAGCCTGCCGCACCCGAACCCCTACGCAAGTCGGCCAACATCAAGTCCAAGCGCGTGGTGGCGGCGTTGTTCAAGTCGACCACTTAAACGAAAACGCGCCGATGGCGCGTTTTTTTATGCGCAAGGACATAGCGCAAACTGCTACTTACTCCGCGAAGATTTCTTGTAGTGTGGCCAATACAGCAGTCAATGTCTTGGTAGACACTGCGCCCATGCGCTTGACCAAGCGCACTTTGTCTACCGTGCGAAGCTGATCGAGCACGATCAAACCTTTGGTCCCTGCATGGATCACAGGCGCCCGAAACGGCGCCGCAAAACCCTTGGATGTCATAGGCGCCACCATCACGGTGCGCAGATGGTCATTCAACTCCGCTGGCGACACCACCACGCAGGGGCGCGACTTTTTGATTTCGCTGCCCACAGTTGGGTCTAGGTTCACCAGCCAAATGTCGCCGCGCTTCACCAGCCCAACTCCTCGTCATCGAGGTTGCCAAACTCACCCATCAACAGTGCATCGCCGCCCTTGGCCGATACAGCCGCCGCAGCCTCTGCCCAACCGGCGCGAACCGACTTGGCGGGTTTGCGCAAGACGATGGAGCCGTTTTCGACGTTGATGATGGCGGTGGCCTGATCGTCAAGACCCACCTGAGCTAGTAAGGGCTTGGGTAAAACCACGCCTTTGCTGTTGCCAATGTTGCGAATAGCGATTTCCATGACTTGCCTCCAGTTGCAACAATGTTATTCCTAATCGCGTGAAAGATCAAGGCTAATAAATTTGAATCGCTGATCGTCATTGTTGAAAAGTAGGCGCGTTAAGCTCACGCTCCGAAGTGCGATTGAAACCGCATTGAAACGCTTGGAGGAATCGACATGAAAAGCCTAAAAGACCTGAAAGCTGAACTCCTGGCCAACCCCGCCGTTCGCCAAGCCTACGACGCACAAGCGCCCGAGTTTGAGCTGGCCCGTGAACTGATTGCAGCACTGCGTGAGGCTTCAATACTGGTGGATAAAGACCCATCGCCTGACACGCCCGAAGGCGAACGGCTGGAGGCGCTCTCAACCTTGATTGAGGCCTATGAGCGCAAGCACTACCCGCGTGTATGAAGTGCTTAACCACAAACGCCCCCTCACGTTGCGCATGATCCGAAACTTGAACAAAGGCTTGGGCATCTCTGCTCAGGTTCTGATTGCGGAAAGCGACACTACGCCCCGATCAGCAGTGGCGTGATTGCATCGTGCCGCGCCGATGGCGCTTCCCAGTCTGCAAACGGATTTTTGGGTGGATTGTTTAGCTGACTGGCATCCGACAAAAAGTTGTTGGGCAATGGGTTTTCCGCAATGGCGGCCATCAGCGCATCCAGCCTGCGCTTGCGCAATGCCTCCGTGTCCTTGGGCCTGAGCGTGAGCTCTCCTTGGGATGTAGACATGAAAACGTACCTACTCGCTCTTGGACGGCTTTTTGCGAATACGTGTTTTTTGCTTCGCTACTGGGTCTGGGTTTGTGTGGGTCAGTAAATCGCGTGTGGTTGGCGCGGCCAAGTAGTTGGTTTTACTCACCACCTTCTGGCGTGTCTTGGCCTCCAGCGCTTTGCGTGCATTGCCTGCGATCGTGCCGCCTTGTTTGGCGGATTGGCGGTTCTCAACAAAACCCTGTGCGTCGCTGCGGCGGGCAATCTC
>CAZEAQ010000256.1:0-1704 GCA_964510145.1 uncultured Bordetella sp.
GGCCCTCTGCTTCTGTGCCGAGTTTGATGCATTGAACGGTGCGTGACATGTGTGTACTTTGTGATGTGTGGTTGAAACTGAAAAATCGACTGTAGCAATCTTATCTACTTCGCATAGCTGAGCTGTGGGTATTGGTTTTGTTATATCTAAATTGGTTTTGATTTTCTTCTCATATGAAATAAATATAACTAAATTTGCGACTATAGTGCTTCCTGTAAATGCAGGTCTGGGTAAGTTAGGTCATGAAACTATATGAACCGAATTGGTGACAACCTAGTTCACTTTGGTCCAAACGAGCGACTTGTTCGCTCTTTGATAGCAGCGCGTGTTAGGTTTGTGGTGGTTGGTGGCTTGGCAGTTGCATGGCACTGTATTGAGCGTCAAGCTGATGATATGGATCTGCTTGTAGAGCCAACCAAGGAAAACTCAGTAAACATATTTAACGTACTTGTTGGTCTTGGTGTGGTTGGTCACTCGGCAGAGTCTTTCACAAAACTCGGTTTGCAGGCGCCGTTAAAAAGCATTTTCTACGCAGAACTTATGACGCCAAAGCCAGATGAAGAAGAATTTTCGTCGGTAGAAGCATCAGCTGTAGATGCGAAATTGTTTGGTATGCCAGTTCGTCTGGCCTCAATCGAGACGTTATTAAGGATGAAAGAAATAGCAGTTAGGTCAACGGCAGGGCGACAGGATAAGCATTTGCGCGATATCGAACTATTGAAGCTATATGCAGTTTGATGCTTCGACTTAGATCTTCACTGTTTGGATTGATTTCGCTGCGATCTATTTGTTCATTTTGTAAGGGAGAACACAACACATGTCCATTGGAGAAGGTATTTTTCTGTCTGTGCTGCTTTTAAGTGGCACGATTTTATTTGTGGTGACCAAAGATCGCTGGAATTGGAAGCGTATCGTCAAGTTTAGTTTTGCTTTACTGCTGGCTACTTTAATTATTTTGGCGCTAGGGGTTTGGATCTACAGTGCTTATGAAGGCCGGCCAACAGCGCAGGAAACGTTTCAGGGCATCAAACTTAGCTCCACTAAAGCTGATGTTCGCTTTTTAAAAGGCGAACCGATTGCAAAGCACAGCACAGAGGATCGTTGGGTTTACGACGCTCACACGGGGTCAGCCCAGCCGCAGGATGCTTTTGTATGGGTGATGTTTCGCGATGGAAAGATCAGACACATTACATATTGGGCCAATGATCGCCAAATTGTGACGCCTTACCTCATCGGTTTCTCCATCGGTGCAGCCTACGACTCCGTTATCAGTAAGCTGGGGCAATCGGATTACACCTCAACGTCTTCTGATGGGTTGCGTCGCCTTTTATCGTTCGAAAAGTACAACGTTTTCTACGAATTTGAACAAGGTAGGGTTAAGACCTTTGGAGTTTTTGATCCCTCCATGGGACCAATGAAATTTTCAAATGAGGCAGAGGCTGCCAGTTCAGCAGTCAAGTAAAGCTTGGTTCAGAAATTTCGTTGAAGATGATTGAGCCAAAAACAATCGGCTTCAAATCACCTTGAAGTGGTGCGTGCCATCGCGCCCCAGTTGTTCGACGAGGCCAAACTCCCAGTCGAGGTAGCCCTGCATGGCTTCCACGGGGTTGTCGGTGCCTTCGTAGGGGCGGCGGTAACGGTCGATGCGTTCGCAGCCCATTTGGCTGTCGCCATTTTTGAGGCCGTGTCCTGCAGCAGCCCATG
>CAZEAQ010000257.1:0-1689 GCA_964510145.1 uncultured Bordetella sp.
TACACAACGCTGCCGTTCTTATCCACCACCCGCACCATCAGTGCGCCACTGTTCTTTTTCTTCATCGCCACATTCAGTGCTTCACTCTCACTGCTGTATGTGCCGATGTTCGTCCAGCTTTCGTAAGCGTTCTTTGCTTTGTATTGTGCTTTATACACAGCCGCAGTCCCTCCGTTGCTCTGCCACCACCACCCTCCACAAACCCATCCCTAAAAAGAAGAAAAAGTGTGTAAGTGGTGTGTAAGCAGTTTTTACAGGTCAAAAAACGCTAGAAGCGTTGATTTTACTGCGTTTCAGAGCTTTGGACAATCCGATTAAACGGATTATGAGTCCTCTGCTCTAACCAACTGAGCTATAGGCCCGAATCTCCCATTGTACTTTGCTCGCATATCATGGTTCCTATGAAACTCTCCCCCAAAGCGCTTGGACTTGCAGCGGCGGTGATCACCGTGGTGATCTGGACATCCTTCATCGTCATCGCCAGAGCCTCTGCGTCCCACACGCTTTTCCCATTAGACATTGCCTTCTTGCGCATCATTGGTGCCGCTTCAGTGCTCATCCCTTTGGGTTGGTGGTTGATGCGCGAAAAACGCAGCAGTGGTGAAGCGAAGGGCTCATTGTTTGGCTTGTCACCCTTGCCTTGGCGGATTACCGCTTTGGGTGGTTTGTTTGGCAGTCTGCTTTATGCCATGCTGGCCTATAGCGGTTTCTTTTTTGCACCTGCTGCGCACGCTTCAGTGTTGATGCCTGGCAGTTTGCCTTTGTGGACCACTTTGCTCGCTCTATTTTTGTTGCACGAGCGCATCACACGCGCACGCGCCATTGGCTTGGCCTGCATCGTGTTGGGCGACCTGCTGGTAGGTGGCGCGAGTTTGCTCAGAGCGTTTGAAGGTGGCGATGTTTGGAAGGGCGATTTACTCTTCATGACCGCTGCTTTTTGTTGGTCGGTCTACAGCGTGCTAGTTCGCAAACATGGTTTGAACGCGGTGCAAGCCACCATTGCCATCACCGCTTTTGGTGCCAGCACCTTTTTACCCAGCTATGCGTTGGCGGTGTATTTGCAATGGGTGCCCAGCCATTTGTTTGACGCGCCTTGGTCTGAAATGGTGTTTCAAACGATTTATCAGGGCGTGGGCTCGGTGGCCATTTCTGGTATCACTTTCAACCTGATGATTCGCCATTACGGCCCCGTGCGTTCCACCATGATCACCGCGCTGGTGCCTGGTTTGTCTGCCATGGGGGCCGTGTGGGTGCTGGGCGAACCCATGCACTGGAACTTGCTCGCAGGTCTTGCATTGGTGACCTGCGGCATTTTGTTTGGCGTTCGAAAAACTTAAAACTCGAGCGTTTGCCCTTCAGCGATGGGCACCACTTTGATTTTGCTGCCCTTCATGGCGGCTTCAAACTCAGCCAAGGTTCCTTTGGCCAAAGGGTTGGAGTTGTAGTGAATGGGCATGACCATTTTGGGCTTGATCCATTCACGCGCAGCAAACGCGGCGTCTTGTGGGTCCATCGTGAAGTTGCCACCGATGGGCATCAACACCAAATCGGGTTTGTAGCGTTCAGCGATGAATTTCATGTCGCCAAACAAACCTGTATCGCCCATGTGCCAAATTTTGAAACCGTTTTCAAGTTCAATGATGTAACCCATCGCCTCGCCAGCTGGATGCGATTCGTTTTTACCCGTCG
>CAZEAQ010000258.1:0-1688 GCA_964510145.1 uncultured Bordetella sp.
ATCAAAGACCCTGCGTCTATGCCTAAGGTGTCGGAGTTAAAAATTAGCGACGACGAGTTGCGCGAAACCATTGAGACCAATCAACTGGCCAAGATGAAAGAGCGTGGCTCTGACATTACGATATTTAGCCCACGTGCAAGCTTTATGGCGCATCACATTGGCGACTTCAATGTGTCTTCGACTTGGGCTGCCATTTGCAATGAGTTGTGTTTTCGTGTGTCGCAACTTTTCCCCAATAATTTTGTCCCCGCAGCCATGCTGCCGCAGTCTCCTGGTGTAGACCCCGCCACCTGTATTCCAGAGTTGGTGAAGTGTGTGGAGCAATATGGCAATGTGGGGATTAACTTGAATCCAGACCCATCGGGCGGTCACTGGACATCGCCCCCGTTAAGCGACAAATCTTGGTATCCCATTTACGAAAAAATGGTGGAGTACGACATTCCCGCCATGATTCATGTCTCGACCAGTTGCAACGGGTGCTTTCACACAACCGGCGCGCATTATTTAAATGCCGACACTACGGCATTTATGCAGTGTTTAACCAGTGATTTATTTAAAGACTTTCCAACCTTAAAGTTTTTAATTCCTCATGGAGGTGGTGCAGTGCCGTATCACTGGGGTCGCTTTCGTGGCTTGGCGCAAGAGCTCAAAAAGCCATTGCTCAGTGAGCACTTGTTGAACAACATTTACTTCGATACCTGCGTCTACCACCAACCGGGCATCGACTTGCTAACCAAAGTTATTCCTGTGAAAAATATTATGTTTGCCTCTGAAATGATTGGTGCTGTGCGCGGCATTGACCCAGAGACGGGACATTATTTTGATGACACCAAACGATATATCGAAGCCACGCTCAATCTAAACGCACAAGAGCGGCATCAAGTTTATGAGGGCAATGCACGTCGTGTTTTCTCTCGCTTAGACACCCGGTTAAAGGCACAGGGCCGATAAATCGAACCACAAATTATTTTTGGAGAATCACTATGTATGAACTCGGCGTTGTGTATCGCAACATTCACCGTGCAGATCGATCGGCCACTGACGCCTTAGCTGCACTCGGCTCAGCGACTGTGCATGAAGCAATGGGGCGTGTGGGTTTAATGAAGCCTTACATGCGACCTATTTATGCAGGTGCTCAAGTTTCTGGCACTGCGGTAACAGTTTTGTTACACCCTGGGGATAACTGGATGATGCATGTAGTTGCTGAGCAAATTCAGCCCGGCGATATTGTGGTGGCGGCGATTACGGCAGAGTGCACCGATGGATATTTTGGCGACTTACTCGCCACATCGTTTCAGGCGCGTGGCGCAAGGGCTTTGATCATTGATGCTGGCGTGCGCGATGTTAAAGAACTTACCAAAATGAATTTCCCTGTTTGGAGTAAAGCCATCAGCAGCAAGGGCACGATCAAAGCCACGATCGGGTCTGTGAATATTCCTGTTGTTTGTGCCGGCATGCTGGTAACTCCTGGCGACGTTATCGTTGCGGATGATGATGGCGTGGTGTGCGTGCCTGCAGCATTGGCTGCAAAAACATTAGCGACAGCACGAGCTCGCGAAGCGAATGAGGGCGAGAAACGCGCCAAACTCGCTTCGGGCGTTTTAGGGTTAGATATGTACAAAATGCGCGAGCCTCTTGCAGCGGCTGGTTTGAAATACATCGATTGAGTGATGCACTTCATTTAAAGA
>CAZEAQ010000259.1:0-1680 GCA_964510145.1 uncultured Bordetella sp.
ACATCGACAACTTCGTTGTGTTTTGGGTGGCGCTCTCCATCACCTGCGTGGTGTTTGAAACCGTTGAGGCTGTGCGCTCTTTGTTTGCAATTGAGTTTTTAGTCATCGACGTGCTGGCCTTCACCATCTTCAGCATCGAATACGCCGCACGCGTTTACTCAGCACCTGAGAATCCGAAATACAGGCATCTCAGCACGCCTAGGCTCAAGCACATCCGCAGTGGCCAAGCCGTTATCGACTTGCTGGCTATCTTGCCTTTCATCTTAGAAAGCCTATTTAGCCAGCATCTCGATTTGCGCTTCTTGCGTGTGTTCCGCCTCATGCGGATGCTTAAGCTCACACGATACACATCGGCTATTGAAACGCTTTACAAAGTATTGCAACGCGAGTGGCAGGTTATTTTTGCTTCTGTGTTTGTGATGATGCTTTTGGTCGTGTTGACAGCGAGCTTGGGTTATTTGTTCGAACATCCTGCGCAGCCGGACAAGTTCGAGAACATTCCTCAATCTATTTACTGGGCAGTCATCACACTGGCCTCTGTTGGATACGGCGACATTTCACCCGTCACGCCTATGGGTCGGGCACTGACGGTGGTTTTGGCGTTGGTCGGAATTGGCATTTTTGCCATTCCTGCGGGCCTACTAGCCTCTGCGTTTACTGACCAATTGCGTATCGATCGCGATGCCTTCAAACAACGCTTGATGATGGCGTATGAAGACGGCGTCCTCGACCACGCAGAGCGCGAACTTATTGCAGCGGAGTCAGAAAGGCTTCATTTATCTAGCGAAGAAGTCAAACGACTCACCGAAGAGGCTCGCGCTGAATTTGCGGCTAAAGAGCTTGAAAATAAAACTCTTGCCAATGGTTTAGTCTTAGATGCCAAAGCGCATCCGCAGCTGGCCGCAGCTCAGTTCAAACTTTTGGTCACACAGTTGGGTTTGATTGCAAATGCGGCTGGTTCTGAAGCACTTCATAAACACTTCAAACAGTTAGGTACTGAAGCGCGAACTGAATTGGATGTTTTAGAAATTGTTGAGAAGCAAAAGTCTTAACTCTGGCTTTCTGGTTTGTCGAAAACCAAACTCACACTCAATCCATGGGGCGGTACGTTTTTTAAGTCAACCCGTGCACCTAACAACTTGGCATACGTGCCCACGATGGCAAGCCCCAACCCCACTCCCGCTTTAAGCGCTTCGCCAGCAGCGCCCTGCACCCAACGCTGACTTATTTGCTGCAACATATCGCGCGGCACACCCGCACCGTTATCGCTGACAGACAAAACAATGTGCTGATCCGTTTTTTCTAGCGAAACCGTGATGTTGCTTTCACCACTTTGTGCACGGCCATAACGAAGAGCGTTGTCAATCAGGTTATTCAAAATACCTTCAATCAGCGCTGCATTTCCCTGCACAGTCACCGTGTACTCAATGCCCTTCGCACCAAGGTCAACGCCAGCTGCATCTGCCTTAGCCAAATAGCGCAATACGGCTTCACCAACTAACACATCAAGTGCAACAGCCGTTTGTTCTAAGCTTTGTTTAGCCTCATCAGCTAAGGCTAAAGCCAATAGTTGATCGACTAAATGACTTGCTCTTTCTTGACTTTGTGCAATGCCTTGAAGTTGCTCGCGCCACACTTGCGGATCGTTTTGACGAAGACCGTAATCGGCTAACGCCCGAA
>CAZEAQ010000260.1:0-1658 GCA_964510145.1 uncultured Bordetella sp.
ACCAGCTGAGAACAACACTTACTCTAATGTTTATAAGTTTTATTTGGCTTATGACGTCAATGACGCAAAGTCTGGAAATGGCGATAGGAAATGGTACATGAACGGTGTGGGCCGAGACGATGCTGACAGCGGGATCAAAACCAATTTCACCGATGCAGCAAACGCCAACACCGCACGCGAGCGGGTGGACTACATGCTGAAAAAATTGGACGATTACATCGAAGAACATGATTTCAAAGACGGCAAAGCGTTCGACCTGGACATGGTCGGTTTCAGTCGCGGAGCCGCCATGGCACGCGACTTTAGCAACCGCGTGGCCAAGCGTTTGATTGACAAATCATGGGGCAGCAAAACCAGTTGCGTGCAAATGCGTTACCTCGGTTTGTGGGATACGGTGGCGCAGTTTGGCATCAACGGTGCGGCCAATGGCAGTTGGCAATTGGCCATCCCCCCTCAGGTGAAAAACGTGTACCAAGCGGTCGCCATGAATGAAAACCGCTACCTGTTTCCAGGAGAAGCCATTGGCCGCGGCGTGCAACGTGGCTTTGTAGGGGCTCATGCGGACATTGGTGGTGGGTATGGCACGGGAGATTTGTCAGATGTTGCGCTGAACTGGATGGTGGAGCAGGCTAAGGCAAGTGGGATCAAGATACTTGAGTGGGATGACAAAGATGTAAACCATGCCGAATGGGGCGTGGTCAGCGATCCAATTGTTCACGGCAAAGGGGTTGACATCTTCAACAGCGACTTTTGCTTGCGAGAAAACAACGAGCAATGGGCCGACAACTGCACTTTGCGCAAAAACGCCAAGCCCGGTGGCTTAACCACTCAGCAAATTGAAGATTTGAAATTCATCACCTACGACAAAAACTTGGGGCTAGACGCTGATGGCAGCACACCTATCGATGGCACCGTCGACATGAAAAAGTACGCAGAATGGCTCAAAAACAATTACAACCTCACCATCAACGCCGCACGCTGATGTTTGCCCTGTTGGTAGGGTTACTTAGCGCTTGCGCAAATGCGAGCGACGATCGCTTGGGAATGACCCTGCTTTTCATCAATCGTGGCGCTTTCTCGATGGGCGTACACCGTTTCGCACCAGATGGCTTAGAAGGTCCTGTGCCAGGGGCTTTGGGTGTTGGAGGTAGCGCGCAAATGTCTTTCATGCCCGCGGATAGCAAGCGTGGCATTCCTAAGTTTGTAGATATTGAGTGGTTCGTATCAACTCCAGAATATCGCTCTGCTTTTTCTGAATACAAACGCCGGTTTCCGCAAAAAGGCGGCTTGATTTCCAAAGAGGAACTCATGGTGCAGCAGCTTGAAAGAGAAAAAATTGAGCTATTGGGAATAACTCACAAACGCCGCACAGCCCTAACCCCCATTCTCACCCCCGAACTCCTAGCCCAAGTCCGTGCCAACAGAAAAAATACCCTTCTCAAACTTAAGGTGGTGTTCACCGATGACGATGTGACCGTCACAGCTTCTCCAGAGGTGTGGCGGTGATGGCACATTCAGACTCGCATTTCTTTCGCAACTCAACTTGCTTCGGCATAGTGACGGTCTTTTTGCTACTGGCAGGACTGCTGAACGGTTGCGCAAACGCGAGCGACGACCGCGTAGGCATGAGCTTGCATTTCATCAATCGTGGCACTTAC
>CAZEAQ010000261.1:0-1653 GCA_964510145.1 uncultured Bordetella sp.
TCGGGGCAATTCTTAAAGCGTTAATTGATCGCAGATAACGCAACACTGAGACTCGAGCAACGCACTGTCTGTGTCGAGCAACCCGCATCAAACGCTTGAAAAGAACTGCCGTTAAGCTTGAATAAATCCGGCAAACCACCTGTCGCAGTCAAACGAACAGGCTGCGAGCCTTTTGTGAGCGTGTAAGTCGTCGACAAGCCGCCATTACCTGGGGTTTCTGCGAGCGAAAACTTTGTAATGCTCATGACGTCTGGCGAGCTCTTACGAGCCAAATAAAAATTCGCTGCGTTACCGCTCACACTTGCATAAACATCTGTGAGCGTGGCTGTATCCGTTAGATTGGGAAAGACTTTAGATGTGCACACCGAATAACGTGGCATTGACGATGAAGACAAATCCTTGAGCCAAACAATCGAATTACTGGCTCCTGTCGAACCCAAAATCAAATCAAACCGACCACTTGCACTTGGAACTATATTGATGCTATCGATCGATGTTGGAATGCTGTCTCCACCGCAGTTGCTTTGCGTATCTTGTGCAACCAATGCATGGCCTGCCGCCTGAAGCGTGAACGTGCCGCTACCATCGCCGAAATAAACTTGAGGTTCTCCACGCGTTGTGGATGTTGAATTACTCACAATCAAATCAAGGTCTGAATCACCATCGATATCTAAAGCGGCAGCAGACTTGCCGTCCACAACGATCTCAGACACTTTTTGACGGTAGCTACCATCCGATTGGCTCAAAAACAAGAGCTGAGCCACAGGCTGCTGCTGCACTGCAGCGCAGGACAAATAAACATCCGGTTTTTTATCGCCATTGAAATCTGCCGTGATGGCGTATTGACTAGAAACGCAAGCGGCACGCTCAGTTGAGGCAAGTATGCGATCTGTGTCATCCACCCAAGCCGATGTTGTTGTTTTCCATCGCAGGAAATAAACCTTGCCAGCGGCGCCTGATTGGTTCACGACGATGAACGCGGAAAATTGGCCATCTTGAAAAAAATCACCAAATGTGACCGAGACCGAACTGACGTTGGGGTCAAATTTCTCAAGTTGCGTTCTCACGAGTTGAGCTGCATTTTTGTTTTCGTAAGAGGACGTTGCAACCGTCAAAGGCGTGCTACCTGTGGGCCAGACATAGGCGGGGGAATTGCCTCCCGCTGCATCAGGCGTACCGCCGCCCCCACCCCCGCCGCAACCGAACAAAACGGTGCTGATTAACAGCATTGATATGAACCATATGTTTTTCATCTTGTTCCCAGAATCGACCTCGAAGCACTTTACTTGATAGAACTTCATGCGCCAACCACAAACTGATAAAGTTAGCCCTGTTGCAACCGATTTGAATACGTCATGTTTAAGAAGTTTTTCCTGTTGACCTGCCTGCTGCTGTCTGTGTGCACGGGCGTGCTCGCGCAAGATAAACCTTCCGCATCACGCGCTGTATTGGCTCGTCCACCGCAGTCTGGGCCTGAACCCATGCTACTGCTTGGCCCTAAAAACAAGCCCTATTCTGATATTTTGGTTCACACGACCAAGCTTGACTACTATGACTGCAAAGGTATCGTCGCGCCTTGGTTTCGTGAGCTATTGGTCGCTGAAATGAACTACTTTGCCGAACTGGTGGAGTTGCCATTCGTCAAAGGTGATG
>CAZEAQ010000262.1:0-1648 GCA_964510145.1 uncultured Bordetella sp.
TTCGTGATGGCGAAGGCCCACGTAAAACTGATGGCGTAAAGATGGAGCAAGGCGGACAGTTCCGTGCCGCTTTGAGCAAAGACCTGGGCGGCGGCAACAGTGTCAAGTTGTATGCCAAGTTCTTAGAAGACAAGCAACCACTCAACATGCCTAACCCAGTTTCATATGTAAATGGAAAAATTGTTGAGTTACCTAGCGTAGACCCGCGCACTTTCTCCCCTTACTCGTCAAAACTCCCTGCAATCGGCCCAGCTGGCTTGAATGGACGACTGGGCGCCAACATGAATGACGGCTTGAAAACAAAGTCTGTCGCAGTGGGTGCCGAGGTAAATCTAAATATGGGTAACGGTTGGATCATCAACGACAAGATTCGCGTCTCTCAAAACTCAGCCACTTTTGATGGAATTTTGCCAGAGTGGTATGCAAGCGGAACAGTTGCTAGAAGCGGAAATTTCCGAATTGCTAACACAAACTCCAATCAATACACAGCTTTACTCTTGGACACAAAAGTTAAAGATGCGAGTATCGCAGTCAATGACTTAAAAGCAACTAAATCACATGCACTAGCAGACGGAACGAAACTGACTACCACTGGTGGTCTGTTCCTCGGTACACAGCGCTACAACGCAGACTGGGAAATCGGGCGTTTTGACTCATCTTTACCTGTAAATTCGGGCACAACTTACGGTGTATATCGTGCCGGCGAAGATTACCAACGTACAGTAAATCAAACATTCCAGGTCTTCGCTCCTTACGCAGCTGTCAGCTGGGAAAAGGATAAATGGATTTTTGATGCAAGTGTTCGTAGCGACAGGATGAAATCAACAGGCGAATGGCAAGCCAAAGCAACTCCTGTAGGCAACATTGATTTCAATTCTCAACTCAATTCGTACTCGCTCGGAACGAACTACACGATTGATAAAAACACTGCAGTGTTCGCACGCATCAGTGAAGGTGGATCAATGCCTGGTGATCGAGTTCTTAACTATGACGCAAGTTGTGGCACAAACTGCATGACAGGAAAAATCGAACCTAACAAGGTTCAGCAATACGAAGCAGGTGTGAAGATGCGCCGAGGCAACTTGAGTACATTCATCACAGCATTCCAAGCGAAAACGCAAGAAAGCAACTTTGAAGTCACTTCAGGTATTTCTTCACAAAATAAATACGATGCAAAAGGCGTTGAAGTTGAAATGGGATACAAATCTGGTGGCTTCCGTCTTAACGGCGGCTTGACTTACACAGACGCAAAAGTTGTTGGTAGCAATGATGCAACATACGTTGGCAAAACACCTAACCGTCAAGCGAAAGTAATTTATTCATTGTCACCAAGCTATCGCTTCGATAAAACCACTGCTGGCCTTTCCTTAATTGGCACCACTGCATCTAAAGCCGCTCAAGGCAATTCAGCAACGGGAGAAGTTGAACTGCCTGCGTATCACTACATGAATGCTTTTGTGAACCATGATTTGAACAAGTCAACCGTAATTTCATTAGGCATCAATAACTTGACTAACGTAATTGGCTATACCGAAGCTGAAGGCAATCGCTCAGCCGCTCGTTCAATTAATGGACGTACCGCATTAGCAAGCCTGCGTTACAACTTCTAAGAACCACACAAGAGCCCACAAAGCTCTTGTGAATTCTT
>CAZEAQ010000263.1:0-1614 GCA_964510145.1 uncultured Bordetella sp.
CCGTTTTGGGTTCCCAGGCGTGCTCGTCCAGTCCCGAAATCGCCACGACTTGTTCGACGTTCGGTAGCTCTTTGAACACTTTGATGCCAGCCAAGCCGCTGAGACCGGGCATCAAGATGTCCAACAAGATCACCCATTGCTTGTTGGAGTTCTCAATCAGCTCGAGCCCTTCGTGCGCACTGCCCGCCACGGCCACCGCAATGCCAGCGGGCACAAACTCGCTCGCCAGTTTTTCGCTCAAGGCATCGCGATACACCGGATGGTCATCGATGATGAGGAGAGTTTTTTGGCCAACATTCATCCAGCCAATGCTACTGACTGGCCCGAGCCCTCACAACTAAACTTTGGTTGTAGATGCAGACGGATTTCGCGCGTATCGACAACCTCAAAAGTAAGCCTAAATGGTTGCTTGTTGCGGCAGGGGTTGCCGTGCGGCGTTATTTTTCAAAACAAACATGCACGCTTCGACGCGGGTTTTGATCAAGGCCACCTGCCGCTCTAAATCCAGCTGGGTTTGTGAAATTGCCAACAAAAACTGCAAGGCCTGGGGCGTCAACGTCGCGCCTTTGCTGGTTCTTCCCCAAACAATCAGGCTGATATTCAGCTCGGATTCCCAATGTTTGAGCTCGCTCCAAACATAGCGGTAAGAGCGCCCCAGTTGCTTAGCTGCGCGACCGATGGAGCCGGTTTGGTGAACACTTTCCAACACGTCAAGCAGCGGATGTTCTAGCCGATTGCGTGTTGGCCCCTTTGCAAACTTGTACTTCAGGGATAAGTGAAGCATGGTGGGCTCATTCCCAATAGTTGGCATTGACGATTTCCGCCAACTTGCGGCACACCCTGACCGCCATCACCTTGGGCGGTGTTTCTGCTTGCACGGTGCCTTTGCCATTTGGGCCGTCATAGTCATAGAACGAGCGGGACAAGCCGGAGACACTTTTTTGATACGAAACAAGTCGATAGGGCTCGTTGTTTGAACAAGTGCCCGCGAACACAAACGTGGCTTCGTCATTGCCCAAGCTCGTGTGGGGGCGTTCCGTTTTTGCCGCCCAAGCGGCGGCATTGAAAAACAGGAGCCCACTGACACACACACAGGCCACGCGACTGAGACGTGCCATCGAAAAATTTACCTTGTGCATCATGGTGATCTCCTGGTTACTTTTGGGCTGCAACTTCTGGCGTTCCGGCTTCAGAGCCTTCACCCCATTTGATTTCGATGGGGAATTCCGGCACGACACGTTTGATGGATGACTTGGGTGGCGTATCCAAAAACAGCATGGATGCGGTACTGATGCTTGCCGCAAACGCAAGCAGGGAAATGAGAAAACGAGGTTTCATGGCTTAGCTGCCTTGACCCCAAGAAATTTCTGTTTTGGTGTCTGAGCTGGGGTCGTAGCTCTGAACCGCCGGATAAATCCACGACAGAACAACAATAGAAATAGCGCTGACCACGGCGATCAAGACAGCAGAGATGGAAGACGTGACGATGGCGAATCTCATGGGATGGGTTGAATTGAAAACAACCCAAATCGTAGTTTTCGCAAGGAAGAAGCTCAATAACAAATACGCTCTAGAACCAATGCGCTAAGTGATTCCATAAAGTAAAACGCACGG
>CAZEAQ010000264.1:0-1609 GCA_964510145.1 uncultured Bordetella sp.
GCTTTACCAATGTGAATCACGTCTTGATCGCCGATGTAAAGCCAATAAACAGGAAAGCCGAACTCGGGGTGATAGCCGTTGCGAAAACCCAAGTTTTCGCAAAACCAATCGCGTGTGCCTTCGGGGTCGTGGGTGAGTATCAATAGATGTTCAAGAAAACGAAGTCCCATTTTTTTGCTCCTCTAATCAGTGAATTACTTGTTGTGCTCGGCGGTAATAGGTCGTGTTTCGCCTGACTCAGTGAGTGTTCGTGTCGCGTTGACTGATGCATAGGTCCACAAAATTTTCATCGGCTCGGTGTCTGAGCGATTGCGAAAACGATGCGACACGTTGGGCGGAATGAACGTGGTGTCAAAAGGCTTGAGTTCATGCACTTCACCATCAATGTCTAAATAGGCGTGCCCTGTTAAGAGCATCACACTTTCTTCGCAGTTATGACTGTGAAACGGTATGGCGGTGCTTGGTGCGAACTCTGTGATGCCGTTAATAAAAGTGCTGGCACCCATTGACGGTAAAACTAAGGGCGTGGTGCGTGCACCGCCGCCACGGTCGTGGCTTTTAATTTGATCAGGGCGAAGAACAGCGTGTTTCATAAGAGACTCCTTTTAGGTGCGAGCGGGGCCGCGCCAAACGGTTTTGATGTTGGTGAATTCGTGCATGCCCAGCATGCCGAGTTCACGGCCATAGCCAGAAGCTTTGGTGCCGCCAAATGGCAGTCTGGGGTCCGACGCAACCATGCCATTGATGAAAACAGCACCTGCTTGAATTTGCCGAGAGAGACGATGTCCTAAGTCAATGTCTTGCGTCCAAATAGCTGCTCCCAAACCAAATGGGCTGTCGTTGGCAATGCGTATTGCTTCCTCAGCGTTTGCAACTCGCAAGATGGCGGCTGCGGGGCCAAATGTTTCTTCACGTGCAACAGTCATGGCAGGTAAAACATGGTCGAAAACAGTAGGCTCATAGAAAGCACCTGGGCCAGCAATGGGGTTTCCACCAATCAAGAGTCGCGCACCTTCCACCAACGAGGCTTGCACTTGCGCATGCAATTCATCCCGTAAATTTGCGCGCGCCATAGAACCCTGCGTGGATGCTGAGGACAGAGGATCGCCCACCACCAATTGGCGAGTGATTGCACAAAATGCATCCACAAATTCGTCTGCCACTGCTGCTTCGACGATAAAACGTTTGGCTGCGATACAGCTTTGCCCTGTGTTTTGGAACCGAGCTTTCACCGCCACGGTGGCGGCCGCTTGGACGTCTGCATCTGCCAAGACGATGAAAGGGTCTGAGCCACCTAGTTCAAGCACTTGTTTCTTGAGTGCTTCGGCTGCTGTAGCCGCTATTTGTCGTCCCGCCGGAGTGGAGCCAGTGAAGGTGACAGCGGCAATGCGCGGGTCTTTGATGAGCGCAGGTACTTTGGCTGCGCCCACTAACAATGTGCTGAAGAGGCCAGTGGGTAGACCCGCTTCTTTGAAAACTTCTTCCAGTGCAAGAGCACATTGCGGCACATTGCTGGCGTGTTTGAGCACCAAGGCGTTGCCACTAGCGAGTACCGGAGCGGCGGCGCGCATGACTTGCCAAAACGGATAGTTCCAAGGCATCACCGCCA
>CAZEAQ010000265.1:0-1586 GCA_964510145.1 uncultured Bordetella sp.
GCTGCTTTGGCGTTTAGAAAACACGTGTTCAATCAAATTTCATTGAAAGACAAAGGCTCGAATAAAAATAATTGAGCTTTTAGTAGGACTAACAGAAAAAGTGGTATCGATAAATCTATATTTAATAGGTTTCGCAACGTTAAAAATGTCTTTGTGCGGTAAATTAATTGCACAGTTTTTGAAGCGTCAAGATTCTTGACGCCAGCTCAGACCCTGGGTCAGTCCGGTGTCATGTTGCTGCCAGATCATCCCTCGGCAGATTGATTGAAAAAGGTTGACGCATGCGTATTTCAATGCATTCCATATTTTTTGCAGGATTGTTTTTCATTTCGGGCATGGTTCAGGCGCAAACGCAGATGGTGCACGCCATTTGCAGCACTGATCAAAGCTGGTGTGAACTGGCGGCCTCGGAGTTTCAAAAGCAAACCGGCATCCGTGTCTTGCAAACGCGTAAGCCTACGGGAGAAGCTCTAGCCCAACTGCGTGCCGAAGCGGCCAACCCGAAAACCGATATTTGGTGGGGTGGAACAGGCGACCCGTTTTTGCAGGCGTCTGAAATCGGGCTTTTGGAACCCTATCGGCCCGCCTATCTGGATCAACTCAGCGGCTGGAGCGTTCGGCAGTATGCGATGACATCGAATATGGTCGGTGGTTTTTACACTAGCGCCATCGGCTTTGGCTGGAACACAGAGTTGCTCAAAAAGAAGAACCTGCCAGTGCCCAAATGCTGGTCAGACTTGATTCAGCCCGCTTACAAGGGGGAAGTTGAGATTTCTCACCCCGCATCGAGCGGCACGGCCTACACCATCTTGGCAGGACTGGTGCAGCTTATGGGGGAGGACAAGGCTTTTGAGTACATGAAGGCTTTGCACAAGAACATCTCGGGATACACCCGCAGTGGCACCGCGCAAGCGCCAAACGTTGCCAAAGGTGAAGTTGCTGTCGGAGTGAGTTTTATCTTCGGATTTGAAGGTTGGCGTTACAACCGCTATCCTGTTGCCACCGGCGCCCCCTGCGAAGGCACGAGTTATGAAATTGGTGGCATCGCCCTGGTTCGGGGTAGCCGCAATTTGGAGGCGGCCAAAAAATACTACGACTGGTTGATGAGTCCTGCGGGGCAATCCCTGGGTGCTAAAGCTGGCAGCTTTCAGTCGCCTGCGAACAAAACCTTCCAACACGACCCACGTATTCCAAGTCTCGACAGCGTGAAATTGATCAAGTACGACTTTGAAAAATACGGCAAAACATCTGAACGACAGCACTTGCTGGGACGCTGGCGACGAGAGGTGGAGACCTTGCCACGTTGATCGAAATTTTTTGCTTGGTTAACCAACAGATCATCCGATGGCTTGCAGCTCATTCACCACTTTTCACATTAAGCGGAAGGTCTCAACATATAACGCCGGCGTGGCGATGTGGACCAAAGGTGTCCTAGATTCCGTGAAAAGATGTCAAGCGTCAAGTCTCTCTCTGCCCCTAGGGGGCAGAAAACCTATCCAGAAAAGAAAAAAGCACTGAAAGAAATCAGTGCTTTTTTGTTTGGCTCCTCAACCTGGGCTCGAACCAGGGACCTACGGATTAACAGA
>CAZEAQ010000266.1:0-1582 GCA_964510145.1 uncultured Bordetella sp.
GCCAAACCAGCGTGCTCTCGTAGCGGATGAAAATGAATTTTTGGAAACCGCTCTTGCGCCAGTCGCACGTCATAAGGCGAGGTGCATAAATACGCCAACGTGTTCGCTGCATCGAGCGCCATGCGTTGCGGGTAAGCGTTGGTGAACTCGCGCAATTCAGCTGGGCTATCGGCGGTAATCCAACGTGCGCCAGTGTATTGACAGCTTTCTAGTTTGACATCGCAGTCGTACTCTGCTTTCAAGCGGTGTTGCACCACTTCAAATTGCAGTTGCCCCACAGCGCCCAACAACATGGCGCCACCAGCTTCGGGTTTGAAGACTTGAATGGCACCTTCTTCACCCAATTGATCTAAGCCTTGTTGCAGTTGTTTGGTGCGTAGAGGGTTTTTCAAAATGACCGTCATGAATAACTCAGGCGCAAAGAAAGGCAGCCCTGTAAATTGCAGCGATGGCCCGTCCGTAATCGTGTCGCCCAACTGCACGCCGCCGTGCGTGGTGAAGCCAATGATGTCGCCTGCATATGCTTCTTCTACAGCTTCGCGTCGCTGCGACATAAAAGTAACCACACTGGTGGGTCGCAACTCTTTGGCTGTGCGCTGCACTTTTAATTTCATGCCGGGTGTGAATTTGCCGGAGGCTACGCGAACAAACGCAATGCGGTCACGATGGTTGGCGTCCATGTTGGCTTGCACTTTAAACACCACGCCTGCAAAGCCTTCGTCTTCGGGTTGTATGGTTTTTTCTTGCGCTTGTTTGTTGACGACCAAATGACTCAACCTTGGGCGCGGTGATGGCGCAAGGTCTACCAACGCATCGAGCACTTCCATCACACCAAAGTTGTTCACGCCTGAACCAAAGAACACAGGTGTTTGTTTGCCCGCCAAAAAAGCCTCTTTATCGAATTTGGGAGAGGCGCCTGTGGCGAGTTCCATGCTTTCCATGGCGGTGGCCCATTCCAAACCAAATCGTTCGGCAAGTTGGGCTTGTTCGGTGAGTGGGTGGGTTTCAAAGTCTTGCGGTAAACGCTCTGAACCCGAGTCGAAAACAGTCATGGCTTGCGTGCGCAAGTTGATGATGCCGCCAAATAATTTGCCTTGACCCACAGGCCAAGTCATGGGGACGCAAGGCATGCCAAGTTCGCGCTCAACTTCGTCCAAGATGTCGAGCGGATCACGCACTTCGCGGTCCATCTTGTTAACGAAAGTAATGATGGGGGTGTCGCGTTGACGACACACTTCAATCAATCGACGGGTCTGTGCTTCCACACCATTGGCTGCATCAATCACCATCAATGCGGAGTCCACAGCGGTTAAAACGCGGTAAGTATCTTCAGAAAAATCTTTATGCCCAGGTGTGTCTAGCAAGTTGATAACGTGCTCGCGATAGAGCATTTGCATGACCGATGACGCCACCGAAATACCGCGTTGCTTTTCAATCTCCATCCAGTCGGAAGTGGCGTGGCGTGAGGCTTTGCGACCTTTGACTGCACCCGCGATTTGAATCGCGCCCGAGAACAGCAAGAGCTTTTCGGTGAGCGTGGTTTTGCCCGCGTCAGGGTGAGAAATGATGGCAAAGGTGCGAC
>CAZEAQ010000267.1:0-1578 GCA_964510145.1 uncultured Bordetella sp.
AAAGTCATGCGCTTAGAAACCCCTGAATGGATCAAGCGCACGGACAACCCTGTGGTGCAGCCGGTTTACAGCCGATTGTTTGGCGGTTGGGAGGGCAATTGGGTGGGCTGGAACACGGCACACGATGTGGCGTTACCCGGTAGCAAAGAAGACCGCTTGGGCTTTTTGATGTACCCCGTGGCTGAAACTGCAGAAGGCCGTTTGGATTCTTACGCGCCCGATACGTTTAAGTATCAAATTACAGCGCGCGAAATGACTGCGTAATTTTTACAGGCCCATACGCAGGCGTTGCGCGCTTTTAAATTCGCGCGCTTCGCCTGTGATGGGGTCAGTAAAGCGAATGCTTTGCGCCAGCAGTTGCAGGGGTTGACTGAAGTCTTCTTCTTCATTTGGCCCGCGCAATACCTGTGGGTAAAACTGATCGCCTTCTATGGCGATTCCAAGTGCATTCATGTGTAGGCGCAGTTGATGGCGCTTGCCCGTCAGGGGCTCTAGTTCATAGAGTCCGCGCTCCTGGGTATTTATTTTTTCTGTTTTCAATAACCGCAGCATGGTTTCGCTATTGGGTTGCCCCGCAACTTCATGCGAGCGAAAAAACTGTGCGCTGCTCTCTAGCCTGCTGCGGTAGGTAAGCGGTAGTTCAAGGTCAGGGCGAACAGGTGCAACCGCTTGGTAAACCTTGCGTACTTGCCGCTCGCGAAACAGTGCTTGATAGGCGGCGCGCTCTTGCGGGTTGACTGAGAACAACACAAGCCCCGCCGTTTCGCGGTCGATGCGGTGCAAGGGGCTGAGCGTGTCTATCCCAAGCTGCGCTTTGAGTTGCACCAATAAACTTCGCCGCACATAACGCCCCGATGGGGTGACCGGCATGAAGTGCGGTTTGTCGGCCACCACCAAGTGCGCGTCTTGAAAAAGCACTTCGGCCTTAAACGGAAAAGGGGGCTCGTCAAGCACGCTTCGGTAGTAGTACAGGTGAGTGTTCGGTGTGTAGGCGTGCGTCGCTGTGATTGCGGTGCCCGTTGCATTAAATACAAGGTGTTGTTCGAATCGCCTCTGCCATTCATGCGCTGAAACGAATGGAAACCGTTCGCATAAAAATTCGAACACCGTTCTCCAAGCCCCATCGGGCAGCGCGACACAGCTGGCGCTAATGCCATCGCGCATCGGAAGCGCTAGGCGAGACACAGTTATTTAGACCTTTTGAAACACCAAATCCCAAACGCCGTGGCCGAGTTTGAGCCCGCGGTTTTCAAACTTGGTGAGTGGACGGTAGGCTGGTTTTTCTGCAAAGCCGCTGGCATCGGTTGCGGTGTTTTTGAACAAACTTTCAGCCGACACCACTTCTAACATTTGCTCGGCGTAGGGCTGCCAATCGGTGGCCAAATGCAAATAGCCACCGGTTTTAATGTGACGCGCCAAGCGGTTTACAAAAGGCGATTGAATGAGTCTGCGTTTATGGTGACGGCTTTTGTGCCATGGGTCGGGAAAGAAAATATGCACGCCGTCCAAGCTGTTTTCGCCCAGCATGTGGTCCATCACTTCGACAGCGTCGTGTTGCACGATGCGAATGTTGCTGAT
>CAZEAQ010000268.1:0-1577 GCA_964510145.1 uncultured Bordetella sp.
TTAGCGCAAGAGTGCCCACTTCTTCTTCAGAAAATTCAACAACCACTTGGAACAACCCCGCATCTGTCGTGAGGGTGGTGCGGCTGAATGTGACTGGGCATCCTGCTTCAATTTGCAGATGCAAAGTAGCAGCCTCCAGCGCATGCGCCATGCTGAGTTTGACTTTGTGGTCTGTCGGGCGCAAATTGCCTACACCGGGGAAGAGGTTGCGCAATTGGCTCTCAAAATGTGGGTGTTCGTTCAAGTCGACTTCAACACCTTCACAACGCACCATTGCTTCAACAGAGGGGTGACGAGACCAAAGATTAGGGCCGCGCAAGGCGCGGATACGAGAGACTTCCATTAGCTATTTATCCTTGCAAAGTCTTTAGCAGCTTGATGTTTTTGTTGCCCGAAATTTTTTAAGCCAGCACGAATTAGCAGTGGCGCAATGTCTAACGACCACGCTGTGGCGACGGTCGCAACTAAGGTTGAAAGGTGTAGTCCACCCTTGAGTAAGCGCGCAATTAATTCGAGGTCAAGATGAAAGAGTTGCGTCTCTTGGTCGCCTCTTGCTAAAACCAAATGCCCCTCTTTGAGGAACACTGCACGCCCCCCTTTTTGTAGGTGCGCAAGCACGATCGCGTTATCGTGAGTTTTTGAGTAATAGACAACCTCGCCATCACTGAGTTCGGCGAGGGTGGTTACAGCTTGTTCGTCTGCGTTTAATACGGCGGCGCCTTCAGGCAGCACTAAATCAATTTGAGTGCGAATAACTGTTCGCATTTGCTCTGGAGTTTGAATGTCGTGTTGTTCAATGAGTGCCTCATCGGTGTCAGGCATGTTCGTCACAACGCCTACCAAACAGCGGTCATAAGCCAGGCCTTCATTCAGGATATTGGCAGGGGTGGTTTCAAATACGGCGGCATCTAAGGCGCGGTTAATAAGCAATCGTTCTGATGCTTCAAACCCACGCGCATCGTATTTACCCAAGTGTTGTTGGTCCATAAAAAGACCGTCTTTGCAGGCTAAGCCCGTTCTGCGACCAGACAAATGCAAGAGCCAAGCCACCAACTCAGACAACTGCGTGGTTTGTTGTGTTCCCACAATGCCAACCACTGGAATACGCCCCGATTCATTGGGACCAAATAAGTGCTCGACGATTGCCTTGCCCACTGGACGAGGTTGCCCCACCGCAGGTTTGACGTGCATCAGTAAACCTGGGCCTGCATTCACTTCGATGATGGCGCCTTGCATTTCAGACAGTGGGCGCGAGATGTCTTGCGTGACGATATCTATTCCTGCAATATCAAGTCCTACGACGCGAGCAGCCAGCGAAGCAACGGCTGCAACATCGGGATGAACCAAATCGGTGACATCGTTGTTCAAATTGCCGTTGCGCTGAACCACCACCACACGGCCTTTCTCAGGAATGCTGTTAGCTTCAAGGCCTTGGCGTTGAATTTCTAACAACGACATTTCGCCGCGTGGTGTATGTAGACGAATCGCATCCAGAGGAAAACCTTCAGCATCGCCACGTCTCGGGTCTGTGTTGATTTGTGTGTCAATGAGCTGCTCAACCGTAGAAACGCCATCGC
>CAZEAQ010000269.1:0-1577 GCA_964510145.1 uncultured Bordetella sp.
GCGATGGCGTTTCTACGGTTGAGCAGCTCATTGACACACAAATCAACACAGACCCAAGACGTGGCGATGCAGAAGGTTTTCCACTGGATGCGATTCGTCTACATACACCGCGCGGCGAAATGTCGCTGTTAGAAATTCAACGCCAAGGACTTGAAGCCAACAGCATTCCCGAAAAAGGTCGTGTAGTGGTGGTTCAGCGCAACGGTAATTTGAACAACGATGTCACCGATTTGGTTCATCCCGATGTGGCAGCCGTTGCGACGTTGGCAGCTCGCGTGGTCGGGCTTGATATTGCGGGCATCGATATCGTCACACAAGACATCTCACGTCCATTGGCAGAGATGCAAGGCGCCATCATCGAAGTGAATGCAGGCCCAGGTTTACTGATGCACGTCAAACCTGCGGTGGGTCAACCTCGTCCAGTGGGCAAGGCGATCGTCGAGCACTTATTTGGTTCCAATGAATCGGGTCGTATTCCGGTGGTTGGCATTGTGGGAACGCAACAAACCACGCAGTTATCTGAGTTGGTGGCTTGGCTCTTGCATTTGTCTGGTCGCAGAACGGGCTTAGCTTGCAAAGACGGTCTTTTTATGGACCAGCAACACTTGGGTAAATACGATGCGCGTGGGTTTGAAGCATCAGAGCGGTTGCTCATTAACCGCGCTCTCGATGCTGCAGTTTTTGAAACCACTCCCGCTCATATTTTGAACGAAGGTTTGGCCTACGACCGTTGCTTGGTGGGTGTTGTGACCAACATGCCAGAGACAGATGACACACTCATTCAGCAGCACGACATTCAAACTGCCGATCAAATGCGCACGGTCATCCGCACGCAAGTCGATTTAGTGCTTCCAGAAGGCGCAGCCGTGTTAAACGCTGACGAACCAGCGGTGACCTCTTTGGCTGAACTGAGTGATGGAGAGGTTGTGTATTACGCCACCTCTCACGAAAACGCGACCGTACTCGCGCACTTGAAAGAAGGCGGTCGCGCTGTGTTCATCAAAGAAGGGCACGCTGTGTTGGCGCGAGGCGACCAAGAGACGCAGCTCTTTCATCTCGACCTCGAATTAATCGCACGGTTGTTAAAAGGTGGGCTGCACATTTCCACCTTGGTGGCAACCGTCGCTACGGCGTGGGCGTTAGACATTGCGCCACTGCTGATTCGCGCTGGATTAAAAAATTTCGGGCAACAAAAACATCAAGTAGCCAAAGACTTTGCAAGGATGAATAGTTAATGGAAGTCTCTCGTATCCGCGCCCTGCGCGGTCCAAACTTATGGTCTCGTCACCCCTCTGTTGAAGCGATGGTGCGTTGTGAAGGTGTCGAAGTCGACTTGAGCGAACACCCACACTTCGAGAGCCAACTGCGTAATCTTTTCCCCGGTGTTGGCAACTTGCGTCCGACTGATCACAAAGTCAAACTCAGCATGGCGCATGCGCTAGAAGCTGCCACTTTGCATCTACAAATTGAAGCAGGATGCCCTGTCACATTCAGCCGCACCACCCTCACCACAGATGCAGGCTTGTTCCAAGTGGTTGTTGAATTTTCTGAAGAAGAAGTGGGCACTCTTGCGCTAA
>CAZEAQ010000270.1:0-1558 GCA_964510145.1 uncultured Bordetella sp.
GCGGCATTCTCCAGCGAGGCACTTCGAATAACGCCGGTTACGGCCCGCGACACCGTGAACATCAGTGCTGGCGTTGGCTTGCGAAGCAAAGGGTGCTGAATTCTTTGTAAACAAATCATGATGCGATCAGAAATTTCGCGAATTGCTTCTGCCGTCTCATCCACATTCTCCATGCGCCAACATTGACGTATGACTTTTCGTCTGAAGTGCCCTCCTTTAGCCAATCCTCCGATTTGAATCCGTATGAACTCCCTAAACAAATCCTGCGGATGAAGCAACTCAGGACGGTCGAGTGCTTCGACTTGCAATAAGTAAGCGTGCAGATCCGCTAAGACGATCTCTCGACCTCTTGTCACCAGTCTGGCTAAAAGTACCTCTTTGTTATGAAAGTATTGGTACAGCGTGCCAATTGAAAAGCCGGACTTGACCGCAACTTTATTGGTCGTCAACCCGAGCAACCCATGTTGCTCAATAACCTGAGCTGTGGCGTCCAATATGGCATTCACCGTGTGCAACGCACGGTCTTGAGAAGGGGCCCGGCGCACGCGCGGCAACGATTTCGTCATAGTTAGGCTCTCCTACATTACCCACCTCAAAACATGAGCAATATGAATAATTAAAAATTCTATTTGAATATAAAAATAATTCTTTTAAATTATTTTAAATTCAAAAATGACTCAACATCTATCCGCATCTGAATCATCCATGTCTTCCCTCGTGGTCCGTCGATTGATGGTTAATTTGCGGCAACCATTGGCTCGACACTGGAATGGTGGCGACGCATTTCGCACGGCATTTGCCAACGCTTTATCCATGAGTTTTCCTGTCGGTGAACAATTTTTCATCGAGGCAGTGCAAAAGGGATTGGCAGCGCTGCCCGCTGCATCGATTTCCAAAGAGATGCACACAAACACACTCGGATTTATGGGCCAAGAAGCCACCCATCGTCACTTGCACGGTTTATTCAACGCGCAATTGACAGCACAAGGCTTGCGCAACCATTGGGAAACCCGTGCACGCGCCCGAATTGCTTCGGGCAGGCAGTTCAGTCGAAACCAAACCCGAGAAATACAAGCGTTGAATGAATTGGCCATCACATCGGCGCTGGAACACTTCACCGCCATTTTTGGCGAACAAACATTGCGCCACCAAGAGGGCTCTGGCGATTGGTTTCTCAACGCCGATGAACCATTTCGAACACTCTGGCAATGGCATGCAAGCGAAGAATGTGAACACAAAACCATTGCCTTCGATCTTTACGAGAAGCTCGGTGGGTCTTACCGCCGTCGAATTTTTTGGTTTGCTTATGTCGTTTTGATTTTTTTGACAGACTGTGTGCGACAAACCACCCTCAATTTGTGGGACGACGGTAGTCTGATGAAATCACGCACATGGTGGGACGGCTTTCTATTCCTGTGGGGCCGGCATGGCGCCGTATGGCGATGCGCCTTACCTTTGATGCGTTATTTGCGACCACACTTTCATCCCTCACAAGAAGGCGACACGCAACTGGCCAAAAAATGGCTAGAAGCGCATGCCAATCTATGGGTCAAGGTGT
>CAZEAQ010000271.1:0-1552 GCA_964510145.1 uncultured Bordetella sp.
GGAGCGGCGGCGCGCATGACTTGCCAAAACGGATAGTTCCAAGGCATCACCGCCAAGATCAAGCCCAATGGGTCGTACACCACGCGACTGTCTGTTGCGGCACTAGGGATGATGAGATCGTCTAAAAAACTCGGAGCACTCTCGGCGTAGTATTCAAAATTCCAAGCGCATTTTTCGACTTCGCCGATTGCCTCAGCGAGGGGTTTTCCCATCTCAAGCGTGATGATGCGTGCTAATGACTCTTTGTTGCGTCGCAAAGTTTTGGCGACATTGAGCAAAAAAGGCAAGCGCTCGGACAGAGACAAAGCTGCCCATTTTTTTTGCGCACGATCAGCTTGAGCTAAGGTGTCTTCAATGTGTGCATCGTCGTGTGCATTAAATGTGGCCAGCGTTTCGCCGGTGGCTGGATTAAATGAAGTGATCATGATTTAAGAGTGCGTGAGGGGCGCAATGCCAAGTTCGGCAGCCAGAGTGTTGAGCTCGTTAATCAGCGCAGGTGCAATCGGAATACCTTGCTTGGCATAGCGCTCGCGTTTTTCATGGCTTTGTTCGCCAGGTAACCAAATGCGTTCAACACCAGGGAGCTTGTCGCTGTTGCGAATGTCACGCACGAGTCGATCAACTTCGTGTTTGAAATGCTCAGGGTCGCCAAACGCGGCCAAGTCAATCACCAAAATGGCTTGTCCTGTGTTGGTGACGCTCACATGGTCGGCGTTGAAGTCAATCACATCACGTCCCATCGCTGCTCCGCCTAAAGTGCCTGCCAGCAGTCCCACGATTAAAGCCAATCCATAGCCTTTGTGATCGCCAATGGGAAGTAAGAAACCTTCGTTCGATTTGTTAGGGTCGAGTAGCGGTTTACCTTGGCGATC
The DNA here is from genome assembly GCA_964510145.1 of uncultured Bordetella sp. Taxonomy (GTDB): domain Bacteria; phylum Pseudomonadota; class Gammaproteobacteria; order Burkholderiales; family Burkholderiaceae_C; genus Limnohabitans. The sequence continues at coordinate 873 of CAZEAQ010000271.1, forward strand.
AATCATCCAACCTGGCGGCATCATTTCGCCGCGCTTGGCTTTTGCTTTCACTTTGCCGTAGGCCGCAACCGTGGTGGCCATGTCGAGTACGACAGGAGGCTCCTGGTCGGTTGGAATACCTGCAGAGATTGGGTTTGTGGACAGCAACATATCCATGCCCCCCCAAGGCGGCAAGTGGTTGGCATTGCCAACTGCGAAGTACAAGCCGAGCATGTTGTGTTGTAGGGGGCGACGCGAGTAAAGAGAAGCAGGCCCTGCGTGATTGCTGAAGCGTGTGCTGACCCAAGCGACGCCCGCCTCGCTGGCTTTTTCAATGGCCAAGTCAACGGCATGAGAAACCACTAGGTGACCCATTCCGTTGTCGCCGTCCACCACAGCCATTGCGGAGCGCTCGTGCACAACGCGTATCTTGGGGTGTTTGTTGATGCCACCCGCACGAATGCGTTTGATGTATTGCGGCAATCGAATAATGCCGTGTCCGTCCGAGCCTTGAAGGTCGGCTTCGGCCATGAGTTGCGATACTTTGTGAGCATCTTCTTGTGGCAAGCCTTGACTGGCCAAAGCGTTTTCTATGAACGCTTGAAGTGCATTTAAGGTGAGGGTGGATGGGGTGTTCATGATCGTGAAAGAAAACGTTTATTCAGCGCGAATGCCTTTGTCTTGAATCAGCTTGCGATACA
>CAZEAQ010000272.1:0-1547 GCA_964510145.1 uncultured Bordetella sp.
AACTGCCAACGGGTAGATCTTGGCTCTCCGTTTTGACAGCGTTCACCACTTGATCCGCGCTTACCCCAAGGGACTCCATAGCTTGGGGGTTAAGGTATAAATTTATTTCTCTTTTGGTTCCGCCGACCAATGAAACCGAGCCAACGCCTCGGACGTTTTCAAGTCTTTTCTTTAAAACTTGATCAGCCCAATTGGTCATCTCGACAGATGAAATGGTGTTTGCATCTGACGATGTCTGATCAGTTAAAACAGCGAGCGACCAAATGGCGCGACTAGATGGATCGAATCGAAGAACTCTAGGCTCTTTGACTTCTGCACGAAGTGTGGGTCGAATAGAAGCTACTTTCTCTCGAACATCGTCCGCACCTTTTCGCCCATCAATGTAGAGTTGAAATTCAATGACCACGACCGACAAGCCTTCATAGCTTCGAGATGTCAGTGCATTGATACCTGCAATGGAGTTAACGCCTTCTTCAATTTTCTTACTGACTTCGCTTTCGACGATTTCGGGCGATGCGCCTGGATATTCAGTCGTGATTACAACCACAGGAAAGTCAATGTTTGGAAATTGATCAATCTTTAAACGTTGCAGGGAGAAAAGCCCCAAAACAACAATGGCAAGCATGAGCATGGTCGCAAAGACCGGATTTTTAAGACTGACTTTGGTGAACCACATAGCTTTAAGGCTTCAGTGGCGAGGTAAATTTCACGCGAATACCTTCGCGCAAAGAGCCGACTTGTCCCAATAAAACCATGCTGCCCGCATCAATTCCCGTGACGCCGACCCAAGGCTCTGACTCGGGTTGAGAGTTGTCGATGCCGCGAATGCCCATTTGTACGTTCTTGTGGACGACTTGTAATTGATCTCCATTTTTCTCCACCAATTGAACGTAGGGTTGTGATCGGTCTGCTCGAATGGAGCTAAGTGGAACTGCTAAAACTGAACGACGATCCAGTCCCAATATGCCTTTTGCAAATAGACCATGACGTAATCCTGCGGGCTTACTGAGTGCTAAATAAATCATCACGCTACGACTTCCCACTTGCGCGCTTGGCGAAATGCGTTTTACCGTGGCGCTGACCCACTCATTGCGATCTTCCACTTGCAAATTAGCCACTTGTCCGACACGAACGTCTATAGATTCGCTAGGGCTTAGCGGCACCTCAACTTCAAGCTGGCTCAAATCTACAAGTTCTAAAACTTTTGTGTCAACACCGACACGTTCGCCTAACTGAGCAGAGCGAACGGCGATGAGCCCAGCGAAAGGTGCTTTCAAGGTGGCGTCATCCAGCGATTTACGTGCAACGTCAGCCCCTGCCATAGCGGCCTTATGACTGGCAATCGCGCCCTGAAAAGAGGCTAAAGAATTGTCCATCGCCGCCTTAGAAATAAAGCCTTGATCGACAAGAGCTTTGTTGCTGTCCCAAAGACGCTGGGCAATCTCCATTTGAGATTTGGCTGCCAAGGCTTGTTCTTGCGCTTGTTGCCACTTACGCTGATATTCAGTTGGATCAATGCGGGCCAGAACTTGACCCGCCTTAACGCT
>CAZEAQ010000273.1:0-1547 GCA_964510145.1 uncultured Bordetella sp.
AACTGCCAACGGGTAGATCTTGGCTCTCCGTTTTGACAGCGTTCACCACTTGATCAGCGCTTATCCCAAGCGACTCCATAGCTTGAGGATTGAGGTATAAATTTATTTCTCTTTTTGTTCCGCCTACCAAAGAAACCGAGCCAACGCCTCTGACGTTTTCAAGGCGTTTCTTTAAAACCTGATCGGCCCAATTGGTCATCTCAACAGATGAAACAGAGCTTGCCTCTGACGAAGACTTATCAGCTAAAACAGCAAGCGACCAAATGGACCGGCTGGATGGATCGAATCGAAGAACTCTAGGCTCTTTGACTTCTGCACGAAGTGTGGGCCTTATGGAGGCTACTTTCTCACGAACATCATCTGCACCTTTTCGCCCATCAACATAGAGTTGAAATTCAATGACCACGACTGACATGCCTTCATAGCTTCTAGAGGTCAGTGCATTGATGCCTGCAATGGAGTTAACGCCTTCTTCAATTTTCTTACTGACTTCGCTTTCGACAATTTCGGGCGATGCGCCTGGATATTCGGTCGTTATTACCACTACAGGGAAGTCAATATTTGGAAATTGATCAATCTTTAAACGTTGCAGTGAGAAGAGCCCCAAAACAACAATGGCAAGCATGACCATGGTCGCAAAGACCGGATTTTTAAGACTGACTTTGGTGAACCACATAGATTTAGGGCTTCAGTGGCGAGGTGAATTTCACGCGAATGCCTTCGCGCAAAGAGCCGACTTGTCCCAATAAAACCATGCTGCCAGCATCGATGCCCGTGACACCGACCCAAGGCTCTGACTCGGTTTGAGAGTTGTCGATTCCACGAATGCCCATTTGAACGGTCTTGTGGACGACTTGGAATTGATCTCCATTTTTCTCTACCAATTGAACGTAAGGTTGTGAGCGGTCTGATCGAATGGCGCTTAACGGAACAGCTAAAACTGAATGACGATCCAGCCCTAATATGCCTTTTGCAAATAGTCCATGGCGCAATCCTGCAGGCTTATTGAGTGTTAAATAAATCATGACGCTACGACTTCCCGTTTGCGCACTTGGCGCAATACGTTTTACCGTTGCGTTAACCCACTCATTGCGATCTTCCACTTGCAAATTCGCCACTTGTCCGACACGAACGTCGATAGATTCGCTAGGGCTTAGCGGCACCTCGACTTCAAGCTGGCTCAAATCAACAAGTTCTAAAACCTTTGTGTCAACACCGACACGTTCGCCTAACTGGGCAGAGCGAACGGCAATCAGCCCAGCGAAAGGTGCTTTCAAGGTGGCGTCATCCAGCGATTTACGTGCAACGTCCGCCCCTGCCATAGAGGCCTTATGACTGGCAATTGCGCCCTGAAAAGAGGCTAAAGAATTGTCCATCGCCGCCTTAGAAATGAAGCCTTGATCGACAAGAGCTTTGTTGCTGTCCCAAAGACGTTGTGCAATCTCCATTTGAGATTTGGCTGCTAAGGCTTGCTCTTGCGCTTGTTGCCATCTACGCTGATATTCAGTTGGATCAATGCGGGCCAGAACTTGACCCGCCTTAACGCT
>CAZEAQ010000274.1:0-1539 GCA_964510145.1 uncultured Bordetella sp.
GCCTCACCCCACGCGAAGCCAAAGTGCTGCGCATGCGCTTTGGCATCGAAATGGCCATCGACCACACTTTGGAAGAAGTGGGCAAACAGTTTGACGTCACGCGCGAGCGCATCCGTCAAATCGAAGCCAAGGCCTTGCGCAAGTTGAAGCACCCCAGCCGCAGCGACAAACTGCGCAGCTTCATTGACACGATGTAAGCCACGCGTCTACGTCAAAATAGCGAAGCCCTCAGCAGCCATGCGCTTCTGGGGGCTTTTCTTTGGCCTATATCGCCTGGATGTCTTATACAAGTTCGTAAGTTTTTTTAAACCAAAACTTCGTAAGATTTTCGAACTTTATTGTTCAAACTCACCGTGCTAGAACGCCTGCTTTACCGATCAAAAGCCACCAACACTTTGGGGAGCTTGCACCTGTTCAACATGCTCTCTGAAGCGCGTGCGAAAAACGCTCGTCTGGGCATCACGGGCCATTTGCTCTACACCGAAGAAGTGTTTGTGCAATGCATTGAAGGAACACCAGAGGCGGTGGAGTCACTTTGGAAGAGTCTTCAGCGTGATCACCGCCACTTTGATCTTGAGGTGTTGGCCCGTGACCGCATTGACACGCGCCGCTTTGGCGATTGGACCATGGCATTTTCTAGCTACCCAAGCCTCAACCGATTCAATATGCCTGGCTTTTTCGCTGTAGAAAAAGAGGGCATGAACGCCGAAGCTGAACGCTGCGCTCAGGTCGAAGCCTGAACCTCCTGCACGGCTGCGCGCAAGCCCTGCAAATAGCTCTCCACGCCCAGGCCGCAAATCTGGCCTTTGACGATGTCAGCAAACACCGAGTGATGGCGAAACTCCTCACGCGCATGGATGTTGGACATGTGCACCTCAATGATTGGGCACTTCAAAATGGCCAGCGCATCACGAATGCCATAGCTGTAGTGCGTCCAAGCGCCGGCATTGATCACCACCGCATCAACGGCGTCATGAAAGGCTTGATGAATGCGCTCAACCATCTCTCCTTCATGGTTGGTCTGAAAACATGTCACTTGCGCACCCAGCTCTTGGCCCAATGCCATCACTTTGGAATTGATGTCATCCAACGTTGCCGTGCCGTATTGCGCAGGGTCACGTTTGCCGAACATATTGAGGTTGATGCCGTTGAGCACAAGGATTTTCAAGACCATCTCCTGATGAAAAGGAATACGTGTAGTTTGCCTTATCTTGGCCGACCCAAAAACACAAAAGGCTCCTTGCGGAGCCTTTGATATGCGATGTGTTTGGTAAGAATGGTGGGCGATGCAAGTTTCGAACTTGCGACCCCCACAGTGTGAATGTGGTGCTCTACCCCTGAGCTAATCGCCCATTTTTACCGCTCTCCATTGCTGGAAAGAGCGTCATTATGCCACAGAATTTTCCAGATTTCGCCAAACCGTCTTGCCACCGCTCGATTTATCCAACTGCGTCAGCACTTCGTCGTGCTGGCTCAGCTCTTGTTCAGAGGCCGCAATCACTGGCAGCTGGTAACGGCTGAGATCGACGCGCTCGGTGC
>CAZEAQ010000275.1:0-1523 GCA_964510145.1 uncultured Bordetella sp.
CAAACCATCCTTGGTGCATTTCGAGAACAAAGCGGACTGGTTTGGCTGAGCAATGCGAATCGGTGCTTTGTGGCTTCATGTCTGCCAAATTCACGATGGTTCCATCGTCGTCGATGAAAGCGGCGGTCAAAGGCAAGAGGGTGTTTTTCATCCAAAAACACTGAACAGCCGGTTGCTCGAAGACGAACAACATACCTTCGTGCTGTGGCATTTCCGATCTAAACATCAAGCCAATGCTTCTCTGATCGGGAGTCTGAGCCACTTGTGCATCAATTTGGTACATGCCGGCCTGCAATTTAATGCGGTTTAAGTTGGTTTGCGGGGTCTGTGCGAATCCGAAAAAATGGAAGCCAGACAAAAGAAGGAAAAAGAGGGCGCGTTTCATAAAACGAACTGTATATCAGGCCGAAAAAACGGGTTCCGCTCGCTAGAATCTGTTGCAAAGCTATCCGTTTTTGGAGCGTTGTTCATGTCTTATCAGCACATTCAAGTGCCAGCCTCAGGTCAAAAAATCACGGTCAATCCAGACAATTCTCTGGCCGTGCCTGACCATCCCATCATTCCTTTCATTGAAGGGGATGGCGTGGGCCAAGACGTCACGCCCGTGATGCTCAAAGTGGTGGACGCTGCCGTTGCCAAGGCTTACGGCGGGAAGCGCAAAATTTGCTGGATGGAGCTTTTTGCAGGCGATAAAGCGACAAAAATTTACGGTGAAGACGTCTGGTTGCCTGACGAAACGGCTGAGGCGATGCGCGATTACAAGGTGTCCATCAAAGGCCCTTTGAACACGCCGGTTGGAGGCGGTATTCGTTCGCTCAACGTGGCGCTGCGGCAAGCGCTTGACCTCTACGTTTGTCTGCGTCCTGTGCAGTATTTCAAGGGTGTTCCTTCACCTTTGAAGGAGCCTGAAAAAACCAACATGGTCATCTTCCGTGAAAACTCGGAGGACATTTACGCAGGTATTGAATACGCAGCAGAAAGTGCCGAGGCTAAGAAGCTGATTCAATTTTTGAAAAACGAGATGGGCGCGACCACCATTCGCTTTCCAGATACCTCGGCGATTGGCGTCAAGCCCGTCTCGATTGAGGGCACGGAGCGCTTTATCCGCAAAGCCATTCAATACGCAATTGACCATGACAAACCCAGTGTGACGATTGTTCACAAAGGCAACATCATGAAGTTCACCGAAGGGGGCTTTCGTGATTGGGCTTTAGCGCTGGCACAAAAAGAATTTGGCGCTAAGTTGATTGATGGCGGGCCCTGGTGTCGTGTGACCAGCCCCAAAACTGGCAAGTCCATCATCATCAAAGACGTCATTGCGGACGCCTTTTTGCAGCAAATCCTCATGCGTCCCGCCGAATATTCTGTGGTGGCTACGTTGAATCTGAACGGCGACTACATCTCTGATGCTGTGGCCGCTCAAGTTGGCGGGATTGGCATTGCGCCCGGCGCCAATATGTCTGACACCGTGGCTTGTTTTGAGGCCACACATGGAACTGCGCCCAAATACGCAGGCAAAAACT
>CAZEAQ010000276.1:0-1515 GCA_964510145.1 uncultured Bordetella sp.
CGAATACCCGATTTAGAGTCTGAGCGTTAGCACCACCTAGGCACTCACAATCCAGCCCTCTAATGGGTCGCAAACGGGTAAACCATAGTGCACGTCGCCCGCTTCGTATTGCGCTTGCGCCCATGCGGCTTGCACCATACAAAGCACTGCATCTAGGCTGTCGCCTGATGCATCGTCCACCAAGGTGCCGTGTTGGGCATGGGTGAGTTTGAGACGAAGACCTAAGCGAGTTTGACCCAGCTCGAGCGCTTGTAGCAATTGCTTGCGAGCAATTAAACGCTCGGGTGTTTGTTTGGTTTTGTCGTCGCTTTTGTAGCTGGTGTTGCCGATTAGCTCACGCGCCAAGAGCCCCGGGTAGGCTTCTAGCGCAATGCGCATGGGATCAGCTTGATGGAGGCGGGGCATCGTTACCCCTGCATCTAAGAGTAAAGGCAAGCCGGCGTGCAACATATAAGCCACAGGCGGGTTGACCCATTTCATAGACGGGCTTGAACCTGCGGGCGCATCAGTCGCTCGATGGGCAAATTTACCTCCTACGGGGCGTGCATCACAAAAGGCTTTAAAGGTATCGCGTATCTCCGCGCGACTGAGCGAGGTGTAATGCCGCATGCAAGGCAACCACTGCGAGGGCCATTGCAAAGTTTTTACGAGCTCACGGGGCAAGCCGAAAGGCAAATCAAAACCGCCGACCCACGCTTGAGGCTGCTTGAGCCACTCAGCAAAAGCAGGCAGAGTGTCAAAGCGCACAAGGCTTTGCAGCTGCACACGTCCCGCTTGGGCGTGTCCTAAAGCGATCACAATGGGTTTGCGTTTAGAGGGGCTGCTGCTGAAATCGCAGCCCAATAGCAGCGTCACGAAGCTACAAAGTTAAGCGCGGCCAATGATGGACGCCGTCGCCATCAACTCTTCTAGCAACGCAAAAGAAACTTTGCCAGAAACACTGTAAGGATCGAGCTCAGGCGTTTCGGAATACTTCAACACGATAGAGGGATTGAGTTTGTCCAAACGAACTTGGCCCATCGTCCACCCGCCAAAGCGGCGCTCAGAAATTTCTTCATAGGCCAAAACCACCACGTCTTTATGGCGCGGGTCTTTGACGATGTGGGTGTACAAATCGTTTACCTGATTGCGTCCGCCCTCAAGGGCTTGCAAGTAAATGCCGCCACCGTAGCAAAGCACACCGGTAATGCCGTTGGACAAGTTGTGCTCACGAGCGCTGGTCAAAATAGATTCGGTTTGCTCTGGATTTTCAGGATGAACCGCACGACTGACATACAACAAACGAACCAACATGGCATCAATCCTTCTTAGGAATCAGAGACAAAAACTCGCGACGCAAATTGGGGTCTTTTAAGAAAGCACCACGCATGACCGAATTGATCATCTTGCTGTCCATATCTTTTACACCGCGCCAAGACATACAGAAATGACTGGCCTCCATGACGATGGCCAAACCGTCAGGCTGGGTTTTTTCTTGAATCAAATCAGCCAGTTGAACCACGGCCTCTTCTTGAA